>CAOKWI010000103.1 GCA_948473115.1 uncultured Lachnospiraceae bacterium | reverse complement strand
GCATATGAAAATTCATTCTGCGTCATATGGCTAGAAACTTATTTTTCGATGTACTTGACAAAGGAGAACGGATCATGACTTTTTCAGAACTGCCCACTCCCTGTTATGTGGTGGACGAAGCGCTGGTCAAAAGAAACCTGGAAATCCTGCACGGGATCATGGAGCGCACGGGGGCGCATATCCTGCTGGCCCAGAAGGCTTTTTCCATGTATGCGCTTTACCCCCTGATCGGCAGGTATCTCTGCGGAGCAACGGCCAGCGGGCTGTATGAGGCCAGGCTATGCGCGGAGGAAATGGTAAAGCCTCTGGCGCAGCAGGGCATCAGATGCGAGAACCATATTTTCTCCCCTGCCTACCGGGAAGCGGATTTTGCGGAAATCCTGGGATATTGCGATCATATTGTCTTTAATTCCTGGAGACAGGCGGAGAAGTTCGGGGACAGGGCGAAAGCCGCAGGGAAAAGCGTTGGACTGCGCATAAACCCGGAGTGTTCCACGCAGGAGGGTCACGCCATATATGATCCCTGCGCTCCGGGCTCCCGGCTGGGAGTGACGAAAAAGAATTTTGCCGAAGGCGTCCGGTCAGGCAAGGGACTGGAACTGCTGGACGGCCTCCACTTCCATACCCTCTGCGAGCAGGATTCCGACGACCTGGAAAAGACGCTGGATGCGGTGGAGGAAAAGTTCGGAAAATATCTGTCCCGGATGAAATGGATTAATTTCGGCGGCGGGCACCATATTACCCGGGGCGGCTATGATATCCCCCGGCTGGAAAGCTGTATCAGGAGGATGCAGGAAAAGTACGGTCTGGAGGTATATCTGGAGCCCGGGGAGGCGGTGGCCCTGAATGCCGGGTTCCTCGCTGCCACTGTGCTGGAGACCCAGGAGGCGGATCTGCGCATGTGCGACTGCATGAAACAGCGTGGGGCGGATCGTGATCCCGGCGGCAGTCCGGGAGAGGACAGACTGTATCTTGCCATCCTGGATACCTCCGCGGCCTGTCATATGCCGGATGTGCTGGAAATGCCATACAGGCCGCCCCTGCAGGGAAGCGGGCAGCCCTGGGAGAAGCCATGTACTTACCGTCTGGGAGGTCCTACCTGCCTGGCGGGAGATATCATAGGGGACTATTCCTTTGATCAGCCTTTGCGGGAGGGCGACAGGCTGGTGTTTGAGGACATGGCGATTTATTCCATGGTGAAAAACAATACCTTTAACGGGATGCCGCTGCCTGCCATCGTGCTGAAGCAGGAGGACGGACATTACCGCATTGTCAGACAGTTCGGCTATGAAGATTTTAAAAGCCGTCTGTGACATAAAAGTAAAAACTCCGGTCATCACCGGAGTTTTTACTTAAATAGGGGGAATTGTGTTTGAAAGTATCTATAGGAACCTGATAAATCAGGATTGTTTTTAGTCGAAGCTGACAGAACCCTAACCCGTGTGTTAAAACTCAACAGCTCCTTTGTTTATGTATTTATCATACATGGAAAATATGTCCAAAGTTTGACCGCGAACTAAAGGTTTTATAAAGTTTATTAAGAAAATGGGTCATAAAATTTATAATTGGGTGCGTCATGCAAGGGATACGGTCTCCGCGCGGTGAAAGACTGCTTTCAGGCCAAGATCCTGATCCAGCAGCACAATATTGGCGTATTTGCCGGGGGCAAGGCTTCCGTAATCGTCATAGATTCCGACCGCCTTGGCGGGATTGACAGCCGCGCATTTGACTGCGCTGGCCAAAGGGATTCCCATGCGGAGGACAGCCGTGCGTACACAATCCATCAGATTGGTGACGGAACCGGCAATCGTTCCATCCGGTAATCTGGCCAGATTTCCCCGGACGATAAAGGTCTGCCCGCCCAGTTCATATTCGCCGTCCTCAAGACCTGTGGCCCGCAGACTGTCGCTGATCAGGATGATCCGGTCGTCGCCGAATATTTTAAAGGTAGTGCGGACTGCGGCGGGATGGACATGGACGCCGTCGCAGATCAGCTCCGCCATACAATGACTGCTGTCCGCGGCGGCGCCGATGGGACCCGGGGCGCGATGGCTGAAAGGCATCATGGCATTGTAAGTATGGGTAAGCTGTGATGCGCCGCAGGCAAGGGCCTCCCTTGCGGTATCGTAGTCAGCGCAGGTGTGGGCAAGGGATATGTTTATACTGTCCCTGTTTTTCCGGATAAATTCCATGGCGCCCTCTGTTTCGGGGGCAATCGTTACCGTGCGGATCAGGCCGCCGGAAGCCTGCTGGAGCCGGTTCAGCATTTCCGTGTCCGCAGGGTGGACATACTTTTCGTTCTGCGCGCCTTTTTTGGCAGGGCTGATAAAGGGTCCTTCCATATACAGGCCGCAGAAATCGGCTCCTTCTGCGAAGGAAAAATCTTTTGCCGCCCGGCAGATTCCGGTCAGCATTTCTTCGGACAGCGTCATGGTGGCAGGAGTGACGGAAGTGACGCCCTGACGCAGTTCGTATTCCGTAATCACCTGAAACGCCTCCTCCGTGCCGTCGCAGCAGTCGCTTCCCATACAACCGTGAAAATGAATGTCGGTAAGCCCGGGGATGACATAGCATCCGCTTGCATCCGTCATGGTTTCATCGGCGTCCGATGCGGAATAGGTTTCCTCTGATACGATCCTGTCGCCGCACAGGTAGACTGTTGCAGGCTCGAAAGCCCCTTCCTCCCGGAATACAAGCCCATTAATGATTTTATGTTTTTTCGACATAATACACCTCGTTTCTGTGCTGCCTTTCACACTGATCCCCTTGCTTCCGCGAGGCGGAAGCAACAAAAACCAAATCGAAATTTGTTCGATTGCAAATCCGTGCGCATCCGCCGGAGGCTCTGAGGAAGCGATGGTTTAAGCAGCGCTTCCTCAGATCAGGAGGACGGAAGCCGTGGAATCTCAAATTATGCCAACGCTGCCTCGTCTGCCACAAGGGTCACATCAGGATGCAGCTGCAGGATGGAAGCCGGCACCTGCGGGGTGATGGGGCCGAAGAAAGCTTTCTTCACAATGTCGGCTTTGTCCGCGCCGGAGACTACAATCAAAATACGGCGGGCGGACATGATCGTCTTGATCCCCATGGTGTACGCCTCCCGGGGAACCTCTTCCTCTGTGGCGAAGAAACGTCGGTTTGCCTTGATGGTCTGGTCGGCCAGCCTGACACAATGGGTTTCCTTTTCAAAGACGGAGCCGGGTTCGTTAAAGCCGATATGGCCGTTGTGTCCCAGCCCCAGAAGCTGGATATCCACCCTTCCCACGGAATGCAGGATCTGATTATAATCTTCACATGCCTTGCTGCTGTCGGCCTCCGTTCCGTCAGGGAGAAACGTCCTGCCTGCATCAATATTGACTTTTTTAAAAAGGTTTTCATGCATAAAGTAATAGTAACTCTGGGGATTTTCCTTTGTGAGCCCTTTGTATTCGTCCAGATTGACGGTGGTGACCTGCGAAAAGTCCAGATCCCCCTTTTCGTACCACTCTGCAAGCTGCCGGTAAAGCCCCAGGGGAGTAGAGCCGGTGGCGAGCCCCAGCACACTGTCAGGTTTTAAGATGACCTGCGCAGAAATGATGTTTGCAGCCTTCCGGCTCATGTCATTGTAGTCCTTTGCCTTATAGATTTTCATGATACCCTCTCTTTCCGCCGCATAAGGAACTGTCCGTTAATTGTTGACGGTTCCTAAGCGGTATGTTGGTAAGAATTATTATATCAAATGCTTCCTGGTCTTGAAACAGGAATATGCATTCTTTTAAAAATTATATTGACAGGTATCCGGTGGAGCATTGTTTTGAAACGCCCAATATGCACGTGTTGAATGATGCACTGCAGGAGAAGGGACAGAGGATCTGCTTTATGGCGGAATACTTCCTGCATATAAAGATATAAAACTTACTCAAAATATCAGGACTTTTTTCCCCTGTATGCTACAATATATACTGTGCACCAGTTAAATTTGCAGTACAACCCGACTGCAGACCGTCAGCCAGATACTTTCCCAGAGGCGCCGCTGTAAATCCTGACGGTCTGCAGTATAGTTACGATATCGTGACTGAGAGAACATAGAAGGGAGGGAGTCCTGTATGAAAAATCTGGAACTTCTTCAGGCAGCATTGACCTACATGGAAGATCATTTGACAGACGATATTCATACAGAGGATATCGCCCGGTACTGTTACTGTTCCAAGTCCACTCTGGAAAAGCTTTTCAAATGTATCAATAAAATATCCGTGCGGGATTACATGATCCGCAGGAGAATGGTTTATGCGGCCAGGGCCTTGAGGGAAAATCCTTGCCGGAATCTGCTGGAATTAGCTGTCTTATGCGGCTACCATTCCAATGAGGCATTCGGCAGGGCGTTCAAGTCGGTCTGGAACTGTAATCCGTCAGAGTTTACCAGGACATATCAGTTTTCAGAACTGTATCCCCGGCTGCATGTGCCTATGCAGGAAGGAGATCGTTATATGAGAAACAGAAAACAGGTTGATATCAGTGAACTGTATGACTTATTCCGGGAGAGAAGGGACTGCTATTTTGTGTGTGCGGACATCAGATCCCTTATGCCGATCAACGAAATTTCCCGTAAGGCGGGGGATCTGGCGATTTTAGAGGCGATGAAACGTCTCAGTGAAAATGCGGGGGAGGAGGATATTGTATTCCGGATCGGAGGGGACGAGTTTGTGATCCTGACCAATACCACGGATCTTGCGGAGGCGGAGGCACTGGCGGAAAAGATCAGTGTAAGGAATGGAGAGCCCTTCTGCTTTGAGGGGCGGGAGATTCCGTTAACCCTTCACCTTGCGGTTACCACCGTGAACGTGAAGCGTTACAGCGATTTATTTACCAGCCTGCACACTGCCATCAATGAAAACAAGAAGTAGGATACAGGCGTATACAGCATGTCTTTTGCGGGCAGACTAATGCCATGAAGACAAAAAACAGCAGATTTTTTTTGACGATACGGAATTTTGACTTTTATGTGCTTTACTTTTTCCTCATCTCCTTTGCCGGCTGGCTGTGGGAAGTGGCGATTTACCTGGTGACAGAGCATGCCTGGATCAACAGAGGGATATACCTTGGCCCCTATCTGCCCATTTATGGTGCAGGGGGGCTTTTGTTGTGGTTCCTGCTTCACCGGCTGCATGAGAGAAAGCTTCTGACCTTCCTGCTGTCGGCGGCAGTCTGCTCTGTAGTGGAATATGCGACCAGCGTGTTCCTGGAGTGGAGGTGGGGCATGAGATGGTGGGACTACAGTGAGTTTGTCCTGAATCTGAACGGGCGGATCTGCCTGCTGGGCGCGGTCTGCTTCGGCCTGGGAGGGATGCTGCTGAACTGTTATCTGATGCCTGTCTATATGCGGGCTTATCACAGGCTGTCTCCCCGGTGGAGGCGGATCCTGTGCGTCATCCTGCTGTTTGTTTTCATATTGGATGCCACATATTGCGCCGTAGGTCCTAACAGGGGACACGGGATTGCGTGGGACTATGCTATGACCGGAAAATATGCTATAATTTATACTCAGGAACGAAAACAATTGCCAACCTAAATGTATAACGAGTGAACGCCTCTGCAATGCTGGTGCAGTAATCGGCAATGAAATGCGTTCACGAGTATAATTGACTCGAAGCAGTCAACGGCCAGGCAGTCATTGCAGTGTGCCGGACAAAGTATACCGTTTTAAGGAGGAAAAGGGAATGGTAAAACACGTTATCTTATGGAACTTAAAGGATAACCTCTCCCCGGAGGAAAAGGCATCCGTGAAAAGAGGCATTAAAGAGGGTCTGGAGGCATTGGCAGGCAGGATTCCCGGTCTGACAGAAATTAAAGTTTATACGGAGGGTCTTTCCAGCTCCAATGCGGATCTGATGCTCGATTCCACTTTTGAGGACGAGGAGTCCCTGAAGGGCTATGCGATACATCCGGAGCATGTGGCAGTGGCGGACGGTAAAGTACGCCCATACACTGCGTCCAGGGTATGCCTGGACTATGTGGTATAAACAGGCGAATGGAACACGGATACATGAATCACTCAGATAAGCAGGCAGGCGATTGGTGTGGTTATTGCCGCGGGGCTTTGATTTGCGAAACAATATACTGAGAACATGAGAAACAGAAAGGTGGAAAACAGGCATGAAAAGTGCGGTCACAAGGCAGGAAGCATTGGAATTACTGCAAAAATATAATAAAGAAGCTTTTCACATCATGCACGGGCTGACCGTGGAGGGTGTGATGCGCTATTTTGCCCGGGAGACGGGAAACGGTGCGGATGAAGAGTACTGGGGGATCGTGGGACTGCTCCACGACATTGACTTTGAACTGTATCCGGAACAGCATTGTGTCAAGGCGCCGGAGCTTCTGCGGGAAGCGGGCGTATCCGAGGAAATGATTTATTCCGTTTGCAGTCACGGATATGGATTATGCTGTGATGTGGAACCGAAACATGAAATGGAGAAGATCCTGTTTGCCTCCGATGAACTGACAGGGCTGATCGGGGCGGCGGCACGCATGCGTCCCTCCAAAAGTGTGATGGACATGGAACTCTCCAGCCTGAAGAAAAAGTACAAAGATAAAAAGTTTGCCGCGGGCTGCTCCAGGGAAGTGATAGCAGCCGGTGCGGAGAGACTGGGCTGGGAGCTTGACACACTGTTGGAGAGAACGATCCTTGCCATGCGCTCCTGCGAAGAAAGCATTAACCGGGAAATGGAGACACTTTCCGTTTAAGTAAGGGATCCTTCAGTTATTTCTTTCAGATCCCTTATTCCAGGTAGTCCTTCAGCAGCTGATAGTCCGCATCCTCAGTACATACGACCTTTGAATCTTCCAACACGGACTTGTTACACATAATGGAGACGAGAACGTAGTGTGAGAGCATGGATCTCAGGTTCAGGATGCTGCCATCGGCTGTGTGAAAGAATACCTGTCCGGTGCACTTGTCCGCAGCGGCCAGAAACTCATTCATTTCAATCCCCTCTTTTAATTTCATAGATAACCCCTTCCTTTCTGAAAACCTTCAAGATTGATGTGTGAACGTAACGGTTCAGCCATGGAATCATTCACAAGCTGTGAGTGTGAACTGTAATTATCATAACACGAACCTTGAAAATTGTCATTAATTGTTTTATCCGGAGAAGTGTAAATGACTGGAAAATCATAAAAATTAAAAAATTTTCATGAATAAATAATGGACAAAACATATGAGTTGGAGCTAAAATAGAAGAAAATGTTTACAAAAGGAAAGGATTTAATATGAAAAGGAAAGCATTAGCAGCAATTATATTAACAATGAGTCTTTTTGCCGCTGGGTGCGGAGACGGGGATGATTCAACCCAGCCTGCGCAGCTGGATCCCAAGCCCATAGCCAGTACTACACAGACGCCTGCGCCTGCGTCTACATCCACGCCGGAACCGACGCAGGAGCCGGAGCCCACGGAACAGGTCATCACCGACAGGGTGGTCAAGGATGGAATGATACAGAGTTACCTGACCGGCGAGTGGGTGGATGAAAAGATCGGCAACAGAAGGCCGCTTGCGGTTTCCATCCCGAACCAGAAGAGCTGTCTTCCTCATTATGGCATCACCAATGCAGGGATTATTTACCAGGTGCCCCTGAGGGACAACCTTACCAGATTGTTCTGTATCTTTGAGGACTTTGACGATCTGGACCGTATCGGGCCTGTGAGAAGTATCCGTGATTATATGGTATATGTGGGTATGGAGCATGATGCCATTGTCTGCCACTGGGGTTCCGCATATTATGCAAACGATTTGCTGAACAGCGACAGGGTGGACAATATCAGCCAGGGTACGCAGGGTATCGCCAAGCCCACCTCCGGGGCATTCGACAGATATAACCGCGGCGGAAGCTATAACAGCACCGATTCTGCCTACATGTTTATCGATGGCCTGAAGAAGGGTGTGGAGAACAGGGGATACAGCTGGGATTACCATGATTCCTTCGAACCCAAGTTCCTGTTTGCGGCGGATGGCGCCAGGGCTACATATGATGATGAGAAAAGCGCTACAAAGATCTATCCCGGTGAGAAGGGCAATTACAATACCGTAGGTGCGTATTTTGAGTATGATTCAGCCACCAATAAGTATGATTACTATGAGTATGGCAGTAAGCTGAGGGATGAGCACAGCGGAACGACCCTCCAGGTAGATAATGTTGTCCTACAGGTCTGCTATGGCGAGGAGAGAGATGCCCATGGATATCTTGCCATGGAAATGCACAGGGATCACGCGCATCCTGGTAACGGGGACGGCAAAATGTTCTTCTTTACCAACGGAAAGGTGGTAGAAGGCTACTGGGAGAGAAAGGACGGCGATGACAAGCCTGCCAAGTACTACGACATGGACGGGAATGAGCTGGTGTTCAACCAGGGTAAGACTTTTGTATGTATCATCTGGGACAAGTGGGAAGAGTACATTAAGTATGAATAGGAATCATTGTTCCGGGCAGGGCTCAGAACGGTTATGAATGAGAGCAGCGGACAGTGAGGGCTGTATGGAAAGACGGTGCGTCGGTTATCCGGCGTGCCGTTTTATGCTTAAGTTTTAAATCTTTAACTTATATTCTTATATCTTTTTGCCCCACGTATTTATTGACGGGATATGGCAACAATGCTAAAATAAATATGTCTTTTTCATGTCAAAAGAGAAACTGCTTATTGTGAGGGACGATGATATGGGTCAGAGTAACATGAAGAGGGATAATAAACTGATAGTGGCAGCAGTCGTGCTGCCGTTTCTTGTTGGGGTATTTTTTGATCAGACAGCTGAATACAACCAGTTGAGTTTCATGCATTTTTTGGTGTTTACGGGACTGATTGTGACCTATAATGCAGTTCTCTATATACAGAAGGCTGACTGGGAGCGGCGTAAGTTCGTGTTTCAGTGCAGTATTATGGGATTCTTTACAATCGGAGTGATCCAGACCGTCTGTCTGATTCGCAATATGGAGGACTTCAGCGACGGTCGGCGGACGGTTTTGGGGATCGGTCTGGCTGTACTTTTGATCATCGCACTGCTGGTGCTGCTGAAGGTGGAGAAGGGCGTTACGGAGAATGTGATTATGCTGGTGATCTTTGCGGCATTTTTGCTGAGGATCTTTTATGCAGTATTGACATATGCGCTGTTGTACCAGAATGATGTCACGGTGTTTCACCCTGACTGTACCGGACATTTGGGCTATGTCTATTATATGTATGCGGACGGTCATCTGCCGGATGTCGACCCTACCACACAATATGAATTTTACCAGCCGCCGCTGCATTACGCGGTCAGTGCTGTCTTTTTGAGGATACTGGGGTGGATGCACCTGTTCCCCGCGGAAAGGGAGGGAGTGGAAGAGATTCTTCAGGTGCTTCCCATGATGTATTCCATGATAACTGTCGTCTTTATTGACAAGATCGGGAGACAGATAAAGCTTTCACCGGAAGGGCGGCTGCTTTCTGTATGCCTTGCTGGTTTCCTGCCCTACAGTGTGATGATGAGCGGAGCCTTGAATAACGATCCGCTGGCGCTTCTGCTGACGGTAATGAGCGTTTATTTTACTTTGAAATGGTATGATGCTCCGGATATGAAAGGAATCCTGATCATGGCACTCTGTATCGGGGGCGCTATGATGACGAAGCTTTCATCGGCCTTGATTGCGCCGGCAATGGCTGTTATGATGCTGCACCGCGCGTGGAAGGACAGAAAGCGGTGGGTGGCATACCTGAAACAGTTTACAGGGTTTGGCCTGGTGGCCTTCCCCCTTGGTCTGTGGCATTCTGTATACTGCTTTATCAGATACCGGATGCCGATCGGGTATGCCGCTCCCCTGGAGGAGGATTCCCGGCAATACATCGGCAATTACAGTAAGTGGGAACGCTTTTTTGACTTTGACCGGGCGTTTGAATACCTGGGAGTGCGGATGGATTACGTAGAATACTTTGCGGATTATAATATTCCTGTGACCCTTCTTAAGTTTGCCACTTTTGGTGAGAGCCAATATTATCGGAACAGTTCGCTGACCTATTTTCTGGGCAATGGTCTGTTCTGGGTGAATGCCGTTCTGTTCGTGCTGATGGCGGCGGCATTTGTGGTGTGGTGCTTTTTCAGGGATGGCAGGGCGGTACAGAAAGCATTTATAGGTGTTGGTGCGTTGGTGAGCATGGTTATGTATGTCAAATTCTGTCTCAGGTATACCCATGTGTGCACCATGAATATCCGTTATATCATGGGTGCGGTCTACCTTGGCTGTATCACGGTGGCTGCCGCAGCTTCCGTGCTGCAGGAGAGGATAGCGGGAAAAAGTGAGGCCGGAGGACGCATCTGCAAACGGATTATGACTGCGGTGGCATTACTCTATGCGGTGGTGGTGATCGTTCTGACAGCAGGAATGGAGACGTTAATCTTTTGACGGGAATGGTGATTTATGGAGAGCAGGTTTGAGAACAGGATTGCGAAGTTGATAAAGTGGATTTTCTGCATTATTTTCACGCTGGTATTTGTGATCGTTGTGTTTGTGGATAAGAGGATAGAAGCTTCCCCTAACAGTACGCTGTGGACCATAGCGCCGAATCTGCTGCTTGTGCTATTGCCGGCGGCCATGGTCGCGGGACTCCTGCTGTTGTGGAAAAAATGTGCCTTTATGCGAAGGGTCAGCAGTTTCATCAACCGGAGGTTCCTGCTGCTGCTGTTCGGGATGTCTGCCCTGCTGCTGGCGCTGCAGTGGTTTATTTCCTTCCATATCTATTTCTTTGCGGGGTGGGATCCCAGTATCGTGGTGGGCATGTCTTACTATATTGCAGCAGGGGAGAATACGGTGGGGGATTTCTGGTATTATTCCCAGTACACGAATCAGATTGCCATAACGGCTGTGCTGGCGTTGATTCAGGAATTGCCCTGTTTCCTGGGCTATAATACCTGGGCGTACTTTGTGTGTATTCTGGTGGACTGTGGTCTGGTCAATCTGGCAGGTCTTTTTGCGGCTCTGTCCCTGCGCAGGATGACAGGGAGCGGTACGGCGGCATTGCTCTCCTACGCATTGTTTGCGGTTCTGGTGGGCATTTCCCCCTGGATCGTGGTTCCCTACACGGATACCTACAGTATCCTGTTTCCGTCCCTGGTCTTCTACCTGTATCTGCGTGTGAGGGATGTGAAGTCGAAAAAGGCAGAACTGCTTTTATGGCTTCTGATCGGCCTAGCGGGCAGATTTGGCATGATGATCAAGCCTACCAGCGGAATGGTCTTTATTGCAATCCTGGTCATGGAAGCCGTAAGGCTGATCGGGGAAAAGAAAGCGGGCAGGCTGTCCGTCTTACAGCATCTTGGCATGGTCGCGGCTGCATTTGTGATTCTGATCGGGGTCAACAGGGTTATGATATCTTATATAGACTGTGACCTGAACAAGGACATCCGGCTGACATGCACCCATTACCTGATGATGGGACTGAATGAGGAGACAGCGGGCGCCTACAGTTCTGATGATTATGGCTTCTCCAGTTCACAGCCCACCGTTGCGGAACGACAGCGGGCAAACCTGGAAGTCGTGAAGGAGAGGCTGGCGGACTACGGTGTGGGAGGGTACCTGTATTTCCTGGTAAGAAAGACGCTGACAAATTATAATGACGGCACGTTCAGCTGGTGGATGGAGGGTAATTTCAATATGCGGAATTCCTCCAGATATGAGACATTGCTGACGCAGAGACTGCGCAGGCTGTTCTACGGCGGGACGGACTGGAACCTCTATTTTGGCTCCTTCGAGCACGCTTTATGGTTGGGCGTGCTAGGGCTTCTGCTGGGAATGTTCCTGATGAGGACGGGAAAGATGCGTTCCCTGGAGAATGTCATGCTGTTGTCCCTGTTGGGAAGCTTTCTCTTTGTGATGCTGTTTGAGGCGAGGGGACGGTATCTGTACTGCATGTCCGCTATTTATGTCATGTGTGCGTTTTACGGGCTGTGGCTGCTGTGCGGGGCGCGTCGGAAAAATGGGGGCAGGCTGTGAATTGCTGTAACAGTTCAGCCCCGATCGTGCCAGGTGGCTTGGGTTTGTGGAGGAAGGGACGGCGCAGGGGAGACAGGGGTACTT
>CAOKWI010000102.1 GCA_948473115.1 uncultured Lachnospiraceae bacterium | reverse complement strand
TGTGTGCAAGCACCCACGCGCAATTTGCAAATTGTTGCATGGCTGAACTGTTACTAACATAATGTCTCGGAGGATCGCTGCTCTTGCGTTCTTTCCGGAATGAAGTTTATACTTTAAACCGATACCCAACGCCCCAGATCGTCTCAATATACTGGGGCTTTGCGGTATCCGCCTCTATCTTCTCACGGATCTTCTTAATGTGCACAGTCACAGTGGCAATATCGCCGATGGAATCCATATCCCAGATTTCCCGGAATAATTCCTCTTTTGTGTACACATGATTCGGGTTCTCCGCCAGGAATGTCAACAGGTCAAATTCCTTTGTGGTGAAAGTCTTCTCCACGCCGTCCACATAGACACGGCGGGCCGTCTTGTCAATCCGGATGCCCCGGATCTCCACAATGTCATTCTGGGGCTTCTGGTTCGTGCCCACCAGCCTGTCGTATCTGGCCATATGCGCCTTGACCCTGGCCACCAGTTCACTGGGACTGAAGGGCTTCGTCATATAATCGTCCGCACCCAGCCCAAGCCCCCTTATCTTGTCAATATCATCTTTCTTGGCAGATACCATGATGATTGGAATGTTTTTCTCCTCGCGGATCTTACGGCACACCTCAAACCCGTCGATCCCGGGCAGCATCAGATCCAGGATCACCAGATCATATTCCCCTGCCAGCGCCGTGGCAAGCCCCTCATCCCCACTATTACAGATATCCACCTCAAAGTCGGAAAGCTCCAGATAATCCCTCTCCAGATCCGCAATTGCAACTTCGTCTTCAATGATTAAAATTTTGCTCATCTTCTCTCAACCTTTCCCTGATTAATCTTCATTTGGCAATTCCATATATTTTCGTAACACAAAATGCATACAGGTTCCTTCCCCCTCCCTGCTGGTTGCCCAGATATAGCCTCCATGGTCTTCAATGATCTTCTTTACAATGGAAAGTCCGATCCCGCTGCCTCCCTGGGCGGAATTGCGGGAAGCATCCGTGCGGTAAAACCGCTCAAATATCTTGCCAAGGTCTTTCTGGGCGATCCCCTTGCCGTTATCCTCAATCTCAATGCGGATGGAGTCCACCTCATCCAGAATACGGATGTCAATGGTTCCTTTGGGCTTATTCATGTATTTTACACTGTTGCTGATGATATTATTGATGACCTTCTTCATTTGCTCAGGATCCGCGATCACAATGGTATCGGGCTGGATCAGATTGGAATAGTTCAATGCAATCCCCTTCTGTTCCAGATCCATTCCCACCTCTTCCAGACAATCCCCAAAATAATCCGCCACATTGATACGGTGGAAATTATAGGGAATACGATTGTTATCAATATTGGAATAGACCGTGAGTTCGTTGATCAGCCTGTCCATATCATTTGCCTTGTTATAGATTGTCCTGATATACTTGTCTATTTTCTCAGGCGTATCCGCCACGCCGTCCATAATGCCCTCCACATATCCCTTGATGGCGGTAATGGGTGTTTTCAGGTCATGGGAGATATTGCTGATCAGCTCCCGATTCTGTTTCTCATGCTCATCCTTCTCCTCCGCAGACTCTTTCAGCCGAAGACGCATATCCTCGTAATCCCGGTACAAATCGCCGATCTCGCCTTTACCGTCCACCTGAAGGGTATACTCAAAGTTTCCCTCCTTGATCTTGCGCATGGCCACATTCAATTCATTGATGGGACGAAAAACACTTCTGTATATCCATTGTGTCAGCATCAGGCTGGTAAACACCAGGATAGCCACAATGGCGATAAGCATATCCACCAGCAGATGCTTGGAGATCAGGGCATTTGCCCTCGTCACCACAAAGGCACTGCCCTCGCTGCCATCCGGGAAAAGAAAGTTTACCTGCTTCACAAATTTATTGAGTTCATCAAAGTATATCCCCGCATTTTCCGACAAATCACCGTTGCCGTATTCCGGCAGCTCCTGGAATATGGTGCCGGCGGCTTCCTCATTATCGGTATAATACAGTTCCTCTCCCTTCCTCACAATGATGTAAGTGGATTTCCTCGCGATATTGGAGCTGACACCCTTCAAAAACTCCACATCCGCCAGTTTTGACGGATCCTCCTCCGCCTGTCTGCGCAGGACAAAGTATGCTTTGTCCGTATTCTCCGCTATCTCCTGCATATTCTGTGTGACATCCAGATATTCAATCCCGGCAAAAGACAGACCCTTCTGCACATTCAAGAGATACATCCCGATCCCGCAGAAGGCCAGCGCGGTCAAAATAAGCGGCAGCATTACAATTGTAACAAAAGTGATATACAACCGAGTCTTAAATTTCATGGCAGACCGTCTCCTTATTCCGGTACATCGAATATTGATGATTCGCTGTACCTGTAAAAAGTATAGCATATTCCTGCAATAAAAGTATAAACTTCCGAAAATTTAATCCTAAAAAAAGTGTAAACTCGTCATTTCCCAATCAGATAAAAATATGCAGCCGTGAAAAACAGGGCTCAGAACCGTTATGAAAATATTAGGATTTAAGCAGGAAAGCCTTAAGCTTTTGGAAAGGAAACCATTACATACGGAAAATGCTCCTCTGGTACAATCTATACCATTACTTGATTTGCTGCGGATTGGAGGAAACAGAATGCATACCAAAGACAATTATGAATGGCTTGACCGCTTCCGACTGCCGGCGGCGCTGCTGGTCGTCGCCATCCACACTTCCCCCCTGGGCGCGTTCAGCCCGGAAGGAGATTTCTTTCTGACAAGAGTCCTTGCAAGGATTGCAGTACCCTTCTTCTTTATGGTAACCGGGCAGTTCACAGTGGGAAAGTTGATAGCTGCAGGGGAAAAGCAAAGCGGACACCGGATTTTTGTGCGCTACCTGCGGAAAATTTTGATTCTCTATCTTGCATCCATTTTATTATACCTTCCGGTCGGGATCTATGCCGGTCACTATCAGGATATGACGTTTGTGTCAATTCTGAAAATGATCCTTTTCGACGGCACTTTTTATCATCTCTGGTATTTTCCCGCCTGTCTGCTGGGCATTGTGCTGGTATACCTGATGAGCAGATTTCTCAAGCTTCGCGGCATACTTATCCTCTCAGCCGTCCTCTATCTGGCCGGACTGTTGGGGGACAGCTACTATGGACTGATTCAGAAGCTGCCGATCCTGGAGAACATATATGCATTTATCTTTCACATCTGCTCCTATACACGGAACGGTCTTTTTTTCGCACCCCTGTTCCTGGCTCTGGGCGCATGGTGCGCGAAAGACAGCCGGCGCAGGATCTCCATCCATCTGACAACGCTGATCCTATCCTTCCTGCTGATGACCGGGGAAGCTTTCACGCTGCGCTACTTTTCCTGGCAGCGTCATGACAGTATGTATCTGATGTTGGTTCCGGTCATGGTCTCCCTGTACCGCCTGCTTCAGCAAAAGGGCAACAGTTCAGCCCTCGCATTCCAACGAGGTGGGCAAGCCCCTCCTCAGCGTCTGCTTTGCATCCGACACCGCTTGTGCGGCTCACCTTTACGCAAAAAGGGAAAATATTTCCGCAGCGCCTCCCTTTGGATTTATATCCTGCATCCCGCTTTTATCATCATTGTGCGGGGAGCGGCAAAAATCTTACATTTGACGCCGCTTCTTGTAGAAAACAGTCTGGTGCATTACCTTGCCGTATCCGCCTTGTCCGTGGGTGCAGGTTTTGGAATCGCCTTCCTTGCAGCGCCTGCCCGCGCTCTGTACCGCAAAGCATTTCCGACTTCTCGCGGTACGGCCTTCCGCGGTATGATTTCCCGTGGTATGACTACCCGCGGTACGGTTCCTTTTTGTACGACTTCGTACTGCAAGCCCTTTTTCTGTACGGCTTCTCTCCGCGCGCCCTCCTCCCGGGGACGCGCATGGATCGAGCTGGACAAGGCCGCGCTGGCCGGGAACGTGGAATACCTGCGGTCTCTTATGCCGGAGGGCTGCCGCCTGATGCCTGCATTAAAAGCAAACGCTTATGGCCATGGCGCGGTATGGGCTGCCACAGTATTAAATCAGCTTGGCGTGGACGCCTTTTGTGTGGCCTGCCTGTCAGAAGGCATCGCCCTGCGCAAAGCAAAGGTAAAGGGCGAAATCCTGATCCTGGGCTACACAGCGCCGGAAGATCTCTCCTTCCTCTCGCGCTACAGACTGACACAGACCATTGTGGACTATGGATATGCGGAAGAACTGGAGCATGCAGGCATCACCCTCCATGTACACATCGGCATCGACACAGGGATGCACCGGCTTGGCATCCGCTGTGAAGAAACAGAACACATCCTTGGGATCTTTGAAATGAAGCATCTCATTGTAGACGGAATGTTCACTCATTTGTGTGCCTGTGATTCTCCCCTTCCGGAAAACAGGGCTTTTACGGAGAGCCAGATAGAGGCGTTCTACCAGGTGGCAGACCTTCTGGAAGAACAGGGGATCCCCTGTCCAAAGCTGCATTTACAGTCCAGCTATGGCCTGCTGAACTATCCCGGATTAGATGCGGACTACGTGCGGGCAGGGATTGCGCTTTATGGGGTTCCCAGTTCCATGGAAAATGAGATTTTCGGAAATACCCCCAATGAAACTTCTGCGCTTCCCCATAATCTGTCTCCCGTATTATCGTTGAAAGCCCGCGTCGTCTCCGTCCGGACACTTTATGCCGGAGACTCCGCCGGATACAGCCTTGCCTTCACTGCGAAAAAGGACATGCGGGCAGCCGTACTTTCCATCGGCTATGCGGACGGTCTGCCAAGGGAACTGTCCTGCGGCAGAGGCCATGTGCTGCTCCACGGATGCAAAGCCCCTGTCATCGGCAGGATCTGTATGGATCTGACGTTAGTAGACATCAGCCACATTCCACAAGTTTCCGCCGGGGATACCGCCGTCCTTATCGGAACCTCCGGAGAACAGGAAATTACTGCCGCCGAGCTTGCATCCCGCTGCGGCACCATAACCAACGAACTGCTGAGCCGGCTGGGTGAAAGACTGAAAAGAATAGAAAATGAAAAACCCTATTGACATCCAATAAATAATGCGTATAATAAAAACAGTAATGATTACTATTTTCAAGAAGGGATATTTATGGCAACGCTGAAGTACAGTAGACAGCGGGAGTTGATCAAGGATTTCCTGATGACCAGAAAAGATCATCCTACCGCGGATATTGTATATAGGAATGTAAGAAAGCAGAATCCAAGCATCAGCCTGGGAACTGTGTACCGCAACCTTACGCTGTTGGCGGATATCGGTGAGGTCAGCCGCCTTAATGTGGGCGACGGGGTAGATCATTTCGATGCAGATACCTCCCCCCATTATCACTTTGTCTGTACGGAATGCGGCAGCGTGACAGACCTGGAAATGGACAGCATTGAAAACATTCTGGAAACTGCCAGGGCAAATTTTGAGGGACATATTGCAGGCCATGTGACCCATTTTTATGGAACCTGTAGCAATTGTACCCATGCATCATAGTAATCATAAATACGGAAATATGTGATTGCCCGGGATTGCCAGATCAAATGGTTCTCCCCGGACAATTACAAATTATATAAAAGAAAAGGAGATAAGTATTATGAAATTTGTATGTCAGGTATGTGGTTATGTTCACGAAGGAGACGCTGCACCCGCTGAATGCCCCATTTGTCACGCAGGCGCTGACAAATTTAAGGCAGTGGAGGGAGAAATGACCCTTGCCGCCGAGCATGAGTTTGGCGTATATGGCGCAACCGTAAAGAACAATCCCGAGATCAGCGAAGAGGACAAGAAATACATCTTCGAGCAGCTGAAAGCGAACTTCAACGGCGAGTGCTCCGAGGTTGGCATGTATCTCTGCATGGCACGCATTGCCCACCGTGAGGGATATCCCGAGATCGGTCTCTACTGGGAGAAGGCTGCTTACGAGGAGGCTGAACATGCCGCTAAATTTGCAGAATTGTTAGGTTCCGACCTGGAGGCAAACATGACCGCGTCCACCAAGAAGAACCTGGCGTGGAGAGTGGAATGTGAGTTTGGCGCAACCAACGGCAAGACCGATCTGGCTAAGTGCGCTAAGAAGAATAATCTGGATGCGATCCATGACACCGTGCATGAGATGGCAAGGGATGAGGCTAGACACGGCAAGGCTCTTGAAGGGTTATTAAAGAGGTACTTCGGCTAATTAGCAATGCCGTAAAATCAACAGCTTTGAGGATTTAGGGGTATGTTGGAGCGATCCGGCATACCCCTTATTTTTGTGCAGGCGGTTGTATCTGAATGTGGGTTCCAAAAGGGATAAGGATTAGCATATCTCTCCCAGGTACTGCAATATGCAAACCGGAATTTCCTATAAAAATTCAACCGGAAAAAATAGTTTACTATTTCCTGTCGCAGGTTCAGTGTAATCACACACTGCCCCCACGAGTTTCATTCCTTTTTCAGAAATGGTATTATTTATTACCTCTTCAAATATTTCGCCATATCTGTTTGGTTCAACGTCCACGACAATATATTTTCGCGCTGGTATCGTCCATTTCGTCCATCCATCAGGCGCAATTGCATCAGCATAAGTTTCAACACCTGCAAGGTATAACCCCCTTGTAAACTGATGAGTCCATGGACGAAAAGACTTATTTTCATCACTCATTGCTCCCCAAAATCCAACATATGTCCCATCTGAATTTTTCATTCCAAGAGCAGCCACCTCATCAAAGTGAGAATTGGCTTCTTGCCATAACTGTTGGACAATATTGTTTTCTGCAGTACACAAGCCTTCTTTACCAACAACAGTAATCATGGGTAAATCTATAATCTTTATTTCCATAAGCAATACCCTGCCTCCGACCATTCATTAAATCCCGATTGTGATTTGATGATTTTTAAGGGAAATATCAGTGTAGCGCCTGACGTTTTCCCGGTTTCATTTGAATATGATTATATCACTGTAAATGCTTTTTTTCAATGGATATCACCAGGCAATCTGCTTTTCTGAACGAATCTTCAAGTTGCGTTTTCCTTCTTTTGCATATATTATCATTAAAAATGTTCCTTGTGAAGAATGTGAACAATGTGGAGAAAAATATTATACTAATGAAGTTGCAAGACAGCTTGAAAACCTTGTTAATACCGCCAAACAGCTTATGCAGGAAATCGCCATTATCGATTATTCAAACGCCGCATGACCATATCATGCAATAACAGGCAGCCGCACTTTTGTATCTACAATGCCGCTGCCTGTTATACTGCATAACGCCGAATACTGCCTAATGTAATCATGCGATTGAACCAGTCAGCGTTATGCCTTTTTCTTGGCCACAGGTATCCATACCTCATATTGTGCGTTCTGTGGATCCGGATTTAAATAGACCTCAATATCGGGGGCGTTGGCATATTCATATCCGGAGGTCGGAAGCCACTCCGTTATAATACGCTGCTCCAATTCCTGTATCGACTGGTTTGTTCCCGTTCCGGAAAAGATTGCCCAGGTAGATGCCGGTATGGTATATTCTTCAAACTCATCGCTTGCTTTTGTACTGGAAACGGCAATAAAATATTTCCACTGTTCTTCATCATTGCAGGCACTCACGCCCAAAAGTCCCATTGGGGGCGTATCCATCATTCCTGCCAATTTCTGTATTGTTCCATTTACGGACGCCTCCTGCCACATCTTGGGCACCACCATAAAGTTATTTTCGATTTCCTGGTCAAGCGGTGCAGATACGCCAATTATGCGGAACGCTTCTTTTGTTTCAACCCTGTAATTCACTTCTGTCGCTCCTTTCACAGCAATTCTAAACACAATGGGGGAAAAGGATTTCACGGATACGCCCTCGTCTTTCACGGACGAGGGGGCTATCCCGTGAAACGACTGGAACGCCCTGTTAAATGCAGTCGGGGAACGGTAACCGTATTTCTCTGCAACATCAATAATCCGTTCCTTTCCATCCTGCAGGTCTACCGCCGCCAAAGACATTTTTCTTCTTCGGATATATTCTGCCAGAGTGACACCCGCCATATAAGTAAACATCCTCTGATAGTGATAGGCAGAGCAGCAGGCGATCCGCGCAAGCTGTTCATAGTCAATTTCGCCTGTTAAATGTTCCTCAATATAATTCATGCTTTGGTTTAATCTTTCGACCCATTCCATGAGATGTCTCCTTCTCCGCACACATTATGTTATGCAGTTTTAAAGTTGTCTTTATCATTATAAGACATATCCTGAAACCTGTCCTCTCTATTCCTGCACAAAAAAGAGAGGCGGCGCAGCTACTGAATGGCTACAACCAGTTCCGAAGATATCCCCGAAACGCCAAGTTCATTCTCGCCGTCAGCAAGATTTTCATACTCTATTATCTGGTCATCCTTTACATAATAAACATCACATTTCCGCCCTTTATTTATGACCTGAACCACATGATCTTCCGGAATATGGACAACAGCCTTTGCCTTCCATTGATTGATATCCAGCCTTCCCGTAATTTTATCAACTGTAATGTCGCAATCCGCCCTGGAGGTAAATTCCAGACTGCCGCTGCTGTTGGATATCAGAACCTGTTCCGCGTTACCGTCATATTCCAGGCGCCGCAGATGAAGATCCTTTATCACGAGAAGCTTAACCGAGGCTTCTATCTCGCAATGATCGGAATATTTATCAGGAAGAATGATCTCAAGCTTCAATGAATCCTCGGCTTCGTAGCGGCTCAGTTTCTTCCTGTTAAGGCAGTTCACATCCAGTCTGTTTTTCCTTTCATCCAGTTTGACCTTAAATATGGTATCCAGATTTTCCAGGGTTTCAGAATACAGCTTCACATGCAGCTTCTCGTCTGTTCCCGAAGACAGCGCTATGGCGGACGCATTCCCGATCTTGATATCAAAATGCTTCTCACAGTCAATATCGTATATGGTTTCACTGGCAAAAACCGGCTTCCCCGTTTCCTGTCCCGCGGCAGAAACAGAATCACGAAGCAGTTCATCCAATGTGGTCTTAAAGATTTCCGCAATCATTACCATATTTTCAACATCCGGCAAGCCCTTTCCCGTTTCCCATTTCGTGATGGCCTGCCTGGAAACGCCTATCTTCTCGGCAAGCTGCTCCTGTGACAATCCTTCGTTTTTTCTTATCTCCTTTAATTTTTCAGAAAAGATCATAATCTACCTCCATTTTACGCTAATCCTTTAAAAGGGAATATACCGAGATTTTTTTGATCGGCGCTGCCAGAAGCACGCTGATCAGGAACGCCGTGGCAGTAAAAATACCGGCGGTTACAAGCAGGATCCAGACCGATATCTCAAAATGATTTTTCACCGCCCCTATCTGACTGAAAATGGTTTGATTGATTGCGGGAAGATACCATATTCCCGCAATCGCCGAAAATAAGGCAGACAGCGCTACCACAGGCATAAACCGTTTCACTGTCATTATGGTCAGCTGTCCGCTGGTATACCCGACGGCTTTATAGATGCCAAACTCCTGCCTGCGCCTGCTGATCATGGAATGGATGATGACATACAGCACAAGGAGTACCATCAGGACGGAGATCAGAAACAGGACGGCTGCCACCGCGGAAACAATCCCCGCATACAGTTTCTGTCCGTTCTCACTCAATTTTTCATAATTTACGGAGGCTGCGATCAACTCACTGTGACCGGCCTCATACTCTGTTATAAACCTTTCGGCAGCTGCATCCTGCAGGTAAACGTTGACTGTACCTGTATTTCCGCCGATTCTTCCATACCCTTCCCTTGTCAGCTGGCACACCCGTCCGCCGTTATTTACGCTTTGGATATAGCCGGTTACCGTATAGTCCGCTGATCCGTCAGAGGCAGTTATCTCTATCCTGCTGCCAAGGGGATATTGATCCGCAAGTGCATTTCCCACCGCAATTTCCTTTTCGTCTCCCGGGCTGCGCCCCTCGTAGCATATGTCATTTGTCACCTTGCCAAAATCTTCACACACAAAGGCAGTAAGGCTTCCGTCCGCATAACTCACAGCTGCCGTGGAATATTCCAGGACCAGCTTTACACGGCTGTCACCCTGAAGAAATTCTTTCAGTTCCGACATGCCATCCGCCTGTACCGTGAAAATGACAGAGGGAGATTCTTCCGAAAGTGTATCCATAAAATTTTCCGGCTTAACGCTTATATTATAAAGGAGCGTTCCCGCAAAGGACAGCAGAACCATTATACCAATTGACAAAGCAGACAGCAATATGCTTTGCCCTGCATTCCCTTTTCCGGCATTTCCCCTTATGGCATCTATAGGCTCCAGCTTCTGTATTTTCCTTGCAGAAAAATAAGAAAAAATAAAGATAACAGACACAGGTGCTATGACCACCATAAACAGTGCGGCAATATCAAAGACAGGGGTATAGAGAAATCCTGATTGAATTGCCAAAATTGCAGCTGCATCAGGCAATACCGCATAGGATAAAGCCGCGCCAAGCACCGTGGAAACCAGGCCTGTCAGCGTGTAAGGCAGGACGGCTGAACGAAGGATCATTTTATTGGTATAACCGACTGCTTTCAGGACACTCATCTGCGCCAGCTCATCCTCAATCGTACTGCGGATCCGGAAGCTGCTCAGAAAAATGCTGACCGCCAGGATAATTGCCGCCAGAGCCAGAAATATGATAATAAGCAGGGTACAGACCATGGTCCTGGTCTGCCTGGCCGCAGCCCTGTCATTGATATTCAGCACAGCAATTCCTTTCTCATTCAGCAACTTGGTAATATCCTTTTTGACCTGGAGCAGATCAGCGTTATCGTCCGCTCTGACGGAATACTCTGTAACGACGTGCTCCCTCTGTTCCTCCGCCAGCTTCTCATAGGCGGCCGTGGGAAGATACCCACCGATCAGCCCGGTGCCATAATTGCCATATTGCATTTCTGATACCAGCCCGCCGATTTCATAGGTGTAGTCCGCATCCCCCACGGAATAAGTAATGCTTCCGCCCTGGGCAAAGCCGCCCAATTCCTTCATAAACACTGGTATGTAGGCCGTGTTTTCGTCCAATTCCAGATATTCTGAAAGGACAATCCGGTTCAAGGACCTGGCCTCGTCGATATTATAAAAAACAGTATTCATGTCAAAATCAGAATCCGCAAATTCACGGACCGTTGCGGAAACAAATATGCCGTTATGCCTTTCTGCGATTAATATCCCGTCAATTTTTTCAATTCCGGCAATAATCTCACTGTCATCCTGAAGCTGTGGGATCATCACATTGATGTCTGCCGTATGAAGTTCCAGGAAACGGCTGTCATAGGCATCGAATGTCTGAAAGGCAAGCACAAGCGCAATGTTCATGATGAGTGCCGTTAAACAGATAATCAGGCCAAAGGAGATATACTGGCCTTTTGCTTTCCTCAGGTTGTGCAGAACCAGCATTTTCGTTTTATTCACGCCTGCACCCCCATGCCCGTCCCTGGCGGGCAATGATCCCGATATCCGGATATTTTCTTTCAACCTTACCACCCCATTTCCCCAATAAACTTTTCAAAGGTTTCCGTCCTTTCGGCGTTATCCGGTTCATATTTCCCCAGCTTGCACTCGCCGAAAATTTTCCCGTCCTTGATATAGAGAATGCGGCTGCCCCTTAATGCTGACTTTTTGTCATGGGTAACCATGACAATGCTCTGTCCCTTCCCGTGAAGGGAACTGAAAACGTCGAGAACCGCCGTTCCGTTTGCTGAATTTAACGCGCCTGTGGGCTCATCCGCAAACAGCACATTGGGTTGGTTGATGACTGCCCTCACGATGCCAGCCCTCTGCGCCTCGCCGCCGGAAATCTGGGAAGAGGTTTTCTTCCATGTGTTCTCAGGAATATTTACCAAAGAAAAAAGCTGTCTTGCGCGGTTTTTGATGTCCTCCCTGTTCCTGCTCGTAAGAACCCCTGCCGTGATGACATTGTCCATAAGGCTCATCTTATCGATCAGATAGATCTGCTGGAATACGAATCCGCACTGCCTCCGCCTGAAAACCGCCAGCCTGTCGCTGTTCAGTTTCGTAATATCCGTGCCGTCAAAGTCAATCCGCCCGCCGTCCGGCTGATCCATTCCCGACAGGGAATACATTAAGGTAGATTTTCCCGCTCCCGAGGAACCCATGATAACCGTGAAGTCTCCCTTATAGATATCAAGATTCAGATCCGAGTAAATGGTCTGAATATTCTCTTTGGTACCAAAGGTTTTTTTTAAGTGCCTTGCCGATATGATTGTCTGCTTCTCCATTGTGTGACCGCCCTTCTTGTTATGTTTATGGTGAGATCATAATGCAGCGGGCACGGTGACGCTACCAACAGGCGTTTACAATGGAAAAATTTTGTGCTACTTTCCGTTGCGGGAGCATGTGGTACAGCATTTTAGCGTTGATAATGGCCACAGAAAACCACCCCACGGAAATCAATTTTCTAAAACCTCACAAATCTTAGAAGGTTTAAGTAAGCA
>CAOKWI010000101.1 GCA_948473115.1 uncultured Lachnospiraceae bacterium | reverse complement strand
AGCGCATGGAAAAGCTTGATTCGGGACTTCAGGAAACTAACCAGCGCATGGAAAATATCGAAAGCCAGGTAACCAAAACGGAATTGATCATAGAAAATGAAATCCGAGTCAACATACAGCGTGTAGCAGAGGGGCATCTTGACTTATCGCGGAAATTGAATGAATGTATCAGGCTTTCAAATGACATCAAGGATAAGCAGGAAATACAGGATATTTATATCAATATGCATAACAGCAAATTAAAAGCATTATGACAACCACATAGTCGGATCTATCGCAATCGCACAGGTGGAATTATTTTAAAAGAGGCTGTGAAAAGTAAGAGTTGAATGACTCCGATTTTCACAGTCTCTTCCTTGTAATTTCCCGGCAAAAGAAATATAATAAGACATTATTGGAGGTAAAAATGCGGATTTTAGTGGTAGAGGACGATCTGACCCTGAGCGCCGGATTGTGTTTTGAACTGGACAATAGCGGTTATATTACTGTGGCCGCCTATAATTGCAGGAAAGCGGAGCGGCTCATCCGGGAAGACCGTTTTGACCTGGTCCTGCTGGACGTGAATCTGCCGGACGGCAATGGCTTTGACCTGTGCCGCGCGATAAAGCAGGTCAGGCCGGAACTCCCGGTGATTTTTTTGACTGCCAACGACCTGGAACAGGATATGCTGGAGGGATTCGATATGGGCGCGGAGGATTATGTGACAAAGCCCTTCCATATGCAGGTTCTGCTGCGCCGTGTGGACGTTGTACTGCGAAGAGCCAATCAGGCTGTACCGGATACACCTGCCCAGAGATGGAGCGATGGATTTCTGCTGCTTGATTTTTCTGCCCTGACCGCACAGCGGGGGGAAGAAAAGCTGCCGATCACGCCGAACGAATATAAGCTGCTCCGGACATTGACGGAAAATGCGGGCAGGATCCTTACCAGGCAGCTTCTTTTGGAAAAGCTGTGGGACAGCGGCGGTAATTTTATCGACGACCATACCCTGACCGTGACCATGAACCGCCTGCGTTCCAAAATCGAGGATGATGCCCATTCCTACATCCAGACGGTCCGCGGCATGGGCTATATCTGGAAAGGGGTACCAGTTTGAAAGTAAACTTCCAAATTTTGATTGGTATGCCCGCTGAAGCGGGCAGAGGGGTATAGCAATGAAAACCAGACGATCCGGAATACTCTCTCTCTTTATGGGGCTGGCGGCTGCCGGCCTGGCAGCCGCGCTGGTCCGGATATTGTGGGCGTATGTTCCGCCGGCGTCCGTTAGATATGGCATACTGGCTGTGTGTGCCGGCATTTTTCTATTGGCCGGATTGCGGGTGGCCTTACTGAAGTATCAGGTCGGGCAATATACAGACGATATCTGCGAAACCCTGGATGCCGCCATTGCAGGCCGCCAGCCGGAGAACCTCCTTCCCTATGAAGACTCGCTGACCTCAAAGGTGCAGGGCAAGCTGATGCAGTTTTATGACCTCATGCGCGAGGAACGTCTGCGAAGCCTGGAAGACAGGCAGACCCTGCAGAGCCTGGTCAGCGATATTTCCCATCAGGTGAAAACACCCATTGCCAATGTAAAACTCTATACCGACATTTTGCAGCGGCAGGATATCCCGGACGAAAAGAGGGAACTGTTTCTTCATTCCATGGAGGCACAGATTGATAAGCTGGACTTTCTGATGCAGTCCCTGATCAAAATGTCCCGGCTGGAGACCGGTACTTTTCTTTTCAATCCGGTGGAAGCCCGACTTCTGGACACCATTGCGCAGGCTATGAATACCGTGTGGAACAGGGCGGAACAGAAAAAGATAGAATTTTCCGTTGCATGCGAGACAGAGATCATGGTACGGCATGATCCCAAGTGGACGGCGGAAGCCATCGGAAACATCCTGGACAACGCCGTAAAGTACACACAGGCAGGAGGTAAGGTCTCCATTACCGTGCGTCCGTGGCAGTTCTATACCCGCATTGATATTTCAGATACCGGCATCGGTATCCCGGAGGAGCATTACAATGACGTGTTTCAGCGTTTCTACCGGGAAGAAGCGGTTGCCGCGGAGGAAGGCGTGGGACTGGGTCTGTATCTGGCAAACGGGATCATCACCCGACAAAAAGGCTATATCAGCGTGAAGTCCAGGGTGGGAGAAGGAACCACATTTTCAGTGTATCTGCCAACCCTGCATGAAGGAACTTCCGGTCTTAATTAGGGATTTGTCAGCCTTAATCAAGGAACTGACGACTTTCATCAGAAAAGACTGCAGCATTAATCAGGGATTTGCCGGCTTTCATCAGGAAAGGCGGCAGCCTTAATCAGGGATTTACCGGCTTTCATCAGGAAAAACGTCAGCTTTCATCAGGGAACTGTCAGGAGAATGTATCAAATGAAGAATCAATCCATGCATATTGTAACCGTACATAACCTGCATAAAACCTTCGGCAAGGGGGAAAACGCCGTGCACGCCCTGAACGGCATCGACCTTTCCCTTGAAAAGGGAAAATTTACCGCTGTCATCGGCTCCTCCGGTTCCGGAAAGACCACGCTGCTCAACATGATCGGCGGGCTGGATACCCCGGATGAGGGTGAAATCATAGTGGACGGCGTCCGTTTATCCGGCCTGAAGGAAAAGGAACTGGCGGTATTCCGCCGCAGCAAGGTAGGGATTGTCTATCAGAACTTTAACCTGGTACCTACGCTCACGGTCAGGGAGAATATTCTCTTTCCCCTGAGCCTTGCCGGGACAACAGCCGATCCTGCTTTCTTTTCTGAGATGGTGGATCTTCTGCATCTGTGGGAGAGACTGGACGCCTATCCGCACCAGCTTTCCGGCGGTGGGCAGCAGCGGACAGCCATCGCCAGGGCATTGATTGCCAGACCTTCCATCCTGCTGGCAGACGAGCCTACCGGTAACCTGGACTCAAAAAGCGGGCAGAATGTGCTGGGTCTATTCAAATTATCGGTAGAGACTTATCACCAGACACTGTTGATGATCACGCACAATCTGGAGATTGCCCAGATGGCTGACCGGGTGATCCGCATGGAAGACGGACGTATCTGCGGGTAAGGAACTGTGAAAGAATGGATCTTCACAGTTCCTAAGTTATAACCAAAATTTTTCCACTTTGCGCAAGAAATCATTGTTAAATGCCTAAGGGAGATCAGCCATGCTTACAAACAATAACCTGAAGGTCTGCCGCACCCTGGTCATGCGGGACTTTACATTTCATCGCGGCAAAAACTGCGTTCTGACCTTCGCCGCCATGCTGGTCACGGCGCTGTACACCTTTGTCTTTCTGCTGGGAAGTTCCGTGGAACATGCGCATCTGCTCAGCTACCAGTATGCCTATGGCTCCACCAGCCATATCCTCTATACCGGCCTGACGAAGCGGCAGGCAGATGTGATCGCGGAAAATGCCAATATAAAGGATGCCGTCCTGCTCAGCACGGTAGGGCAGCTGGCCGATCCCATGCTTGGACAGCGGCTGGTAAAGCTGGCTGTGGCTGACCGGGCGTATGCGGAAACGGTGCTGTCCGTTCCTTCCACGGGAAACTTGCCGGAGAGCCCCGGCCAGATTGCCCTGGACGAATTTACCATGGATTCCCTGGGTGTTCCCCGTGAATTGGGAACGCCGGTGACGCTGCTTTGGACTGACCCGGACGGAAACACCCATACTTCGGATTTTACGCTGTGCGGCTGGTGGGTCAGCGCCGCCGTTTTCACCGAAGCATGTGCCTGGATTTCCGCAGACACCGCCCGTGAACTGGTTCCCGGCTATCAAAATGAAACCAGCCCCAATATCACCCTTGGGGTGAATCTGCACCAGCCGAAGGACTTAGACAGGCAGGCGGCCTCCATTTTGGCAGAGCAGGGTGTGGCAGAGATCGGCTTTACCACGAATCTTGCCTATAACGAAGCGCGGCGGGAGCAGGCAGGGCGGCAGGCGGCGCCGTACTATTCCTCCACTGTGCTGGTCCTGTTGTGCGGTTATCTGATGATCTACTGTATTGTCCATGTGGCGACTAAACAGGACGCATCCTCTTATGTCCGCTTAAAGTCACTGGGAATGACGCCGCGGCAGATTCGCCATCTGCTGCTGGGGCAGGGCTGTGCCGTCTCCTTCCTCGGTTTCCTTCCCGGATGGGTTCTGGGTTTCGGGCTGCACTTTCTGATTACCAACAGGCTGATCTCGGGAATGGATGAAAATCCGGCGCTGTATTTTCTTTCGTTGCCGCCTTTTGCGGCTGCGGCGCTCTGCACCCTGCTCACCACACTGTCAGCCTTCCTGATTCCCACGGTCCGGCTGTCCCCTATGACGCCTGCACAGACATCCTGTTTTGCCGCAAGCCCTATGCCATGCCGCAGACGCAGTCCGGGTTCCGATGGACGTATCTCCCTCCCAGGCATGGCGCTGCGTACTACATTGGGCAGGAGCCGGTGGCGCACCGCCCTGTCGGCGCTCTCCCTGTTACTTGCCGCCATACTGCTCAGTTCCATCTGGATACAGTATGTGAGTTTCCGGGAGGATATCTACTTATCCGTGACCTCACCATGGGACTACAGTCTGTCGGACGGTTCCGCGTACCTCTCCGTGCAGCGGTATAATGAAAATAATCGCGGCATTACGAAGGAGACCGTGGCGGAATTGCTGGCACGTCCGGAAGTCACGGCTGTCAGTACCTTAAAAAGCCATGAACTGGAACTGACCGCCTCACAGGAACTGCGCCAGCGCATTGTGGACTACTACAGCCAGCCCTATGACGAAACGATGACCCTGAAGGAAGCCCATGCAGGCTATCCGGACTGGTGCGCCGGACTGGACCGCCTGGAGCAGTCCGGCGAATACATTGGCCTTGTGATCGGACTGGACGGGGCTTTTCTGCAATATGTGCTGGAGCACTGCCCCTTTACCAGCGGAAGCTATGACGCCGAGGCGTTTGCTTCCGGGGATTATGTACTGGCTGCAGGCGCCTACCACGAAGGAATCTCCACCCCGGCGGAAGGGGAACCCGTGGAACTGAACGGACACACCTATACCGTATTGGGATCTGTGATGCATGATGACGCCTATCTCAGCGGGGCAGACAGCAAGCAGGCAGCTTTCCACATCACCTATCTCCTGCCCACCACACACTTTGACGCGCTGTTCCCGGATCAATCCTGCCGTCAGCTGGCGGTTACCATCGATCCGGCGCAGCAGGCAGCTTTTGAGACCTGGCTGGATCATTATGAGCAGGGGCTGAACCGTGGTATCGGGATCACCCGGCGCAGCGAATATGTGTCAAATTTCCGCGCGGCGAGGCTGAATATGGTTCTGCCGGAGCTGGTAGTCGCCCTGGTTCTGCTGGGAATCGCCCTGGTCAACTTTGCGAACATGCTGGTGGTCAAGACGGTCAGCCGGAAAGCAGAATTTGCAATCTATGAAAGCCTGGGAATGACCGTTGCCCAGCTGCGCCGTTTACTGTTCCTTGAGGGGATTGCCCACGCTGTGCTGATGATCCTGCTGCTTGTGCCTGCGGCCATTTTTTTCTCGGCGGCGGTGATGCCTGCGGTGGTGGAGGCCATGGGCTCCTGGTGTACTGTTTACCGTTTCTCCCTGCTGCCTGTGTGGCTGGTGCTGCCCATGATCCTGCTTCTGGCTGTCACAGTGCCCCTGCTCTGCCTGCGGCTTATGGCAAAAGGCAGCCTGACCGAGCGGATGCGCAGCTAATAACATCATTACATTCATTCCCGGGTAAGCAGCCACCTCTCAGGCAAGACACCTAAATGTTACAAAAATATACCTTTCCTGTACCCGTAATGAGACCTGGGTCTGGTAGAGTAAACTCATCAGACGGAGTTCGTACACCACTGCATTCATGCGAAACTCCGACGCGTACAAGGAGGTAACTTATGGAAACTATTTTGAAGACCACCGGCCTGAAAAAATATTATGGCAAGGGGGAAACCCTGGTAAAGGCGCTGGACGGCATAGACCTGGAAATAGAGAGGGGGAAGTTCACCGCGGTTATCGGCACCTCCGGCTCCGGGAAATCCACCCTGCTGCATATGCTGGGCGGCCTGGATATCCCCAGCGAGGGCAGCGTCAACGTGGACGGCACAGAGCTTGCCCGGTTAAACAGTGAGCAGGCCACTATCTTCCGCCGTAAAAAAATTGGCTTCATCTTCCAGAATTATAATCTGGTGCCGGTTCTCAATGTCTGGGAAAATATCATTTTCCCCATTACCCTGGATGGCCGTAAGCCCGATCAGGACTTTATCCTACAGGTAGTCCGGCTGCTGGGTCTGGAAAAGAAACTGGACAGCCTGCCCAACAACCTCTCCGGAGGACAGCAGCAGCGTGTGGCGATCGCGCGCGCCCTTGCCGGCAAGCCTTCCATTATCCTTGCCGACGAACCTACCGGCAACCTGGATACCAGAACCGGCGACGATGTGGTCGGCCTGCTGAAGATGACCGGCAGGGAGTTTCGCCAGACCATTGTGATGATCACCCATAACCCGGAAATTGCACAGATGGCAGACCGTATCGTCCAGATCGAGAACGGCCGCATCGCAGCGCAGTAAGGAGGTGACGTCCAATGACCGAAAAGAAGAACCAGGAAACCTTCAACCCCATCAAAACGATCAGCCAGAGGACATTCCGCAAAAACAGATCCCGCAATCTGGTATCTGTCCTGGCGATCCTGATGACTACCCTGATGTTTACCACATTGTTCACCCTGGCACAGAGCATGCGCAAAAACCTGATCGAAATGACCTTCCGGCAGACCGGCTATGACGCCCAGGCAAGCTGTAAGTCCATCACGCCGGAACAGGCCGAAATGCTGGCTGCCCATCCTGACGTGAAGGAACTGGGACAGAGCATCGTGCTGGGCCTGGCCGAAAACAGGCAACTGGGCGGGCGCCAGGTGGAGATCCGCTGGGCGGACGACAGCTACGCGGCTCACAGCTTTGCCGCCCCCACCACCGGCAGGATGCCGCAATCTGCCGAGGAAGCAGCGATGGACACGATCACACTGGACCGACTGGGCATCCCCCATGAAATTGGCCAGAGGGTTACCCTGGAATGGCGGAAAGACATTTCCGATCCCGACGCCGAGCCTGTGCAGGCAGAGTTTACCCTCTGCGGCTTCTGGGAAGGCAACCAATCCGGCTATGCCAGTATGGCATGGGTCAGCCGGGAGTATGCCGATGCCCAGACCCGGGGGCAGCTCTCCACGGGCACGGGGGACAGTATTTTAGGCTTGTATATGGTACAGGTCAGCCTGTACAGCGACAGCAGCATCGAAGCGGCCATGGACCGGATTTTGGCCGATACCGGACTGGACGGTCTGAAATATGGCGTTAACCTGGCCTATTCCTCGGAGATGGGCGCTACGGCGATCCAGGAGACGCTTCCCATGTACCTTGGCATGGCGCTGGTCTTTCTCGCAGGCTATCTCATCATCTACAACATCTTCCAGATCAGTGTCACAGCCGATACGCAGTTCTACGGAAAAATAAAGACCCTGGGCGCCACGGACCGGCAGATCAGGAAACTGATCTATGGGCTGGCCAACCGCCTGTGTATGATTGGAATCCCTGTGGGACTCATCCTGGGCTGGCTGCTGGGCGCGGCGCTGGTACCGGCTTTTACCGGGATCATAGAGAGTGGCGGCGCCGTGTCCGTACACCCGCTGATTTTTATGGGCTCCGCAGCTTTTGCCTGGTTTACCGTGCTCCTTTCCTGCCTGCGTCCCGCGCGCCTGGCGGGAAAAGTATCCCCTGTGGAGGCTCTGCGGATGAATGATGCGGATATTCCCCGCAGAAAAAAGACCAAGCGCAGCCATACGGGGGAGTCACTGGCAGGCATGGCCTGGGAGAATCTTGGCCGCAACAGGAAACGTACTGTCACAGTGATCTGCTCGCTGACACTGGGACTTGTGCTCCTCAGCTGCTTTTACGCCAAGAATGCGGCCTTTGACATGGAGAAGTATCTGGCGGAGCTGACCATTGCAGACTTTGAACTGACAGATGCCACCAGTGAAAATTATATCGGCGGCTATGATCCCCAGGGTACCACACTGGGAGAATCTCTGGTGCAGGAGCTGGAAAACATGGAAGGCGTGGAAGCTGTAGGACACCAGTATTCCCACCAGCTGGTCTGGCAGTTTGACAACCAGACCACAGAGAACCTGAAAGGCTTTTATACCGAAGCTTTATTGGCTGACTGGGCCCGCTACGATCCCGCCGGTGTGGATGCCTTTCATCATGCCGTGGATACCCAGGAGATGAACGCGGTGGTGTTCGGGCTGGACGGCATTCCCCTGGACGAAGTCACCCAGCCCCAATATGTGATGGAGGGCAGCTTTGACCCGGAAGCCTTTTCCGGCGGTGATTACATTCTGGCTGTGGGACCGGCCATCGCAGAAAGGGACGGGCACCCTGTCCTTCCTGTCCCCTCCGTGGGCAGCACGGTTACGCTGGAGGGCAGGGACTATACCGTCATGGCCATCGTCTTTCCGCTGGATCCGGTTGACAGGGGCGCATCGGAAGCGGGGGCTCCGGAAGCCATGGAGCAGCACTTCATTCTGCCTGCCCACACGTTCCGGCAAAGCTGGCCGGAAAATAACCTGCGCAAGTTGTTTTTGAATGTGGACGATGCCCATGCAGACGCGGTACAAAGCTGGCTGGACACATATACCGCCGCAGTGGATACCAGTCTGCCTGTCACCTCACGGCAGTCCATGGCACAGCAATATGAGACCGAAACCCGATCCACTGCCGTAATGGGCAACACGGTCAGCGTGGTCATCGCCCTGGTGGGCGTACTGAACTTTGTCAACTCCATGGTCACGGCGATCCTGTCCCGCAAGCGCGAGTTTGCCATGATCCAGAGCGTCGGCATGACCAGGAGACAGCTTTGTAAAATGCTGGTGTATGAGGGCTTCTGCTATGCAGCAATCACCCTGGTTCTATCCTACCTGATCAGCGCGCTGGCTGTGGGCGTGGGGATCCGCGGTATGGTGGCCGGAGGCTTTACGACGTTCCGCTTCACCCTGCTGCCGCTGCATATCTGTACTCCGATTCTTCTGATATTTGCAGTGCTGATTCCCTTTGTATGCTTCCAGAACCTGGAGAAGCAGAGCATTGTGGAGAGGCTGCGGATGGACTGAGGATGTGCTGGTTAGGTCCGTACTTCCTCAGAGTTTCCGGCAGACATGCACGGATTTACAATCGAACAAAGTTCGATTGGGAAAGATGCTGCTTTGCAGCATCTTTTTTATTTATTCCATTCGCAATAGTTCCAATACTTTCCTCGGCTCACATAGGCAGCTATATCCGATTCCGGCAATCCCTCCAAACAGTCCATAATTACCACACTCCTGGAGTTCCAGAATTTCCCGAACATCTGCCCCTTCATGACAGATTGCTTCTATCACCCCATTCCGCATCAACGCCGCTTTCTTTTCTTCTCCCATTGCCCAGAGCAGCGCCAGATTTCCACACATTCCATGGCACAGGCAGAGGCTTGTTTTTGAAACTGTTTTATCGCCATAAATTTTCTGGTTTCCGTAATTGCCCTGTTTTACCTTTTGGGAGACAAATTCCACTGTTTTCTCCAGTTCTGTTTTAAACCTTCCTTTCACGTATTTTATCGCTGTAATCCGTGCCATTACAATGCCTCCCCAGCCGTGACACCATGCCATCCCTCGATTTCCCTCCGTCATCCTGTCCTCATATCGCAGGTCTTCCCAATCCAGCGATCCTTCCCTGAAGTAATATTGCTCATATTGGTACGCCTGATAAGCCGCCTGTAGATATTTCTCTTCCTGCGCTTCACACCCCAGCCTGGCCAACGCCAACATAATTCCGGCAGTTCCATGGGCAAAGCCTGTAAGCGCCACACCTAAGGATTCCCTGACCCAGCCTATCCCATATTCATACACTGTTGCTGATCGGAGCAGACAGTCTCCTGCTTCCATGGCCCAAGTCAGATATGTTTTCTCACCAGTCAGCTTATATGCATTTATAAATGCGATAACAGCCCCTGCATTCCCACCCAGTACATCATATTCCCGGTCTCCCACAAGCAGTTCCGCAACCGTCCTGCACTGTTTTCGCAGATATGACAATAACTCCTGATTCCCACTGATTTTATAGAGCAGCATATAGGCAAATGCCACCGAAGCCTCCCCCGAATAAGCTCCTGTAGGCAGATTATGTACTTCTTTCTTATAAAACACATCATCCGTATGCCGGAAAAGCTGATTTACCAGTATTTTCTGCACATTATGGTATTTTTCCTTTTTGGTCCTGTATGCCAACTCCGCCATAAAAACAGCAATTCCTGCCAGACCGCCATAAAGATAAAAATTCATGGGACGAATCAGCCAGTTTCTTTCACGATATCCAGCCATGATAATACTGATCCATCCCACCTCGCCTCCATCCTCTGACCAAATAGCCTCCTCCAGCAGGAAATCCGCAATTCTCTCTGCTGTCTTGATCCCCCGATTTGCTTTGGGGTCATGATCTCCAAATTCTTTTATTTGTTGTATTTCCAAAGGCTTATTATTTACTTTCTTTGTTCCTATCAGTATCGCTGCCCTGATCAGCTTTTTCTGACGTTCCATATCTGCGGTACACATATGTGCCAGTCTGTCTTCCATGCACTGCATCGCGGTACACTCAAAGTAATTGCGCCATGTCTCCCCTGTACCGCTGCACAGTTCTGTCCTACACGCATCATAGTAGAAGTATGGGATATCCCAGACAAGCAGTTCCTGCTTTTCCTGCTCCTGAATCCATTGGGCGGCTTCTTCCTGCTCCATGCCCTTTTCCAGAACGTTCCACACTGGCTGTCTGTCCGGATTTCTGACCAACATATCCGGATGTCCCAATGTCATCTGTAGCATGGAATACTGTTGCGTGTCCCTTACCAGGTAGCGCACTCGCACATTCTGAAAAAGTCCCAGCATTTTCATGGCCTTCTGACGCTGTCTGGTCAAAAAGCAATATGCCTTTTCAAATCCCTCCAGGATTTCTTCCAAAAATTCATATGGCTCGATAAACTTCCCATTCAATGTCGCCAGATTCTTGCCTTCCCCCATTCTGGGACGCCTATATTCAATGTGCATCCTTACCGTACCGGGATCTGCCACCACAGGCATTACCACGGGAATCAGCTGTCCGCCCTGCCCGTTGACAGCCCCAACATTTACTCCTTCTCCCTCTTCATTCCAAGTATACAATGGAAGAATCCCGGTCTGTAGGACAGATTCCCGGTAGAAACGTTCCGTATATGACATTCCTTCCTTTCTCCTGGTTCCACGGCTGCCCACCGCCATCTCCAGATCCACAATGACCGGATACTCACCATGTGCAATCAGATTTTCATAATGCATATCCTCCGAACCCAGCAGATAACTGACACATAACAGTACTCCGTTCCTGTAATAATATCGGGACAGTTCTTCCCGGGAAACACAGGGAAATGCTGATACCCACCGGCACCAGCCATACTCTCCCCTGTCCCAGACCTGATACCACCAGCAAGACATACCCATATTTTCAAAAACCCACCGCAAAAAGGCCTCATACGCCTCGTCAACAGACATATTTCTGGGTTTATATACCAGTTTTTCCCCATTATCCAGTTCCAGAAGCAGGACCCGTTTCCCATGCCGATGGCTGTCCGAACCGCCGCCCCCTATCCTCCTGATCTCCCTACAGGGATTTCCGGGATACAGTTTCCAATTGAGTGTCTCCTTGTCCGCGGCAAACCTGTCCAGCAACTCATTGATATTATAAACAAAGTCTTCCATTATCTGTGAAAGCCCCTCGTATAACCCAGGATATGCTTCATAAAGATCCTGCCTGTAAGCCGGTCTCCCAAGAAACATTTTGGCAAAGTATTCATACCGCTCCTGCACCGTCTCACCTTTCAACATCTCGTTTTCTTCACAGATTTCCATTTCAAGGATCAATGTTCTTATGGTGATCTTCTGAACCTGCTTCGCAAACGCCTCCCATAATTCCTCCGCCAGTTCTGGAATTTCCTGCTCTTTTCCCTTCCTGCTTTTCCTGATCCTTTGTAAAGCAATCCGCCGTATATACTCGTAATATTCTTCAAAGATTCCCTGTTTTTTCTTTTCCACGCTTTCACATCCCCCTGGATTCAGCCGTAACTCCGCATAATTCTTACTGCCAGATGGCAGAAAGCAGAAAAAGAAGGTATCTCTACCTTCTCTCTCTCGTCATTCTTCTATCAACAGCAGATAATTGTGAGTATTTCACTGCATGTTACCGTTATAGTATCAAATCCATCCACCCTGTTATTCCCCTGTAGCTTCTGCACTTCCCTCAACTCCAGTTCCACACTTCCCGCCGCGGTTTGTTTTCCCCTTTTTGCAGTTCTGCGGTCAGCCATTTCCATATTTTTTCCTCCTCGTATAATAAGTTTATAGCCAGTCAAAACAGGCTATAGACTTATTCT
>CAOKWI010000100.1 GCA_948473115.1 uncultured Lachnospiraceae bacterium | reverse complement strand
TTGTAGGCAGTTAGTTCAGATCCGCGTTGCCCCGTCCGCATAGGACAGGACAGCACGTCGCCGCCGTCCCCTTAGCAAAAAGGCAAGCCGCCCTGTACAATAGGGGCTGAACCGTTGCAAAAAATACCAACCGTAAAATACCGGGGCGGGATCCTTATGTATGCTGCTGTATCTTCCGGGCACTTTCATTCAATTCATCCACAATGCTCCGGACAGAATCCACCATCCGGGAATTTTCATCGCATACATTGAAAGTCTCGTTGGCATGGGCGGATATCTCCTCAGTGATAGCCGAGATCGTCTGGATATTTTCCACAATATCCCCGTTGGCGCTTGCCAGTTCTTCAATGATGGAAAGCAGTTCCTCCGTGCGCCTGTTGATATCCTCTGTTCCCCTGGAAATACTCACAAAGTTACTCTTTACCACATTTGTGCTCTCCACGTTCGCCTCGTTGCTCCTGGTAACCACATCAACTGCCGCGGACACATGCTCCAGTTCCTGATTGATATTTCCGATCAGGCCGGTGATATTGGTGGTGGCCGTCTGTGTCTGGTTCGCCAGTTCGGCAATCTGTCCTGCCACCACGGCAAAGCCCTTTCCTGCCGCTCCCGCACGCGCCGCCTCAATAGACGCATTCAGCGCCAGCAGACTGGTATTGTCCGCAATGCTGCTGATCGCCTCTATGATGGTGTTCATCTGACTGGTATAAGTGCCCAGTTCCTCCATTTTCGCCAGTACTTCCGCATTCGCAGCCTTGGATTCCTCCACATGGCCCGCCAGGGCATCCATCTGCTCCCCGCCTGTCACTACCTTCTGCGCCGTGTCGCTGATATTCTGTTCGATCTGGGCCGCTGTGTCTTTTACCTTGCCGATATGGGTCTGTATCTGCTCGGTGCGCTGCATCTGTACCTGCACCGATTCCGCCGTCTCCACACTTCCGGTCGTCACTTCCCCCATGGCGTCATGGACTTTTCCCACAGAACTGCCCAACTCAGACATCTGCCGGGTGACCTCACCGATATTGGCGATCATATCCTGTGAAACTGCCAATACATTTTCCACCAGCTTGCCGGTCTCCTCAGTTTGGGCCTGGATCTGCTCCAGCTTATGCCTGTTGACCCGCTTTACGGCTATGGTAGTCAGGATCATGAATACAGACGTGAGCAGCGCTGCGGCCAGCCTTATCTCCATATCAGGGAGCTCCGCCGCCGCATATCCCACCGTCAGCGCATGATAGATCACATATATCACATTCCCGAACACGGCAAACACGGCAATCAGAATATTGAAGCGCACATCCATATACAGGATAATAACCGAAAACATGGGAAACGCATAAGTAAAGGGCAATGCGCTCGTGGTCGTGAAAATGACAAACAAATATAAAATACCGTAAGTGTTTCCGATGATATGCTTAATTGCCCCGCTCTCCGGATTTTTCAGGAAGATGCCCCACTCCGCCACTATAGGCAATACTGTCATGAATGAAAACACAACAAAATAGCCGATTGTCCTGGAACCTTTGAATACCTCCAGCAAATAGGCGAGAAACAGTACTGTGTCAATAACAGTATGGCCTATGATCGCTGTTCTGTTGACATATTTTTTCTCCGAGAAATTCATTTGTAAAACCCTCCTGCCTCACTGAAAATAGAAAGATGTTGGAAAAACGTATTTCAATCCTAACATAAAACCGTTTATCAGACAAGAGGGCTCTGCCGCCGAAGGCACAATCTGCACTTTTCAGGGTATACTTTGCACCGGATTCCTCTCAAAGTAGTACAGATAAAAAGGATACACGGCGATCTGGTTTTCCCCGTAAACCGTTACCGACATACCATTCTGCTCAATCTCCTCCAGGGTCTCCTGCTCCAGTTCATAGGGATTGAAGTACCAGAACCTGTCCGCTTCCGCCATATCGTATCCCCCGTTCACGATCTCGTTATCCTTATAATAATAGGACAGCACTGTCCAACCCAGGTGCTGCACCCCGTTCGTCACCAGCTTGACATCCAGATCCGGAACACCTATGGTGTCCAGCGTCTTCTCTGTCTTCTCATTCTGTTCCCTTACCATTGCGCCATATCGCCTATAATTTCCGATTCCCGTTACCAGCAGTCCACAGATCAGACAGACAAGCGCCGCCTTTCCAAAACCTGCCAGATGCGGCAGCCCTGTCCTGCTCCCAAGTCTGTCCAGCAATTTCAGGAAACGGCTGCCGCACAGGACAAGCACACAGAATGCAACGGCGCTGAGCGGATACATATACCGGTCCACCAGCACAGGTGTCATGACAAGACACAGAAAATAAGCAAAAGCTATCGTCCCCACTATGGTACACAGGCCGACCGCAATGGAAAAGGTTTCATCCTCCCACTTTTCCAGTTTTAGCGTGTGAACCGCCAGGGAGACCTCCTCTTTCCCCTTTGCGATGCGGAGGACACCGGAATCCACAAGCAGGACAGACACAGCCATAAAAGCCAGCAGAGGCGCTACAATCTTCACCATCCCCGCGCTGCCCAGCACAATATCCAAAACCCTGCCCAGTCCCAGGATCTCAGACACCCACCAGTTATTGCTCACATTCCTGACAGCAATGAACAGGAAATACAGCCATGGACTGTAGCCTGCCAGAAAGGCAATTATGGCTCCCAAACCTTTCAGCCAGGTTTTCCCCTTTCGCCGTATCCACACTGCCACCCCGGTAAAGAACAGGATCAGCCCTGCCGTCACCAGCGCGTAATAGTGGGAATAGGCTCCCGCCAGCCCCCAAAGGACCATGCCGATCCAGGCGGACTTCTTTCCACTGCCGATCACACGGCAGGAACAGTAAAAGCAGGCGGCGATGCAGAAAAATGCCAGCGCATACATACGGATCTCCAGATTATACTCCAGACAGGCCGCTCCCAGGCCGGAGATCACGGTAAAAAACGCCGCCGGGACATTTCCATATCTTTTCCGGAACCAGAAGACAGCCAGCAGGATCCCCGCCCCAAATGGCACCAGGGACGCCAGATGATACACAGGAACCGTATGACCGAATAATTCGCCGAAAAGCTTCAGCCAATAATAATAAAGCGGCGGATGGTTGTCCCAGAAATACATGATCTGCAGGACGCCATACAGATCCGCATGCGCCGTATTTGCGGAAAACGCCTCATCCCCCCACACCACATTGTCAAACATCAGGCTCACATTCAGGCAGACCACCAGCACAGCCAGAGCATATGGCAGGACGGGACAGAGATACCTTTTGCAGAATACTGCCGGCTTCCAGTTTCCAAACTGTTCCCAGTCCACCCGGACCACAAACTTCTTTTTCAGGTAACACCATTCCGCAAATGCGGTCAGCAGGGCTGTCCCAAGCAGCAGGATATCGTATTTCAAGGCAAATCCGGCAGATTTATCAATCTTCTCCCAGAAGGATGTCCCCTCGTCGCTGAACAGCGCCAGCAGGATTGCAGACAGGAAAGTTATGATAAGCAGATAAAGCAAATAACGGAAAACCGCCTCTTTCTTCCCCTCCCTTGCTCCTCTGTTATAACATTTCCATAGTACATAGGGTAAAACAGGAATCAATAAAGTTAACAAAACTGCCTGTATCTGCATTTTCTTTCTCCCTGGACTCTCACATATTTTCGAAATGATGCGTCACCGCTCATAGAAAGAGATTTTAGCACATATCCTGTTTTGTTGCAAGACAGCAGTGACAGAGTCTCTAAGAATTGCGCCGGGAAGCAATCTTGGCTCCGTGGTGTCGTATAACTGAACTGTTACGTAACAGACAATATGCAATGAAAAAAATGTATGGTTTTTACTCCATCCGTGGTATAATTATTTTATTCAAGCCATGCAGGAGGATTATTATGCTGGAATTACAGAATCTCTCCTTTCAGGTGTCCGATGACGCGGATTCCCAGAAGGAGATCATCAAAAACATAGACCTGACCTTTGAGGACCATACCTTTATTGCCATCACAGGACCTAACGGCGGCGGGAAATCCACCCTGGCCAAGCTGATCATGGGGATCGAAAAGCCTACTTCCGGCAAGATCCTGTTCAACGGCACGGATATCACCGACCTGTCCATCACCGAGCGCGCCAAGCTGGGCATCAGCTTTGCCTTTCAGCAGCCCGTGCGGTTCAAGGGCATCAAAGTCAGGGATCTGATCACGCTGGCGGCGGGCAATAACATCAATTTCTCCTCCGCCTGCGATTATCTCTCCAAGGTGGGGCTCTGTGCCAGGGATTACATTAACCGGGACGTAGACGCCAGTTTGTCCGGAGGGGAGCTGAAGCGTATTGAGATCGCCACCATCATCGCCAGGAACACGCCCCTGGCAGTATTTGACGAGCCGGAGGCCGGCATTGATCTGTGGAGTTTCAACAATTTAATCAAAGTATTCGAGGAACTGCACAGCGCCACCGACAATTCCCTCATTATCATCTCCCATCAGGAGCGCATTTTAAATATTGCAGACGAGATCGTTGTCCTGGCAGGGGGATCCGTGCAGGCGAGAGGCAAAAGAACGGACATTCTTCCCGAACTCCTGAACGGTACTGCAGGGTGCAAATTTTATAAGTAAATCAAGAGGTTACAAGCTTGAAAATGAAAAGTCATTTTCATTACGTTTTGTGACTGAGCGAAAGGAATGGATATAGCTATGGACGAAATACAGAAAAACCTACTGGAACAGGTTGCAGGACTTCACGAAATGCCCGCCGGGGCATACAACATCCGCTCCAACGGGCAGAGCGTTGACCGTTCCACCACCGCTCATATCGACATTGTCACCAAGGAAGATAAGCAGGGCATCGATATCATTATCAAACCCGGCACCAAAAAGGAAAGCGTACACATTCCCGTGCTGCTCAGCCAGAGCGGCCTCACCGAGATGGTCTACAACGACTTTTATGTGGGCGATGACTGCGACGTCACCATTGTGGCGGGCTGCGGCATCCACAACAGCGGCGACAGCGACAGCCGACATGACGGGATTCATTCCTTCTTTATCGGGAAAAATTCCCACGTGAAGTATGTGGAGAAGCATTACGGCAGCGGCGACGGCAGGGGGGAACGCATCATGAACCCTGAAACCGTGGTCGAGCTGGGTGAAAACAGCTTTATGGAATTGGAGACCGTACAGATCAAAGGGGTGGATTCCACCAAACGCTCCACCACCGCCACCCTCTCGGACGGCGCGAAGCTGATTGTCACGGAAAAGCTGATGACCCACGGCAGTCAGACCGCCGAAACCGCGTTTCATGTGGACTTAAATGGGGAAGGCTCCAGCGCCAACATCATCTCCCGCTCCGTGGCGAGAGACGATTCCCGCCAGCTTTTCCTATCTAAGATCAACGGCAACAACCGCTGTGCCGGACATTCCGAGTGCGACGCGATTATCATGGACCGGGCAAAGATCAGCGCCATTCCGGAGATTACCGCCAACAACCTTGACGCGGAGCTGATCCACGAGGCGGCGATTGGCAAGATCGCAGGTGAACAGATCACCAAGCTGATGACCCTGGGACTGACCGAGGAGGAGGCAGAGGCACAGATTGTAAACGGATTCCTGAAATAAATGAAAAAACACAGCGATGCACATCGCAGACAGTTTCCTAAAATAATCTAACATAAACAAATGACCTTCGGGACAAAATAGATATCAATACATTTTGATCGGAGGTCTTTCTATGTCCAATATTATAAAGCCATCTCATACAATAAAGCCATCTCACACAGATGACACCCGCTCCCTGCAGACCATCGACGGCAATCACGCTGCCGCCCATGCAGCCTACGCTTTCAGTGAAGTGGCCGCCATCTACCCTATCACCCCTTCCTCCCCCATGGCGGAGCTCTGCGATCAGTGGGCAGGGGCGGGGCGGCCGAATATCTGGGGGCAGCCCATGACGATTGCGCAGATGCAGTCTGAGGCGGGAGCGGCCAGCGCTGTCCACGGCGCCCTCATAAGCGGCGCCCTGGCCACCACCTTTACCTCCTCCCAGGGGCTGTTATTGATGCTTCCCAACCTGTACCGCATGGCAGGTGAGCTTCTTCCCGGCGTGATTCATGTGGCGGCCAGATCCATCGCCACCCACGCCCTCTCCATCTTCGGGGATCACTCCGACATCTTTGCCTGCAGACAGACCGGCTGCGCCATCTTCGCCTGCGGCAGCGTACAGGAAACCATGGATCTGTCCCCTGTGGCCCACCTTGCCGCCGTGGAGGGACGCATTCCCTTCCTGAATTTCTTTGACGGTTTCCGCACTTCCCACGAACTGCACAAGGTAAAGGTCTGGGATTACGATACCCTGAAATCCATGCTTTCCATGGAAGCCGTCGCCCGGTTCCGGAGGGACTGCCTCCATCCCCATCACGGCAAGACCTACGGTTCCGCCCAGAATCCCGATATCTTCTTCCAGGCAAGGGAGGCCTCCAATCCGGTCTATTTTGCCCTTCCCGATCTCGTGGAAAGGCAGCTTGACAAAATTAATCAGGCCATCGGAACGGATTATGGGCTGTTCAACTATTACGGCAATCCCTCTGCAACACATGTTATTGTTGCCATGGGAAGTGTCTGTGAAACCATCCGGGAATATCTGGAAACCGTTCCTGACCAGCCCTATGGCCTGGTCGCAGTCCATCTCTACCGCCCTTTCAGCGCCAGACACCTGAAAGCGGCCCTGCCCGCGTCCGTGGCGCTGATCTCTGTCTTAAGCCGTACCAAGGAGCCCGGCGCTCCCGGCGAACCGCTGTTTCTGGATGTGGCCGCTGCCCTGCAGGGAATGCCCTGCCGCATCCTGTCCGGCAGATACGGCTTAAGCTCCAAGGACACCACCCCGGCTCAGATTGCCGCAGTTTACGCAAACACCACCCGCTCTGATTTCACTGTGGGAATTGAGGACGACGTTACCCGCCTGTCGCTCCCTGTTCCCTCCATTGAAAATACCGCTCCCTCCGATCTGACTGCCTGCAAATTCTGGGGGCTGGGCGGGGACGGCACGGTCAGCGCCACGAAAAATATCATCAAGATCATTGGAGATAACACAGATTTTTCCGCACAGGGCTACTTTGAGTATGACTCCAAGAAGTCCCGGGGACTCACAATCTCCCATCTGCGCTTTGGAAAGAGTCCCATCCACAGCGCCTATCTGGTCCGGTATGCGGATCTTGTGGCATGTCACAATCCGGTCTATCTGCACAAGTATGACATGGTACAGGATCTGAAAGACGGAGGCGCTTTCCTGCTGAACTGCTATTTCCGGGAAGAAGAGCTGGAGGAGTATCTGCCGGATCAGGTAAAGGCTTACATGGCAAAGCATCACATTCGATTTTATATCATTGACGCCATCCGGATCGGCAAGGAGATCGGCTTGAACAGCAAGATCAGCACAATCCTGCAGGCCGCCTTCTTTGCCGTTTCGAAATTGCTGCCGGCGGAGGAGGCAAAGCGGCTTATGAAGGCAGCCGCCGCCAAAAGCTATGGAAAGTCCGGCGGGGACATCCTGCGGATGAATGAGGAGGCCATCGACAGAGGTTTTCAGGAGGTATATGAGGTTACCCTGCCGGAGGAATGGAAACGGCTGGAGACAGAGGACAGCGTTTCCTCACAGAGGACCACGGCCCGCAGCAATGCCATCGAGCATCTCCCGGGAAATGATTTGGCGGATAACCCTTCTCAGGATAACTTTTCTCTGGATAACCCGCCCCTGCCCGACCGTCCAGAGGTGCTTTCCTATGTGACAAGCATCCAGCAGCCCGTCACCGACCAGCGCGGGAATGAACTCCCCGTTTCCGCTTTCCTGCCCTACGCGGACGGCTATACCCCGCCCGGAACCACTGCCCACGAGCGGCGGAATGTGACCACCGAGGTTCCTGTGTGGAAGCCTGAAAACTGCATTCAGTGCAACCGCTGCTCCTTTGTCTGCCCCCACGCGGTGATCCGCCCTGCCGTGCTGAAAAAGGACGATTCGCGGCAGCTTCCGGAGGGAATGCCGACACTGCCCATGGCAGGCATGGAAGACCATACCTTTTCCATTGTGATCTCCGACGTTGACTGTACCGGCTGCGGAACCTGTGCCGCCGTATGTCCGGGAAAGCAGGGAAACAAGGCTCTGGAGATGGTTCCCATCGCAGAACACGAGGAGAAGCAGCAATACTTTGATTTCGGGAAGCCCCTTCTTCCCTGCCATGAGGCCGCGGAAAAATTCAAAACCGATACCTTTAAGGGCAGCCAGTTTCTGCGCCCTTATCTGGAGTTTTCTGGCGCCTGTGCGGGCTGCGGGGAAACGCCCTATGTCAAGCTTCTGACCCAGCTTTTCGGGAACCGCATGTTTATCGCCAACGCCACCGGCTGTAGTTCCATCTGGGCAAACTCCGCTCCCTCCTGCGCCTACAACGTGGATGAAGAGGGAAAAGGCCCCGCCTGGTCCAACTCTCTCTTTGAGGACGGGGCTGAGTTCGGCTATGGCATGCTGCTGGCACAGGAAGCCGCCGCAAAGAGGGGCGACGGCACTGATACCGTGCAATGGGTCGTCGGCGGCGACGGCTGGGCCTACGACATCGGCTTCGGCGGCCTGGATCACGTTCTGGCCAGCGGCAGAAACATCAATCTGCTGGTTCTGGACACGGAGGTCTACTCCAACACCGGCGGACAGGCCTCCAAGGCCACTCCCACCGGCTCCACCGCCAAATTTGCCTCCGGCGGCAAGACCACCCGGAAAAAGGATCTGGCCTCCATGGCCATGACCTACGGCAATGTCTATGTGGCACAGATCGCCATGGGCGCAGATTTTAACCAGACCTTAAAGGCATTTACGGAAGCCGCCGCATATCCGGGTCCCTCCCTGATCATTGCCTATGCCACCTGCATCGCCCACGGCATACGCAGCGGTCTTGGCTCCACCCCCCATGAGGCGAAAAAAGCGGTTGACAGCGGCTATTTTCACTTGTTCCGCTTCAATCCCCTGTTAAAAGAAGAAGGAAAAAATCCTTTCACTCTGGACAGCGGGGAACCGAAGCTGAATTATGAGGAATTTTTGGACGGCGAGATCCGCTATGACGTGCTGAAACGCCAGAAGCCGGAAGAGGCGGAGCGCCTGTTCGCGCAGGCGGAAAAGCAGGCAAAGGAACGCTATGAGTATTTAAAAAGACTTACGGCGCTTTACGCGCCATAAGCCTCCACACTTCCTTTTAACCGGTTCAGTCCGTCCATGAGCCGCTCCCTGGGGCAGGCAGTGTTCATTCGAATAAACTGTCTGCCGCAGCTTCCGTACTCTTCCCCTTCCGTCAGATACAGCCCGCTGTGCTGACGGATGAACTTACATAATTTCTCCGCGTCCTCCGTGACCGCGCCACAGTCCAGCCATAACAGATATGTGGCATCGGAGGGCACCACCTTGACCGCAGGAAGGTTCTCCTTTACAAACTGCCGCACCTGCTGTTTGTTTTCATAGAGGTACTGTCTGAGTTCCTCCAGCCAGTCTTCCCCCTTTTCAAAAGCCGCCACAGCAGCTCCTATGGCAAAGGCATTGGGCTCCGCCACTTCATCCGTATTCAAACCGCGATTCAGCTTATGGCGGATCACCGGATCCGGAACCATCACAGCCGCTGTCTGCAGTCCCGCCAGATTAAATGCTTTGGTGGGCGCCAGGCAGGTAATGCTGTTATTCCTGCATATCTCTGACACGGATGCAAAGGGCACATACTCGCAGCCCGGGTCTGTCAGGTCACAGTGGATCTCGTCAGAAAGCACCAGTACGTGATGTTTTGCACACAGCTCGCCGACCCGTGCAAGGGTCTCCCTGTCCCAGATTTTTCCCACAGGATTATGGGGATTGCACAGCAGCATCAGGGTAGTCTGGGGATCCGCAAGCTTCTTTTCCAGATCCGCAAAGTCCATGGAGTACTGCTCCCCGTCATAATGCAGAGGGCTTTCCAATATGTTACGCCCGTTATTCCTTATAGAATTAAAAAATATATTATATACCGGCGTCTGTATCAGCACATTTTCGCCCACAGTTGTCAGCTTCCTCACCGTGCTGGATATGGCGGGCACCACACCGGTACAGAAAATCAGCCAGTCCTTCTCCATGGCAAACCCATGCCGGCGCTTCCACCAGCGGATATATGCCTCATACCAGTCCTCCGTTATCACATGATAACCGAAAATGCCGCGTTCCGCCCGAGCCCTGATGGCCTCCGCCACCTGAGGCGCCGTCTCAAAATCCATATCTGCCACCCACATGGGCAGTTCTCCCTCCGGCACATCCCATTTCAAAGAGCCTACGCCCCGCCGGTCGGTCATTTTATCAAAATTATACATACTGCTCTCCCATGCTTCCGCTCACGCTAACTCTCCTCACACTTCCAAACATGCCGTCAAGCGGGGCAAAGCCCACCTCCTGGAACGGCACAGCCAACAGAATGAATTCTGTTGGCAAGAACAATCCATGAACTGATGCAAGTCCGGAAGAACGCTGTCCTTGCGTTCTTCCGTGTGAAGAAGCTCTGCGTTGCAGAGCGTGAAATCACTTAGCGAGGTCCTATGCCGAATGTAATTCGGCACGAGCTTAGTGATTTCCTTCACACTTTTCCCAAGGCGCATGATCGGAGGTCTTTCCGATTTCTCCCGCCTCAATCTTCGTCTGGTCGAGCTTTACCTTTCTGCCATCCATGATCAGCTCCCCTATTCTGTCTGCCCGGATCACTCCACCCCTGGGGTTAAACACGCTGTCCACACTTCCAACGATCTCCACATCCGCCTGAGAGTACTCAAAGGCCAGATTGGTGTTGATCAGCCTGCAATTCTTCATCACCAGATTGTCAATATAGCACATCCCCTGCAGACTCTCTATGGTACAGTTCACCAGCGTGATATTCCTGGAGTTCCATCCCAGATATTCCCCCGAAATAAAGGAATCATAGACTGTGACATTGTCCGCGTTCCAGAAGGAATCCTTGGAAAGCATCCTGGAGTTACGGATTTCAATGTCAGATGCGCCGTCAAAGGAATAGTTTCCCACCAGGGAAAAATCAGTTGCCTTTACGTTCCTGCAGTTCATGGCAAAATAATCTCCCTTGGCGGTCACATGCTCCATCTGAATATCTTCACAGCTCCATAACGTCTCCGAAGCATCAGGAAAGGACACATTCTTCAATATAATGCCTTTTGACCGGCGGAAGTTCTTCGGCGCTTCAATAATGGTGTCTGTGACGGAAATATTCTCCGTGTACCAGATGCCCGCTCTCGCCATGTCAAACAGCGTGCAGTCCCTCATGTCCACATTCCTGCTGTACCACAAAGGATATTTCCACCGGAACAACGTATTGTCAATCCGCAGGTCAGAGCTCTCCTTCAAAGGTGATTCTCCGTCCGCAAAGGTACAATAGCTGATGTGGCTGTCCTTCTCCTGAAAAAGCGCCCTCTCCCCCGTCAAAAACTGTTGGTTGATCTCTTTCATGTCATCCTCCATTTCAATCGCAAGCGGTGATTTATTCCATACTTCCTGCTATTTATCTGCAGCAGCAAAAAAGGCAATTCCTATGGCGCCGGGACCTATATGCGTGCCGATGGCTCCGCCCACGCTGGCAGGAACCGGACGCTCCACAATTCCCTTCCACAGATTCTCATGATCGTCAATATATTTCTGTATCACTACATCCGTCAATCCTGTATACGCCAGGAGAAACGGCATTTCATACTCAACTCCATTTGCACGGGCAATCTCCTCCGCCAGCAGATTATTGCCCTGTTTGGAGCCTCTTGCCTTACCCAGTACGACTACCTCGCCACCCTGAACCGCGATCACGGGCTTAATGGACAACAGGCTGCCGGCTGCCGCTGCCGCCTTGGAAATGCGGCCACCCTTTTTCAGATATTCCAGCGTGTCCAGCAATGCGATCAGGCGGATATTTTTCTTTTCCTTCTCAAGCTTTTCCACAATCTCCCCGACGGTAAGCCCCTGATCTTTCAATCGAAGCGCATATTCCACTAAAATCCGTTCTCCGAGGCTGGCATTCTCACTGTCAACAATATGCACCTTCCCCTGATAATCCTCCGCCCCGATATTTGCGCTCTGATAGGTGCCGGAAAGCTTGGAAGATATCGTGATAACGATCACTTCATCCCCCTGCTTCACAGCGGCCTGATAAGCCTCCTCAAAGACGGCGGGAGGAATCTGGCTGGTCACGGGAAGCTCATCACTCTCGATCAATTTCTCGTAAAACTCCCTGTGGGAAAGATTGATACCATCCTGATACTCCTTTGTATCAAAAGTAATCGTGATGGGGAGCACCACCAGATCTTCCCTCTGATTACCCACAATGTCCGAACATGAATCCGTAATAATCCTAATCATACTGCCTCCTTCTTTTTTATTGTTATGGACATAGTAGAAAAAAAGCTTAGATTTCTCTAAGCCCGTCCACATTTGATATTCATACACAAAAATGGGGCCTATAGGGCTCGAACCTATGACCCTCTGCTTGTAAGGCAGAT
>CAOKWI010000099.1 GCA_948473115.1 uncultured Lachnospiraceae bacterium | reverse complement strand
GCCCTGGCATCGGAGCAGAACACGGGGGCAGCCCTGGCATCGGAGCAGAACACGGAGGCGGCCCTGGCATCGGAGCGGAATCTGGTACTGGATCTGGGTTGCGGTACGGGAACGCTGACAGAACTGATGTACCGCAGAGGCTATGATATGATCGGGGTGGACATGTCCACGGATATGCTCAATGCCGCCATGGCAAAAAGGGAAAAGAGCGGCGATGCCATCCTTTATCTGAATCAGGATATGCGGGAACTGGAATTGTACAGCACAGTGGGAACGGTGTACAGTGTCTGCGATTCCCTGAATTATATTTTGAAAGAGGAGGAGCTCCTGACCGTATTTTCCCTGGTAAATAATTACCTTTATCCCGGTGGGATTTTTATCTTTGACTTTAATACGGTATACAAGTATGAGGAGATCATTGGGGATACTACCATAGCGGAGAACCGGGAGGACTGTAGCTTTATCTGGGAGAACTTTTACGATCCGGGGCAAGGGATCAACGAGTATGACCTGACCGTTTTTGTAAAGGAGGAGAGCGGCCTGTTCCGGCGTTTCTCGGAAACCCATTTTCAGAGGGGATACCGGGCGGAACAGATGAAAATGCTGGTGGAGCGTGCCGGGATGAAGATACTGGAGATGACGGACGCCGACACGGGAGAAGCCGTCACCGCTGAAAGCCAGAGAATCTATATTGTGGCGCGGGAGCAGGGAAAACAGACCCAGGGGGACTGCGGGGCCTGTGACCCTCGCGGCATTCGCCAAGCCATGGAACATGGCTTTATGCTCGTGCAAGCAGCGGCACCAAGTCAACACAGTTGACTTGGCTCATTGCCCGCGGGAATAAAGTGGAAAGGAATCAGGACGGGAACAGATATGTCAGACTATATTGTTAGGGCTGTGGCAGCAGACACTCAGATCAGAGCCTTTGCCTGCACTGCCAGGGAAACAGTGGAAACAGCCAGGATCGCCCATAACACAAGCCCTGTTGTGACGGCGGCGCTGGGCAGGCTGTTGAGCGCCGGCGCCATGATGGGCAGTATGTTGAAGGGAGAAAAGGATATCCTGACGCTGCAGATCAGGGGCGACGGCCCCGTACAGGGGCTTACCGTGACAGCGGGCTCCCGGGGAACGGTCAAAGGCTATGCCAATGTCCCTGACGTGATACTGCCTGCAAATGCCGCCGGTAAGCTGGATGTGGGCGGCGCGGTAGGAAGCGGGATCCTCAGTGTGATCAAAGATATGGGATTAAAAGAGCCTTATGTGGGGCAGACTTTACTTCAGACAGGTGAGATCGCGGAGGATCTGACCTATTATTTCGCAACCTCCGAGCAGGTACCATCCTCTGTGGGACTGGGTGTGCTCATGAACCGCGACAATACGGTGCGGCAGGCGGGCGGCTTTATCATCCAGCTGATGCCCTTTGTGGAGGACGCGGTGATAGACCGGTTGGAAGAGAACCTGAAGAAGATCAGTTCCGTGACTACCATGCTGGATCAGGGAAATTCTCCCGAGCAGATGCTGGGACTGGTTCTGGAGGGGCTGGATCTTGAAGTGACAGATACCATGCCTGCGGCTTTTGTCTGTGACTGCGGCAGGGAGCGTGTGGAGAAAGCCCTGGTCAGCCTGGGAAGAAAGGAATTGCAGGATATGATAGACGAGGGAGAGGGAATCACGGTCAACTGTCATTTCTGTAATAAAGATTATAAATTTTACACGGATGATCTGAAGGACTTATATCGCAGGAGTAAGGGTCGCTGAAATCATAGATCTTCACGGTTCCTGCGTAAAAGCGAAAGGTAATGGAATGACATGAAACATGGCTTTATCAAGGTGGCGGCGGCAACGCCCAGGATCAGGGTGGCGGATCCCGCATATAACGCAGGGGTGATCTGCGGGAAGCTGAACGAGGCATATGAGGCAGGGGCGAAGATTATTGTGTTTCCTGAGCTCTGCCTTACCGGATATACCTGCGGCGATCTGTTTATGCAGTCCGCGCTGCTGGAGGAGGCATCTGCCCAGCTGCTCGTGGTGGCGAAGGCCACGAAGGAGAAGGATGCGCTGGTCATGGTGGGACTTCCCGTGGAGCGGGATGGAAGGCTTTACAATGTGGCGGCCGTGCTCCATAAGGGCCGGGTGCTGGGCATGGTGCCTAAGGCAAACGTCCCTTCCTATGCGGAATTTTATGAAGGCCGCCATTTCGCGGCGGGCAACAGGGAACCGGTGGAATTTCCCTTTCAGGGCAGAACCATTCCATTCGGAGCCAACATCCTGTTTGCCTGTGAGAATGTGCAGGGATTGAAAGTAGGGTGTGAGATCTGCGAGGATCTGTGGGTGGCGAACCCGCCAGGCACGGATCATGCCCTGAAAGGAGCCACCCTGATCGCCAATCTGTCCGCCTCCAACGAGACCATAGGGAAGGATGAATATCGGGAACTGCTGGTCAAATCGGGCAGCGCCAGGCTGATCTGCGGTTACGTCTATACCTCCGCGGGGGAGGGAGAGTCCACCCAGGACCTTGTCTTCGGGGGACATAACCTGATCGCGGAAAACGGGACGATCCTGACCCAGAAGAAGACTTTTCGGTGTGAAACCATTTACGGGGATATTGACATACAGAGAATATTATCGGAGAGACGGCGGATGGGAACCTTCGGCGAGGAGCCCCAGGCAGCTTATGCGATCGTTCCCTTTTCGCTGAAGGTGGAAGAGACGAGGCTGGAGCGTACTTTTAATGCCATGCCTTTTGTGCCCTCGGATGCGTCGCAGAGGAGCAGGCGCTGCGAGGAAATCCTGTCCATTCAGTCCTATGGGCTGAAAAAGAGATATGGGCATACGAGATTGAAGACGGCAGTGGTGGGGCTTTCCGGCGGACTGGATTCCACCCTGGCGCTGCTGGTCACCGTGCGGACTTTTGACATGCTCAGCCTGGACAGGAAGGGCATTTTTGCAGTGACAATGCCTTGTTTCGGCACCACAGACAGAACCTGGCGCAATGCCTGTGAACTGGCGCGGACGCTGGGGGTCACGCTGGAGGAGGTGGATATCAAAGAGGCGGTAACCATTCATTTCAGGGATATCGGGCAGAATCCGGACCATCATGATGTGACTTATGAGAACGGCCAGGCCAGAGAGCGCACCCAGGTGCTGATGGATATTGCCAACCGGGAGAACGGACTGGTCATCGGCACGGGGGATATGTCGGAGCTTGCGTTAGGCTGGGCCACTTACAATGGGGATCACATGTCCATGTACGGCGTCAACGCGGGCGTCCCGAAGACACTGGTGCGCCACCTGGTAAAGTATTATGCGGATACCTGCGGCAACGGGACACTCACCCGGGTGCTGGAGGATGTGCTGGATACCCCTGTCAGCCCGGAGCTTCTGCCCCCGGTGGACGGACAGATTGCCCAGAAGACGGAAGACCTGGTGGGACCTTATGAACTCCATGATTTCTTTTTATATTACATGCTCCGGGGCGGCTTTCCCCCTGCAAAGCTATACCGCGTGGCACAGCTTGCCTTTGCAGGGCAGTATGATAACGCGGTTATCCTGAAATGGCTGAAAAATTTCTATGGCCGTTTTTTTGCCCAGCAGTTCAAGCGTTCCTGTCTGCCGGACGGACCCAAAGTGGGAAGTGTGGCAGTGTCTCCCCGGGGGGATCTGCGCATGCCATCCGATGCCAGTGCGGCGCTGTGGCTGGCGGAGGTGGAACGTTTATAACGAAACAAAACAGCCCCTGTATTCCGGGGGCTGTCTGTTTCGTCCTTGCGGGCAGGTAAGTAACATCCATGCAGGTATTACGTCCATGTAGGTAAGTTTTGCCCTTGCAGGCAGGCGAGCTTCTTGAAAGCTATATCACGGTGTGCTGGTGGGCGCGGGTGTTTCCTTTACCGCCGCCTTGTTCAGGGAGTTCTGGATGGCCTCCAGCAGAACCAGGGAAGTGTATTTGCTTTCGGAAGTATATGTAACCTGATCCAGGGACTGGTTTTCGTATACCTGTTCACAGATCGTGTCGAAGGTTGGCTCCAACAGAGGGTACATGGTGGTCACGGCATCATTCAGATTCACCATACGGATGGAAGTGATGGTATTTTTATCCACAATGACTTCCACGTCGATGGACTGTGCTCCCAGGATCAGTTCAGTGGTATAAATACCGGGTATGTACAGGGAGCTTACGTCTGCGGTGACCTCCTCGGCAGGCACATTGGTTTCCTCCTTTTCCCCGGGCAGGAACATCATCACCAGCAGGATGATGAACAGGATTCCCAGAAGGGCGAAGATGCCTGTATAGATCAATTCTTTCATGTGAAGTACAACGATTTTTGTCTTAGCGCTCATTCCTATTCCCCTTAAATATGTATCCGTATTTTTCTCTTTATAGTATATATGTGGGGATTTACCAAAATATACATGATTAGTGATTGACAAGGCGGGGGTACGATTGCTATGATGGCTATAGGGCAAGGGCGTTCAACATGGGTGGGGACTGCCCTTATTCTTTTGGCAGTTGTCCTTGGACAGTGAAAACGGAAGCGGGAGGTATGACCGGACTTATGAATACGTATGCAAAAAATGACATGATGAGGATTGTGGAAGAGGAGGACATTGAGTTTATCCGCCTGCAGTTTACGGATATGTTTGGCAATCTGAAGAATATTGCGGTGACAGCCAGTCAGTTGGAGAGGGCGCTGGACAATAAATGTATGTTTGACGGTTCCGCCATAGACGGCTTTGTGGGTATCGAGGTGTCCGATATGTTCCTTCATCCGGATCTTTCCACCCTGGCAGTCTTTCCCTGGAGACCCCAGCAGGGCAAGGTGGCCAGGCTGTTGTGTGATGTCTGTCGGGCGGACGGGAAGCCATTCGAGGGTGATCCCAGATCGGTGCTGAAACGTGCCATCAGGGATGCGGAAGTCCTGGGCTATGCCTTCGAGGTGGGACCGGAGTGCGAGTTTTTCCTGTTCAATACAGATGAGAACGCGATGCCTACCACAGAGACCAGGGAGCAGGCGGGCTACTTTGACATCGGTCCTCTGGACGGCGGCGAGAATGCGAGGCGGGACATCGTGATGACGCTGGAGGATATGGGGCTGGTCATTGAGGCATCCCACCACGAGATCGCCCCGGCACAGCATGAGGTCGATTTCCGGTATGACGAAGCGCTGGCCACGGCGGACAATATCATGACGTTCAAGCTGGCGGTGCGCACCATCGCGAAACGTCACGGACTGCACGCTACTTTTATGCCAAAGCCGAAGTTTGGCGTGAACGGTTCCGGCATGCATATCAATATGTCCATGAAAAAGGACGGAAGGAATGTGTTCGAGGATCAGAGTGATCCCAACGGGCTCAGCAGGGAGGCATACTGGTTCATCGGGGGCATTATGGAGCATATCAGGGGAATGGCGGCGATCACCAATCCGCTGGTAAATTCCTATAAAAGGCTGGTGCCCGGCTTTGCCGCCCCGGTCTATATCGCATGGAGCGCCTCTAACAGAAGCTCCCTGATCCGCATTCCCGCGGCAGGGGGAGGCGGTACGAGGATCGAACTGAGAAGCCCGGACTCTGCCGCGAACCCGTACCTGACGCTGGCCGTCTGCCTGAAAGCGGGTCTGGACGGCATTATAAATCAGACAGATCCGCCGGATAGCGTGGACTGTAATATTTATAACATGACGGATCAGGAAAGGAATGCGCTGGGAATCCGCAATCTCCCGGGAACCCTTCACGAAGCCCTGGAGGAGATGAAAAAGGATAAATTGATCCTGGATGTGCTGGGGCAGCATCTGGCCGGAAAGTATATCGAGGCCAAGGAGGCGGAATGGCAGAAGTACCGCGCCAGTGTGTCGGAGTGGGAGATACAGGAGTATCTGTACCGCTATTAGTGTTCCTGGGGAAAGCTCCTGATCCGGATCAACCGGAACCGTCATTTTGCCATTTTGTGAAAGGGAAACGCTGATGAAAGCGTTTCCTTAGAAATGATTGTTAAGCGCCTAAAATGTAGGGGGAAATCCTGTGACTAATATTATTGTGGCTCTGCCGAAACAGGAGGATGCCAGGGGAATCAAAAATATACTGGTCCGGAACGGCTTCCAGGTGGCAGGGGTCTGCACAACGGGCGCGCAGGCCATCAGCCAGGCCGACGGACTGAACGACGGCATCCTCATATGCAGCTTCAAGCTGGCAGATATGGTCTACTCGGAATTGCATGACTGTATGCCCCATGGCTTTGAAATGCTCCTGATGGCGTCAAACCGGCTTCTGAGCGAATGTGAGGGAAATGGCATCGTGTGTCTGTCCATGCCTTTGAAGGTCAATGATCTGATCAGCACAGTGGGTATGATGTGCGACGGGATTCAGCGCAGACGGCGGAAAGCAAAGCTGAAGCCCAGGGAGCGCAGCCCGGAGGAAGAGGCCGATATCAGGGCGGCCAAAGAACTGTTAATGGCGCGGAATCATATGACGGAGGAGGAAGCGCACCGATATTTGCAGAAATGTAGTATGGAAAGTGGTACAAACATAGCGGAGACAGCCCGCATGGCGTTGTCCATGATGCAGGAATGAGGAGTTGAGTCGTCCAGGTGGAAAGGTGTAGTGAGTGATGAAGTTTACGAAAATGCAGGGATGCGGGAATGATTATGTCTATATTGACGGTTTTCAGGAGAAGATTCCGGCGGCGGAAAAGCCGGGGCTGGCCAAGAGGCTCAGCGACCGCCACTTCGGGATCGGCAGCGACGGTGTGATCTTTATCAATCCGGCGGAGGATGCGGATTTCGAGATGGAAATGTATAACGCGGACGGCACCAGGTCTGAGATGTGCGGAAACGGTATCCGTTGCGTGGCAAAGTTTGTCTACGATAAGGGCCTGACTGATTCGGAACACATCACTGTGGTCAGCGCAGGCCAGGTAAGGTATCTCAGCATGGTGATAGAGAGGCAGCATCCCTGGGACAGGGGAGTGGTCAAAAGGGTGCGGGTGAATATGGGAAGCCCCATCCTGGAGCCGGGGCGGATCCCCGTAAACCTGTGCGGCGGCTCAGAGGGAAAAACGTGCGATGATGAAGGAATGACGTGTGATAATGAGGGGAAAACATGCAGTGCCGAGGGACAAGCGGGCAAGGCTGTAATAAACGCGCCCATTGAGGTAAAGGGGAAGCAATATCATATGACCTGTGTCTCCATGGGAAATCCCCATGCGGTCATTTTCATGGACGGCGTGGAGGATCTGAGGCTGGAGGAGATCGGGCCTGCCTTTGAAAATCACATATGTTTTCCCAAGCGGGTCAATACGGAGTTTGTGGAGATCCTGGACAGACAGCATGTGTTTATGAGGGTCTGGGAGCGGGGCGCGGGGGAAACGCTGGCCTGCGGCACGGGCTGCTGTGCAGTGGCGGCTGCCTGTGTGTTAAATGATTTGACGGATTCTGATATAACGGTTAAACTGTTAGGTGGGGAATTGCAGATCGAGTGGGACAGGGAGCAAAACCTGATCTATATGACCGGCCCTGCCGAGACTGTATATGAAGGGGAAATATAAGGAGGAAGAGCCATGTTTCAGGTAAATGAGAATTACTTAAAGCTTCCCGGAAGCTATCTCTTTTCCGCCATCGGAAAGAAAGTGAACGCATACAGCGCGGCGAATCCTGATAAAAGAATCATCCGACTGGGGATCGGCGATGTGACCCAGCCTTTGGCGCCGGCCATCATAGAGGCGCTTCACGGTGCAGTGGAGGAGATGGGCAGGGCGGAAAGCTTTCACGGATATGCGCCGGATCTGGGGTATGGGTTTTTGAGGAATGCCATTGCGGAAAATGATTATAAGGCGCGGGGGTGTGACATCGCCGCGGATGAAATCTTTGTGTCGGACGGGGCAAAGTGTGACTGCAGCAATATCCAGGAGATTTTCAGCCTGGAGAATAAGATTGCCGTCTGCGACCCGGTGTACCCCGTCTATGTGGACTCCAATGTCATGGCGGGCAGGACGGGCGTCTATGACCCGAAGGCGGAGACCTGGAGCGATGTGATCTACATGCCCTGTACGGCGGATAATTGTTTTACCCCCGAGCTTCCCAAGGAGACGCCGGACCTGATTTATCTCTGTTTTCCAAACAATCCCACCGGCGCCACCGTGACCAGGGCGCAGCTGCAGGACTGGGTAGACTATGCCAACAAAGCAGGCGCGGTGATCCTGTATGATGCGGCATATGAGGCATATATTTCCGAGGAAGATGTCCCCCACAGCATCTATGAATGTGAGGGGGCGAGAACCTGTGCCATTGAGATGCGCTCCTTCTCCAAGAATGCAGGCTTTACCGGTCTGCGTCTGGGCTTCACCGTGATCCCGAAGGAGTTGAAGTGCGGGGATACAGCGCTTCATTCCCTCTGGGCGAGGCGGCACGGGACCAAATATAACGGTGCTCCCTACATTGTGCAGAAAGCGGGAGAGGCAGTCTACTCGGAGGCAGGCAGGGCACAGCTGAGGGAGCAGGTGGCCTATTACATGAATAATGCAAGCTATATAATGGACGGCCTGAGAGCTGCGGGCTTCACTGTGTCAGGCGGCGTCAATGCGCCCTATATCTGGCTGAAAACGCCCGACAAAATGACCAGCTGGGAGTTCTTTGACTATCTGCTGGAGACGGTGAATGTGGTGGGAACGCCCGGTTCGGGCTTCGGCCCCAGCGGGGAGGGCTATTTCAGGCTGACGGCATTCGGAAGCTATGAGAATACGGTGGAGGCTGTGGACAGGATCAAGGGACTGCAGCTGTGATATGATTCCCGCAGGCAATGAGACAAATGAACATGCTTGCATGTTCATTTGTCGAATGCCGCGAGAGCCGCTTTGGGCTTCATGTGAGGGCGCTCCGCTCATGCAGCAATTTGCAAATCGCGCTTTGTGTGCAAGCACCCACGCGCAATTCGCAAATTGTTGCATGGCTGAACTGTTGCATCCATATTGGCGAAAGATCTAAGAGGTGACAGGACAATGAAGAATAGATCAAAAAAGATTATGTATGGTATAACAGGTGTTTTGGTTTTAATATCTATTCTTGTGATATACCAGACCAACCGGGAACTTCCTTTTATGATGGACGATCTCTGGTATTCCACTATGTTGTTCGATGAGGCGACGCCGATTGCTTCTTTCTCCGATATTATAAAGAGTCAGGTATGGCACTATTTCAATTGGGGCGGCAGAAGCCTGACCCATGGCATGCTGCAGATCACACTGCTGCTGGGGGAGCATGCGGCAGACATCCTGAATGTGGTCATGACGCTGCTGTTGTCTGCGGTGGTCTGTGTGATGGCGAGGAACAAAAAGCTGCCTGCATTCTGGGCGGCCATGTCAATGATCCTTGGATTAAACGCCAACTGGAAGATGAGCATGTTCTGGCAGGCGGGAGCCGCCAACTATCTGTATATCACGGTCTTTATCCTGCTTTTTGCATGGTGTTATCTGAGGGAACTGCCGGAGAGGGGGAGAAAGGTATCTCCGGATGCGTTTGAACTTGCAAGTGTGCCTGAGGCATTGGATGTATCCAAGCCCTTGGATGTACATGCACCAAAGCGTTTATGGGGAATTACCCTGTGGATCATTCCCCTTGGTATTCTGGCGGGCTGGAGCAATGAGAATATGGGACCGGCAGTATGGCTGTTAAGCCTTGCGGTGATTGTAGTTGCTGTCAGGGAGAAGCACAGGCTGTATCCCTGGATGGTTTTGGGTAATCTCAGCTGCCTGGCAGGGAGTATCATGGTGATTATGGCACCCGGCAATTTCGTCCGCAGCGCCCGGGTGGAAAGCAATGAATATGGGATTCTGTGGCAGTGCTTCCTGAGAGGATACGCGGAGAGCACTGCGGTGACGGTGCATCTGTTTCCTGCCCTGCTGGTGTTGGGCTTTCTGGTGGTGCTGTGCAAAGGTGTGCTGAAACAGGAGCTGGGGCGGAGGAATGTGCTGCTGCTGATCTGTGCGCTGCTTTCATGGGGCGCCATGGCGCTGTCCCCCCATTACCCTGACAGGGCCACTTTCGGGACCATGGCGCTGCTGGTCTGCGTGATTCTGTCCCTGGCGGGGAAGGTGCTGGATGTGAGAAAGGACCTGGCCTGGATGCTGTGGGGTATAACCGCGTTGATCTGGCTGCGGGGCATGTATTACTGCGGGGAGTTCCTTGCGATCACCTGGGGGTGGATCAGATAAGGAACTGGCCTGGGGAGGGTTGAAGCACGGAAAATTGAGCATTTACAGGGAGAGAGCAGCTTATGGGCATGTTTTTGAACAGCAGATCTCCATTCGGGGAATACAGCAGTATTGCCGGAACCAGATATTTTGTAGACAAATCCGCCATGATAGATGAGATTCTGGAGATGGTCATGGGGGAGGGGCAGAGGTATTTCTGTATCACAAGACCCAGGCGATTCGGCAAGAGTGTCATGGCCAATATGATTGCAAGCTTTTTTGGCAGGGCAGTGGACGGAAGAGATGTCTTTGACCGGCTTGCTGTTGCCGGAGGGAAATACTATCAGGAGCATCTGAACGGCCATGATGTGATATATATTGACTTCAGCAGACTGCCAAGGGACTGTAAATGTTATGAGCAATATATTCAGCGCATTTAGAACGGAATAAACAATGATCTGGCAGAAGCTTATCCTGCGCTGAATCTTGACAAAGCCGGGGCTGTGTGGGACAGTCTCCAGGCGATATATGAGCATACCCATACCAGATTCATTTTTGTGATGGACGAGTGGGATGCAGTTTTCCACAAAAGTTTTGTTTCGGAAGAGGAAAAGAAGAGTTATCTTGAGTTCCTGCGGGATTTGCTAAAAGGGCAGGGGTATGTTAAATTTGCTTACATGACAGGGGTTTTGCCTATTGCCAAATATTCCAGTGGCTCCGAATTGAATATGTTTATGGAATATGATATGGCAACCAGTGAGAAATTCAGTGAGTATTTTGGCTTTGTGGATTCGGAAGTGGATCGTCTCTTTGCCATTTATCAGGAGAATGTCCCGAAGGCAAAGATCACACGCAGCGATTTGGCGGAGTGGTATGACGGATATCACACGGCGTCCGGAGCCAGAATGTATAATCCACGTTCTGTTGTCGGTGCATTGACGAATAACCAGATCAGCAATTACTGGACCAGTTCAGGTCCTTATGACGAGATTTTTTATTACATTCGCAATCATATAGAGGCCGTAAGGGACGATCTGGCCATGATGATTGCAGGGGAATGCATTGAAATTGAGCTACAGGGTTATGCAGCAACCGATACGGAATTAAACACCAGAAACCAGATTTATTCCGCAATGGTGGTTTACGGGCTTTTGACTTATGAGGACGGCGCTGTATCTGTTCCAAACAGAGAATTGATGGATAAATTTGATGAATTGCTGATGACCAATGACAGTCTCGGCTATGTATATCATCTTGCGAAGGAGTCAGGGAAGATGCTGAAAGCCACGCTGGCAGGAGATACTGAGACAATGTGCAGGATACTGAAATATGCACATGACACGGAGTCCCCGATCTTTTCCTACAACAACGAAATTGAACTGTCTGCAGTGGTCAATCTGGTATATCTTGCTGCCCGGGATAAATACCGTGTGGAACGGGAGGATAAGGCAGGAGAAGGATACGTGGACTTTATTTTCTATCCGGAACGAAAGGGAGCGGATGGGCTGATCCTGGAACTGAAAGTGGACGGTACCCCGGAGGAGGCAATACAGCAGATCAAGGACAAGGGCTATTTCCTGCGCTTCAAGGGAAAGACAGGAGAAAGGCCAAAGTACACAGGCAGAACGCTGGCGGCCGGAATCAGCTATAACAGAAAGACAAAAGAGCATTCCTGTAAAGTGGAGTATATTGTGTAACAGTTCAGCCCCGATGGTGCCAGGCGGCTTGTTAAAGGGACGGCGGCGCCATGCTGTCCTGTCCTATGCGGACGGGACAACGCGGATCTGAACTAACTGCCTACAATAGAATCCTCGCTTCGCGAGTCTTCTATTGTCATGAACTACGACTACGGGACGGTTAAAAACCAACCGTCCCTATGGCGCGAATTGCGTCTTCGCGCCATAGTCTACGTAGGCAGTGGATTTCATCTCCGCTAAGGACGCCCCCCCAAAGTCCGCCTAGAGCGTGTTTGAAAATTGCTTTTTGTCAGCTGTGCGTCACAATTTGTGGTAGATTTGACCCGAATGAAGGAGACGTAGTGGGCTACGTTGACCGAATGAGGGGCAAAGATACCGCAAAGTGGGGCGTGCAGATGGCGGGAATGAATTTTCAAACACGCTCTAGGGCAGGACAGCACGTCGCCGCCTGACTTTCCGCAATTTATAATGATTTAGAGCCAAGTAATCGTGCCTGCATGGACAAAAGCCAATCCTTTCTGGCAAATATCATATGAATCAAGATGCAAAGAAACTCAGAATGTTTTTCACCTGCATGATTGGAATAGTCGTAAAATTAGCTCTAAATAGTTACTACGATTATACAATGTAAAGAGGGATCGATCTATATACATTAAAACTTGCAGGAAACAGGCGCAGGGGAGACAGGGGTACTT
>CAOKWI010000098.1 GCA_948473115.1 uncultured Lachnospiraceae bacterium | reverse complement strand
GAATTGCGTCTTCGCGCCATAGTCTCCGTAGGCAGTGGATTTCATCTCCGCTAAGACCGCCCCCCAAAGTCCGCCTAGACACGTCGCCGCCTGGCTTTTCGCAATTTGTAATGATGTAGAACCGAGTAATCGTGCCTGCATGGACAAAACCCAATTCTTTCTGGCAGATATCATATAAATCAAGATACAAATAAACTCTAAATATTTCACCTGCATGGTTGGAATATTCTTAAAATTGGCTCTAACATAGTTACTACGATTATGCAATGTAAAGAGGGATCGACCTATATACATTAAAACTTGCAGGAAACAGGCGCAGGGGAGACAGGGGTACTTTCTGCGCCGTTCCTTCCTCCACAAACCCAAGCCGCCTGGCACGATCGGGGCTGAACTGTTACATAGACTTTACAACCCTGCTGTGATATACTCGTCTTGTAACCACACAGACCACAGCGCAGAAGGCAGGTGATCCCATGGGCATGAGTAATCTGCAGTTTTAAGTTTATAATGCTTTGTTGACTTTTGTAGACGAATTAATAGACAAAGAAACGGACGAAAAAGAAAGGGAAAAGCTTAAGCTTCGAAAAAAACATTCTCGCAAACAATAAAGAGATCAATATGTAAAATTTTCATTTCATTACTATATTCCATACCTAAAGATCAAATCGCTGTAACCCGCATAAAGACTGGGGTTACAGCGATTCATCGTCCATACAACTGTTAAAGACAGGATTATAAAACTATTCCATCTGTGCGGTTGGACGCTCCAGGGAGCATCCAACCTGACTCTCACATTCACAAAACCCGCGCTTACGCGCTCCTGCGTCTGCTTGCGCATCCGCGTTTTGGCTCATAAAGAGGGGTGTTGGCACACCCTCTTGAGAGTGGGTTGCCAATCCAACGCCCCGTCTGCATTGCCATAAATGGCATGCAGGCAGGTCATTGGATTGCAACCGCACAGGTGGAAACTATTTTGCTTTTTTACAATTTATAGAAGAATGACAGTAAAGCAGGGATGTAGGAGAGCGCTCCGTCCAGCCGATACTGGAACACCCCATTTTCCTCCTTGACGGTCAAGGGAATCTCCCTTAACGCTGTTTCAACTTCTTCCGCATTCAGAAAAGCTGCGTCTGCTATCTGGTCTACAGTCACATAATGATCGAAATTGGAAGCAGTCAATCCGTGCAAAGCAAACACTATTTTCAACATATTCAGATTTGAAAGCTGTTCCATTGTGGTCTTTAGATCACGCAGCTGTGTACTATTCGGAGCTATATACCCTTCCCCCAAGGAGAAGAAAATGGCATTATTCCTTCTACCTGTGCAGCCTTCCGGTTCAGAGCAGATAGATAATCCCCATGATGAAACCTGGTCAATGGAATAATCCTTTTCCTTCCAATGGAGAGTATTCTTATATCCGTCTGTTGACCCTACCTCGTGTAGCAATGCCGCAATACGGTATGCGTTCTCAAAAGCCTTTTTCTCTGGCAGCGAAGAAAAATAATCTTTGATTCTTAAGCAAATATCTCCCAACCCTTCGGTTGACTGATATCCGACAAGTTCATCAATCGAAACATCAAAGATTTCTGCAAGATCGGGAAGAATCTGAATATCCGGACAGCATTGTGCCGATTCCCATTTTGAAACCGCCTGATTCGTTACACCGAGCGCGTTTGCAAGTTCTTCCTGAGTAAGGCCTTTCTGCTTTCTGAGAAAAGCAATCTGTTCATTGAGTTTAATCATGGACATATGAATGTACCTCCTTAATTTGTTCTTGTAGCTACAATTACATTTTACCAATCAACAGCCACAAAAACAGTAACGCATTAGTTTGAAAAAAGAACGGTTCATCCAACCTCCAGTTGAATGAACCGTGGCAAAAATACCGCCGTCCCTTTAGCAGTCCCTACCTGTACTCCTCCGTCACTTCCACTCCGTCCAGGCTGCACGCCCTTCCGTCCTGTAATTCCGGCCATGTCTCAAGGTATACCCAGTCATCCTTTTTCAGGGTATTGACCACCACCTCCAGCTTCTCAGGGAAGTCAAAGTACCCCAGGCTGACCGGCACCTTCTGTCCGGTATAGAAATGGTCGTTGATCTTCTTCCCGTCGAGCCGGATCTCCATGCCATACCCCGCGTATTCCAGCCAGAGCACCGTATCCCTGCCGGTCATGCGATCCTCTTTTCCGGGATAGGATACGGCGATCTCATAGACCGCCCTGTCCTCCTCCCTGGAGCATTCCCGCACTTTGACCTCCGCGGTCACTTCCGCCCCCTGGAAAATCCTTCTCTCATAGACCGTAAACCTTCCCTCCACGCCGACCTTCTCAAATCCCGCGGGAGCCTTTGCCGGTTCGGGATACAGGAGAATCCTGGTGTCTGCACCGCCGGTGACCACAAGTTCCCCGTTCTCCTCCCACACAAAATTCTCGCTGAGCGCCAGATACTCCCGGTCCAGCGTCACTTTCCACGCGTTCAGCGCCTGCGCCCTTGTCAGGTGCAGGATATCCGCCGCCTGACCGTCCTTCCAGCAATAGGAGGGCTCATAGTCCCCATAAAATACATAGGTTCCCTCCTCCCCGTTCAGCCTGCAGAATGGTGTGGCAAGGGCAGACACCAGCACTGCACTGCCAAGACACATGTGATAAGGGAAGAAGCCGTAGGCCCCACTGGCGATGTCCACCGCGGGAAATACCACCTCCCCCTCTGCCGTCAGTCCTCGAAACACCACACCCTCATGGGCATCCATGGTTCTGCGCCTCTGGTAATTGTTAAAAAACACATAGCCGTGGGTATCGTCATGCCGGCAGGAGGTCCGCAGCGTATGCATATCCTCCGGCTTTACATCCTCCGGAAAAATCTCAGATTTCAGGGGCGCCAGATCCTCCCCGAAATCCCGCAGGAAGGAAGCGAGCAGCTTGATCTCCCTGTAGTTGTCGGAGATAGCACCGTACTGGCGTATGGGCGCATTAAAATCATAATTGATCTCCGGCAGGTTGTTCAGGTATCCTGTGTCCTGGCTCTCCTGCAGGGTGGACAGCTTTCCCTCGGGATTGCTGCCGCCGTGATACATATAATAACCCAGCAGTGCCACTCCGCTTGCCAGCTTTGTAGTGGACATGGCGCCGATATCCGGGCCTGTGGCCACAGGACGCCTGTGGGAGGTCACCTGCATGCCGCCCCCCAGTTCCGCCGTCAGATAAGGAAAGCGGGACTCGTCAAAGGTAATGGCGTCCTCCACATGATGGTCGCAGGCGATCAGGGCGTCATTCCTCACATGACTGATAATGTAATTGGTATTGGCGGAAAGCTCCACGATGCTCTGATCCCAGGGCGCGTCACAATAACCGCCCATGACGGGAATGCAGTCGCCGATCACGGCCCCGCCCCAGCCGGTGGCCGTGTAAATGGGCACCTCCAGGCCGAGCTCCTTTGCCAGCGCCATCAGGGCGCGCATGTGAGCCTCTCCCTTTTCTCCCCGGAAACCGCCCACATGGCCGTACTCGTTCTCCAGCTGCATGGCCATCACAGGGCCTCCGTCCTTTAACATCAAGCCCTGAACCTGTTCGGCCACCCTGCTCCAGTAGCGCTTTACACAGGCCATGTAAGCCTCGTCGTTGCTCCGCAGTTCGACGCCCGCCTCTCCCCTTTTCACCACCCAGTCAGGGAAACCGCCGTTGCGCACTTCCCCGTGTACCCAGGGACCCAGGCGCAGACACACCAGCAGCCCCACCTTCCGGCAGAGCTCCACAAACCTCCGCACATTGCGGCAGCCGGAAAAGTCAAAGATTCCCTCCTCCTCTTCATGATGGATCCAGATCATGTAAGTGGAAACGATGTTCACTCCCCCCGCCTTCATCTTTCGAAGGGATTCCTCCCATAATTCCTCCCGGTATCTGGTAAAATGCATCTCCCCCATGACAGGGAACCATGCCCTGCCGTCTCTCATCAGATAATCGCTGTTATAAGTATATTGTGTCATTTTCCGCCCTGCCTTTCACTTTTTCTGATTTTCACCATTTTTCTAATCCCTGTCCTTCACAGCCGTGATATACTGGCAGCCAAAAAGATTGACCGTTCCGCAATTTACGATGGATGTCCATCCGGCAGCTGAAACACCTCACGGAACCCCTTCTGGACAGCCGCCGAACTGTCATCAGATTTCCCTGATCACCCTGAAATTACCCATGGTGACATAGATCGCCGGCGATACGATCCGGATCCCCACCTTCAGTTCACCCGCCTCACAGTGCATATTCCGTATTTCGTAGATCTCCCTGGAATGTTCCGCCGGATGAATCGTCTTTTCCCTGACACTGCCGTTATTCTCTGCAAAAAGCCTCACATCCACCCCTGTGGTATCCACGCCGGTGATCTCCACGGAAACGCCATACTCGCCCGCCTGGCCTATGGCCACACAGTTACTGACGGCAAAGCGGAAATTCTTCACCGCCTGTACCTTCAGTCTGCCCAGATCCGGCAGGGCAGAGAGAACTGTGCCGTCTTCCCGTTCCTCAATATGCCAGTGTTCCATTCCTTCAACGCCTTCCGAGAAATCGCCGTTCTGCAGCAGGTTATCCCCTTCCATGCCGCCTCCGGACAGGCTGCTTCCGGCGCAGGCAAGCTGATCCTCCAGCTCCTTCCAGCCCTCCGGCTCCCGTTCCATCTCTTCCCTTGTCAGCAGGAAAGCCTCCATTCCCTCCATGGCGCATCCATTCTCGTCCAGCAGCCCCATGTTCTCATCCCAGCCGCCTCTGTCCGGTCCCGGCACACAGACCGGCTCCCAGTAATAGATGCCCTTTCCCATACGGTTGGGAAGCTCCGCCACAAGATGCATGACATACTCCAGCACCCTTCTCTGTCCGGACGGTGTGGCCTCCATACAGCCGATCCGTATCTGGTCGTCATCAATGAAACCCTTTTCGCTCTTTCTCCAGGCATACGCCGTCTCCACAATGAGAATGGGCTTCCCGTAGTCCGCTGCCAGCCTGTGCATGGAGTCCCGCAGATCCAGGTATGTGCCGTGCCAGAAAGGATAATAGGACAGACCGATCAGGTCAAAATCCTCCAGTCCCTCCGCGAAGGCCTTCTCAAACCACTCGTGGAGCCAGGCATACCTTCCCCCCTGATCCAGGTGGATCATGACCTGCATCCGCTCCGGGCCCGCCACCTCCCTGGCACCCCTGATCCCCGCGTTGACCAGCTTCACCATCCCCCCATAGTCGGGAACCTCCCCCTCCGGGAATAACAGGCCGCTGCGGATCTCATTTCCGATCTGTACCATATCGGGCAGCAGCCCTTCCTCCTGAAATCTCAGCAGCGTATCCCTGGTGAAGGAATACACCGCCTCCTCCAGCCCTGAAAAACTCAAGTCCTCCCATGCCCTGGGCTTTCGCTGGTTGGCAGGATCCGCCCAGAAGTCAGAATAATGGAAATCCAGCAGGAAACTCATGTGATTTTCTTTTATTTTTCTCGCCATCCGCAGCGTGTGTTCCAGGCTGCAGTAGCCCTTTGCCTGGGGCACCCTCTCCGGCTCATTCCAGATCCGCAGCCTGACGGAATTGACGCCATATTTCCTGATCAATGCAAAAGGCTCCGTCACGGAACCGTCCCTGTCCCTTACTGTCATTCCCTCCGCCAGGTTCTGCGGCAGGGAGGAAATATCCATTCCCTTATAAAAATCCAGCATAGTTTCCTCATTTCCGGCTGACTTTCATCCACACAGCCCACTTCTATTGACCGATCCCGCCTGTTGTTCTTACTGGCTGATTCCGTCTGTTGATCCCATTTTCTGATTCCGTCTGTTGACCCTATTGTCTGATTCCGTCTGTTGATCCTATTGTCTGATTCCGTCTGTTGATTTCCTCATCAGGATCTCATAGTCCACCATCATCTTTTTCTGGTAATCCCTGCCCTCCAGATAATTGATCATCTGTCTGGCAATCATGTTTCCCACCTTCTTTGCAGACACGTTCACCGTGGTCACAGGCGGCGTAAAGCAGTCCAGATTGGGGCTGTTGTATAGGGATGCCACCGCCACATCCCTGGGAATGCGGTAGCCCTGGGACTGAAGGCTGGACATGATCTTCGTGCAGATGATATCATCGCCGCAGATAATACATTCCACTTTCTGTGCAATCACATCCCCGATCATCGAATCCACCATGTCAGGATTCAGCATGCCGGCATAAATAAGCTGCTTTTCCGGCGAAAGGCCGTTTTTCAGCAGAGCGCGCCCAAAGCCGCCGTGCCTGCTTCTGTTCACCCTGTAGTCCATATTGTCAATGATCAGGGCAAATTTACGGTATCCCCTTCCGATCAGCAGCGAGGTCAGGCTCTCTGCCGCCCCCTCGTTATCCGTGTCCACCTGTATGATATCTTCCTCACAGATACCGGTCAGCGCCACAGGAAAATCAATGTCTGTCAGGTACTGTACCGCCCTGTCGTCACTCAGGCTCCTGGTCAGTATGATGCCATCCACCTTATTTTTCTCCACCAGTGCCCGAATGCCGGAGATATCATTTGCGGTGCCGCTGGTGATCAACACGTCATAGTCCATCAAAGTGGAGGTTTCGCATATCCCCAGGATACACTCCTGGAAATAAGGGCCGCCGTTCAGATAGACGTCCGATGGCAGGATCACTCCCAGATTCCTGCTGGACTGCCTCAACCCCGCTCCATATTCTGCATATTCTGTCCGGCTCTCCTGCTGTCTCGCAAATTCCACGATCTTTCTGCGTGTCTCGACCCCTATCCGACCCTTTCCGGACAGTGCCCTGGACACCGTGCTCTTCGAAACACCCAGCTCCCGTGCCATTTCCTCTATCGTCATATCCGCCACCTGCTTTACCGTGGTTGCAAAAAGGGCTGCCGCAGTACCGGCAGCCCTCCACAATTTCACACTTTCCGTCATGCCGACGCAGCCGGCACAAGCACTCAGTGAGACAAAAGCTACTTTTTAGATTCAACGTACTCCGCTGCCTGCTTCTCAAGTTCTGCGATAATATCGCGGATGCCTGCGGTTTCCATTGCATTCCTGAAATCCTCCAGCGCCTTGTCGACGTCGGGCACAAGACCGTTGATCAGGGGATCACAGTAAGTGGGGATCACTGCGTCAACTGCCGCCATCTGTACGGTGACATTGGTGGAATCAAAGTTAAAGCCATCGTAGATATGCTCTTCCTTGATATTGCTCTCCCAGCTTGCCAGCATTGCGTCATAAGTATCATCCAGGGCTGTCCTGTCCTCTTTATACTCGGTTCTCTTGATCTCCGCGTTCATCCAGCCCCAGTTACAGTTGGAATCAACGCCGTAACCTTCCGTGGTGATCACCTTGAACTGATCATCGCCAACCGGCTCCCAGTGCTTTCCTACAATACCGAATCTGGTCAGGTCATTGATGGTAGGGTTGGTGTAGAACTCATTCAGCACCATCATTGCCCTCTCGGGATTCTGGCTGTTTACATTGATTGCCATACCGTTGTTGATGTAGGAGTTAACCTTCTTAGGCTGGTTTGCCACGGGATCCATCAGGGCCACATTCCATTCGGGATGCTCCTTGTTCGCCTGCTCCGCGTAGTTCCTGCAGCTGCCCAGGTTCCAGATCATGCCCGCGGTCCTGCCTGTGAGGAGACCTGTCTGCCTCTCGTCGCCGGAGCTCAGCACATCCTGCGACCAGCAGCCTGCATCTGCCAGTTCTTTCATCTGATGGCAGTAATCGGCGAAGCCTTCCCAGTCAAGGATATAGGTAAAGTCCAGGTTGGAGGGATCCTGGGTATTGTACAGGATCAGCTCGCCGCCCTTGGGAGCGCCGCCGGTGATAGTGTAGCCCTGCGCCTGGAAGTACTGATACCAGGGGCCGCCCTGGCTTGCGTACTGTCCGTCCGCTCCGCATTTCTTGTAGAAGTCAATCAGTTCATCCCAGTTGGTGATCTGGGAAACGCCGTATTTCTCCATGAGGTCGCCGCGGACAGCGATCACATCCTGGCCAAACTCATTCTGGTAGTTGGGAACCATATATGCGGTCCCGTCAATCTTCGCCTGGCTCCATGCCACCTCGGGAACCACATCCCAGATGTCGGGGGCATAAGTCTGGATGAACTCCTCCGTCAGTGGATAGAAACCGCCCATTGCCACGGTAGGCTCATAATGACCCCAGCTGGAAGCCGTGAAGATCAGGTCAAAATCCTCGCCGCCGGAGAACAGCAGGGAGTACTTGGTGTCATGCTCGCCCCATCCCAGAAATTCCACGCTCACGGAGCAGTTCAGCTTCTCCTCCAGTATCTTGTTGATCTCGGCATAGACCTCGTCGAAATCCGGCGTCCTGTCGCCCAGCAGATACATCTTCAGGTCCACATGCTCAGAGGTGTCAATCGCCCCCCCTGAACTGCCCGTGCTGCCCGTGTTTCCCGCAGCCGAGCCAGTGCCGGAACCGCTGTCCCCGCCGCATCCTGCCAGCAGGCCGGTTGACATTACCGCGCTTAAGGTAAGCGCCGCTGCTTTTTTCATGCTCTTTTTCATAGTTGCCTCCTTCTTATTTATGTAATTTGTTTCCAGAATTACCAATATCTCACCAGGCGCTCCCTTGCGCCGTAGAAGTTCTTCGCGAAGTGGCCTCTGTTAAACCCGTGATGCTTCAGGGGAAGAATCTGCAAAGCGGATTCTTCCGGGTGAGTAGGCGCTCCCTTGCGCCGTAGAAGTTCTTCGCGAAGCGGCCTCTGCCGCGAGCGTTAGAACTTCTTCTCACCCTTTTACCGCCCCGATGGTAATACCCTGTACAAAGTATTTCTGTACAAAAGGATACGCCAGGACGATGGGGCCTGTGACAACAATGGTAAGCGCCATCTTCAATGTCTGTGTGGGCAGCGATACGGAACTGACCACTGACCCGCTGACCCCGCTGGCCAGCATTTTCTTATATCCCTCAATATTGTTGATCTGCTGATACAGGAAATACTGTAACGGCCACTTCTCCTTGGTATTGATATACAGCATCGCGTTATACCAGTCATTCCAGTAGGCAAGCGCGATGAACAATCCTACTGTTGCCAGCGCCGGTTTGATCAGTGGAACCACCACCTGGATCAGCGTCCTGAACTCCCCGCACCCGTCGATCTTCGCCGCATCGATCAGGGAATCGGGAATACTGCGGATATAGCTCTTCATGATCAACAGGTTATACACGGAAAACATCAGCGGCAACAGCATTGCCAGGTAGGAATCCGTCAGTCCCAGCGTCTGTCTGATCAGCAGGTAATAAGGGACCAGTCCTCCGCTGAACAGTGTGGTAAAGTAGAAGAAGAAGGAGAACACATTTCTCCACTCAAACTCCTGACGCACCAGGACGTAAGCCGTCATGGTCTGCAATGCCAGACCCAGGAGCGTGCCGCATATGGTAAGCCCGATGGTGGTGGCATAGGCCCTCACCACGACCATGGGATCCTTGAATACTGTTTTGTACGCCTCCATGCTGAAATCCTGGGGCAAGATGCTGAACCCGTTGTTCAGGATCGCCGTCTCCGAGGAGAAGGAACCCGCCAGGATCATCAGAAAGGGAACCAGGCATATCAACGCTATAAATCCGCAAAAGGCATATGCGATAACATCCAGTGCAATAACATCTTTTCCTTTTTTCACTTTTCCCAAGTGACTTGTCTGTGCTGCCATATTTTTCTCCCTCCCTTAGAATAATGAATAATCCCTGTCATAGAGGCCTACCAGCTTATTGACCACCAGCACCGTGATAAAGCACAGTACCGACTGGAACAGACCAATGGCCGCCGATGCACCGAAATTCTGGTTTGTCACCAGGGCGCGGAAAGCCAGCGTGTCGATCACGTCAGTGTAATTGTAGAGCAGTCCGTTGTTTCCCACCAGATTGTAGAACATGTCGAAGTTGCCCTTGAAGATACCGCCTACGGAAAGGAGGAACAATGTTATGGTCGTAGGCATGATCATGGGGATCGTCACCTTGAAGATCCTCTGGAACACATTGGCGCCGTCGATCTGGGCCGCCTCATAGATCGAGGTATCAATCCCCATGATCGCCGCCAGATACATGACGGAGCCGTATCCCACGCCTTTCCACAGATTAAAGAACATCAATATGAAGGGCCACGCCTTGGGAGTGGTGTAGAACGCGATGGGCTCACCCCCGAAAGCAGTGATCAGCCGGTTCATAAAACCGTAATCCGAACTGAAAATATTGAACGCCATAACTCCCACAATGACCCACGAGATAAAATAAGGCAGGAACATGATGGACTGTGATACCTTGCGGAAGTGCTTGTTATGTATCTCTGTCAGCAGGATCGCCACCGCGATCTGTGTCACCGTATTGATCACAATGAAAGCTATATTATAAAGTACTGTATTTCTGGTCACCAGGCCGGCCTGACCGGATTGGAAGAAGAACTTGAAATTTTCGAATCCGTTCCATTTGCTGCCCCAGATTCCTCCTGCGTAGGTGTACTTCTTAAAAGCCAACACAATACCCGTCATAGGGTAATACGCGAAGATCAGGGTATACAGCACTCCCGGCAGTAACATCAGAAGAAACGCCCGGTACTTATATACCTTCTTAAAGAACCCCTTCACTCCGCTTTTCTGTTTCACTTTCCCTGTCATTCCAACACCTCCATGTCAGTCTTTGGCGATACGTGTTGCGCAAATGTTGCGCTCCGCAGTGCCTTCCGTCATCAGCTGTTTTGTGCTTTTTGTCTACAACTTGATTATATTCCATATGCAATTTGTCGTCAATGCACTGTATTTCCAAATTATCTCAGGGAAAAAAGTATAAATTGAACAAATACCTGTCAAAAATGCGCAACAAGCTTTTTACTTGTTGCGCATTTCGTTGCACACTTCCCATCATGCCGATGCTGTCGGCATAAACAGTCAATCCAATTCCGATATTCTGTCCGCGTATTTGATCCGGTATATCCTTCTCAGCGAATCGTTGATGCGCTCCTCGGAAATGATCCCGTCGTTCACCGCCTGCAGCACACCGTTATATGCCATCTCGAAATCCTCCGGCATCAGGATCATATCACAGCCTGCCCGCAGGGCCTGGATGGCCGCGTCCGCCGAATCGTAATAATCCGAAACGGCCTTCATATTCATGGCATCCGTAATGATCACACCGTCAAATCCCAGCTCATTCCTGAGAATGTCCGTCACCACCGCTTCCGAAAAGGTACAGGGCTCATTGCTTCCCGTGAGCTCCGGCGCTGAAATATGCCCGATCATGACCATGTCTGCCCCCGCGTCGATGCCGGCCTGGAACACCGTAAATTCCTCCGCCCTGAACTGTTCCGCAGTACGGCTGGTGGAGGCAAGACCGGTATGGGTATCCTGGGTGGAGCCTCCAATGCCCGGGAAATGCTTCAGGCAGGAGGTGATCCCCTGCTCGGAAAGCCCCCTGACTGCCGCTCCCACATAACCTGCGGCCGCCGCTGCATCCGCGCCGTAAGAGCGCGTCCCGATGGCGCTGCCCTCCACATTCGCCAGATCCGCCACCGGGGCGAAATCCAGGTTAAACCCGATCCTCGACAGGTCGCCGCCGATGGTCAGCCCTGCCTGATAAGCATTGTTCGTATCCCCGCTCTCACCGATGGTCTTCGCGTTATCCACCTTGGTTCCCACACCGGCCTCAGCCAGACGGGCCACACTGCCGCCCTCCTCGTCCACCGCCAGGAAAAGGGGATATCTCATATATAATTCCGTATTATCCAGCATGGTCGTGATCTGGTCAGCAGACTGGATATTTTTCTTAAAATAGATAATCCCCCCTACCGGATACTGGGCCAGGGCCTCCCTTGTCCCGTCCCCCGCCTGGACAGCCGTCGACACGCCCGTGATCGCCTCCGGGGTCACAATGAACAGTCCCGCCACCTTCGCCTCCAGGGGCATCACCTCTATGCCCGCATTCACGATCTCATCCAGCTTCTGCTCCGGCGTCAGTTCCACCACCGGCTCCGGCGTGGGGGATGGCGTCTCAATGGCATCCTCAGAAGCCAGCATCTGATCCAGCGCATCCTGGCTCGCCTGGGACTCCTGTTCCGCATCCCGGCGTTCCACGGTCAGCTTATTTACTCCCCACACGATTCCCGTCCCCACTGCCAGGATCAATAGGATCACTGTAATGTATGCCACGATCTGATTGCGGATACGGCGCTTCCGCCGCGCTTCCCTTCTATCTTCCTTCGCCTGGTTATTCTCTTCCATAATGCCCCTCATACCTTGATGTAAGCTGTATGTCAAAATATAAGGAAATGGATGAATATCCATTTCCTTATTCTTATCTTTTGTATTTCAAAAATCATTGGTAAATTGATCTTTCTCTTTTGTACAACTATAGTATAACGTCATTAATCGCCCACGTCAACACTTTTTCGACAAAATCCACATTTTTCCTTAACAGTTGGGGGGGAAGCGGAAGGGACGGCGGCGACGTGCTGTCCTGTCCTGTGCGGACGGGGCAACGTGGATCTGAACTAACTGCCAACTACGACTACGGGACTGTGAAAAAGGACTTTCACAGTCCCTATGGCGCGAATTGCGTCTTCGCGCCATAGTCTGCGTAGGCAGTGGATTT
>CAOKWI010000097.1 GCA_948473115.1 uncultured Lachnospiraceae bacterium | reverse complement strand
GCCGGGGAAGAATGCGAAGCATTCTTCGAATTGCCTCGAAGAGGCAATTTTTTATGCGTCGCATCCGCAGTCGTCATGGGAAGAGGAACGAGACACCTCAGGGAAATCCTGCCAGTGGGGAGGATTCATACCCGGTACATCACAGCTGTTATTTTCTCTTGGCTCCGGACGGCAGGGTTTCTCCGGCATACAGTCACCGTCACGGTCCTTCAGGGTTTTCATCACTGCCCTTTCACTGCCGCACTCGTCCACAGCCTTCTCTACGGCACGCCTGCATCTGGCTCTTTGTCCGCACCCGCCGCGGTTGTCGTTTCCACAGCCGTCATCGCAGCAATCGCCGCCCCGTCTGCCGTTATTGCCGCAACCGCAGCCGTTACCGCAGCCGCAGTTGTTTCCACAGCCTCCGAAACAGGATAACAGAAGAATAATCCATAAACAGTTCATAATTTTCACCACTTATTCTGTTTACCCTATTCTATTCTGTGATCCGGAAACTGTGCCTGTCCGGTATAAGCCGCACCAATTATCACTGTGCCCCGTAAAGCTTGTGGATAATTGGTACGGGAGGCTCTAAGGAAGCGCTGATTAAATCATCGCTTCCTCAGAGCCTCCGGCGGATGCACACGGATTTGCAGGGGGTTTTTTGTTGCTTCGCAACGCAAATCCGGCGCGGGAAACGCTTTAATCAGCGTTTTCCTAACTCTTCTTCAGCAATTTCCTGCGGATATACCGGCAAGTCTTCCCCTCCCCATACCTGGCCAGCATACGCAGGATATGCTCCAGTTCCTCAGCGGTTTGAGGATGGATCGGCACCTTGCCTTTGCCCCGCAGATAATATTTCAGCGGGGAGGCATCAGTATAATTCCTTCCCTCATATACCTTGCTGGCGGCAATCCTGTCCATAACCATCTCCGCCAGATACTGATCCGGCATGGGCACCGGTATCATGCTGCCAGGAGCCGTCTGCATACTGTAGTCGATCCAGTACTCATAGTGATGCTTATTCCTGCCCTTATGATGAAGCCAGGCGCCGGAATAGCCGATATCCTCACGCTCCGCATTGTTAGGGCTTCTGTTTCCCTGATAATATTTCATGCCTACCCGGAACTCCGTTGGGCTGTACTTTGACAGGTCATGCAGGATCCCCTGCTTATAAAGCCCTATCCGGAAGCACCCCTGTGCCACCAGATATTTATGGTAGGTGATCGTCTTAAAATGATTCCACGCCTTACCCATTTTTCCTGCTCTTCCTCTTGCCCGTCTTCTCCTGCTCCCTTACACTGTAGAATATTGCAGTACTCCTGGGCGGAATCCTCCTGATATACTCTTCCTCCGCCGCTGTTTCCTCCCCCGTGGCAAAGGCACGCTCCCATTTCATTCCTTTAGGCAGCTTCGGCAGAGCCAGTTCATGGCTTTCCCAGTGCATGTTCAAGGCAAGGTACAGGCAGTCATCCTCCGTCCCGTCAGGTTTCAGCGCATACTTGCCGCAATACAGGATGCCGATATGGCGGTTATAACTCTCTGTCTGGGCTCTCCACGCATTTTTCCCGTGATAAGAAAGGTCAGGATATCCACAGGATATATAATCCATAAGCTTTGCCTCCTGCTCTCTCCGCAGGATGGGATGCGCCTGCCTGAACTGCACCAGTTCCTTCCAGAAATCGTACAATTCCCGATGTCTCTGTAGATCCCGCCAGTCCAGCCACACCGTGGCATTGTCCTGACAGTAGGGATTGTTGTTGCCCCTCTGGGAATTGCCAAACTCATCCCCCATGAAAATCAGGGGCATGGATTGCGTACAGAGCAGAATCACATATGCGTTTTTGATCTGTCGATACCGTAGCTGCCTTATTTTCAGTTTACGGCTGCTTCCCTCTTCGCCGCAGTTCCAGCTGCAATTGTAGGAATTTCCGTCCCGGTTCTCCTCACCGTTGGCCTCGTTATGCTTATAATCATAGGACACCGTGTCCATCAGGGTAAACCCGTAATAGTTGGAAAGGTAATGCACTCTCCCCATCCTCGGCGGAATCCTGCGCATCTGATACAGCAGATTCTCCAGCATATTTTCATCACCCTTCAAATAGCGGCGCACTGTATAGAGATAATCATCCTGATAGCAGGCCAGATTCGGCATGTCACAGGTCTCATTCCTGCCATAAATAACATCTGTATTAAAATGGTAATACCAAAGCTTGGTATCTGCCAGCAGAGGATCTGACGCCACTACATCCACCTGCAGGTCTGTCCCCATAAGGTGGAACCCGTCCACATGGTACTCCAGCACCCAGAAACGCAGTATTTCCGGTATGGAAACAGCCCTGACCCCCTTCGGGAAATAGAACTGCATCACCAGTTCCATCCCATTCCGGTGGAGTGCCTTCACCAGTTCCTTAAATTCCGTGACAGCATCTTCCCCCGCGGCATAGCCTGATTTGGGTGCATAATAGTATCCCTCTTTATATCCCCAGTAATTCAGTTTCGGCTCCCGCTCCCGGGGCTGAAGGCCGTATATGACCATGGGGGCTGTCTCCGGTTCCAGTTCCAGGAATTCATAGCTGGGCTGTAATTCCAGGGTCGTAATTCCCGTTTCCTTTAAATAGGGGATCTTCTCTATCATTCCCCTGTAAGTTCCTCTGTGAGTCACTTTTGAGGAGGAATGTGCCGTAAACCCACGGACATGTACACAGTAACCGACACTTTCCGAATATCCGAGACGGGGGTGCCTGTCCCCTTCCCAGTCAAATTCTTCCGTGGGAATCAGGCTTTTTAAGTCACATGTGTTCTTTAATTTGCCGTATCCTTTCCCGTTTTCAAAACTTCTGCCGAAGGGATCGGGAAGCTTTCGCTCTTCCTCGTAAAACTGATACGCTATCTGATCCGCCCGCAGGTTTTCTATATATTTGCAATAGACATTCCCGATTTTTTCCTCGACAGAAAAAGCCTCCTTCCGAAGCTGTCTTCCTGTCTTTCTGTTATACACAATAACTCCGCAGGAGGCTGCCTTTGTGGCATAGGCAAAACGGATTCCGCCATCCTCAACATGAGCACCAAGAGGGTAAGGATTTTGCTGCGATCTGATTTTTGTCATAATTATACCCCTTTTCGCGCCACGGCGCGCATACCAATCAAAATTTGAAAATTAACTTCCAAACTTTCCTGCCTTTCTCTCCAGTATTTTTATTATAATGTATTGCGGGAAAATTCACAAGATATTATACTTAAAACTGTAGTGAAAATTGTAGTACAGTACTATCCCGGATGAAAATGCCCGGAAGACTTCAGGACGGTACGGCGCAGGGACGGTACTGAAACGTGGAGGAAGCATATGGCAAAACAAAATGATCCCGAAGAGGAAGAAATGACCGTGGAACTGGAACTGGAAAATGGTAAAACGGTCAACTGTGCGGTCATCACCATCATGACCGTGGAGAAAAAGGATTACATCGCCCTTCTCCCCCTGGATGAAAAGGGGGAAAATTCGGACGGTGAAGTGTGGTTCTACGCTTACAGCGAAAATCCCGATGACCCTAACGAGGAACCCGTTCTGGATTACATCGAAGATGACGACGAATACGAAAAGGTAGCAGACGCCTTCGACGAGTATCTGGACAATTGCGAGTTTGACGAACTGGTGGACGAGTAAGCAAGTAGATCGTTACGTTAATCCTGAAGTAAGGAACTGTCAAGAATTAACTTTGCAGATGACGTAGGATAAATCTTTTTATGCAAGGCGGAGGAATGAGGCGTACTGGGGTACGCCGATTGACAACAACGCGGCATAAGAAGATTTAGGCAAGTCAAATGTAAAGATTAATTCTTTGACAGTTCCTAAGTCAATGTTTGATGTTTGATGCTTGAAATGGATTCAAAAACCTGGAGGGAGGTCTGGAACCTGTATCGTCATCCAGATACAGCAGTTCCAGGCTCTTTGCCGCCCTTGTCATTGCCACATAGAAGATCCGCCGCTCCTCCTCACATGTCTCTTCGTCCGGCATCCTTCCATGGGGAAATACCGTCTCATTACAGTCCGGGATCCATACATGGTCAAATTCCAGCCCCTTGGATCCGTGTACCGTCATCAGCCATACGGCTTCTCCGGAGGGAGCCTTCGCCTGCTTTTCCACATCTTTCAGGGAATCATTGTAATCTTCCTGGGCTGCCAGCCAGTCATCCACACTCCCGAACCTTCCCGCGTCTGCCCTGACCCATTCCAGCATTTCCTTCCATTCCACCCATTTGTCAGGATGTCCCCTGGACTGCTCCTTTAAATAATCCTCGTATCCTACAGCCTTGCAGATATATGCCACTGCCGCTTTCATGGAAGCCCTGCCGATATAGTTCAGCTGCCTTTCCAGCAGATCCAGGGCGGCCAGCTGTTTCGGCGCATTGGCATAATGAGCCTTCACCTGCCGGAGGGACTCTCCCTTTGCCAGCGCCTCCCTGCTGATGTAACGGGAGGGCCTGTTGCAGATATACAGAAATCTTTCCCTGCTCCACCTGCCTTTAGCCAGCAGCAGATAGGATACCATGTCCCTGACAATAAAGTGCTCATAAATACTCTGAACCTTCTCCTTCATCACATAGGAAATCCCTGCATCACGAAGCTTTGCGGCAACACCCTGCATCGCGGAGTTGGTGCGGAACAGGACGGCACGGCTATGGCCGCAGGGGGATCCTGCCAAACGGTGCAGCAGATATCCATACTGGCTGTCTTTGTCGGGAAATGCCTGCACGGTCACAGGAGATAACAGATGTTGTGAAAAGGTATCAGGTTCTGAAATCCTGTCAGGCTCTGAACCCCTGTCAGGCTCTGAAATCTTATCAGGTTCTGAAATCTTATCAGGTTCTGAACCTTTATCAGATTCTAAACTCTTATCAGGTTCCGAAGAATGATTCTGACCTGGAAATTTTTCTTCAGGAGCAGGCCGCAGATCCTTCGGGAAACGGTTCTTGTTTTCGCTGATCACCTTTCCCGATGCCGCAATGATTTCCCCGCAGCTTCGGTAGTTAATATTTAATAACAGCTGTCTTGCCTGGAAATCATCTTTGAACAATTTCAGGCATTCCGGCTGTGCCCCACGGAATCCATAGATCGCCTGGTCGTCATCTCCCACCGCGAAGAGATTGTAAGGCGGCTTTGTCAACAGCTTTATGGTCTCATATTGTATGGGATTGATGTCCTGAAATTCATCCATCAGGATATGATCGAACCTGTTCTGCCAGTACTGACGCCTGTTAGGCTGTTCAGACAGCATTTTCCTGCACTCGCAGACCATATCGTCGAAATCCACGGCTCTCAGCTTTTCCCTTGCCGCCTCATACCGCTTCAGAATCTCGGGAAAGACCGGCTGCCACTCCTTCGGCACTTTTTCCGCCGCTCTCTCCAGCGACAGGGTATTCTTATAATAGCTCATGGCTGCCAGCAGGGCTGTGGTATCCTCCTGCAGAAGCTCCTTGAAGGCCTCTTCCGACAAGTCTTTCAGGACAGGCAGCAATATCTTTTTCTTTCGGGATTGATTTAAGGGATGTTCTGTGCCGATACAGCCGGACTCTTTTAACATGTGATAGAACACGGAATGAAACGTTCCAAAATTGACGGGAAGACAGACAGGAGAAAGCTTTCGGAACCGCTGCTGCATGGAAACGGCGGCGTCCTTTGTAAAAGTGATCACCAGGATCCGCTGCGGAGGGGTTCCGCTCTCCAGCAGGTAAAGAATACGTTGAGTGATCGTGTAAGTTTTGCCGGAGCCGGGACCCGCCAACAGCAGCAAGGGTCCCTCCCCGTGGGTCACAGCCAGGCGCTGCGCCTCATTCATGCCGGAAAGATCAATCATTTTCCAGCTTTTCGATTCCTTTTCGTATTCTGACCAGACTCTCCTCTTTCCCAAGCACTTCCATGATCTCGGTAGCGCCCGCAGGAGTCATCTGCTTCCCGGAAACGGCGGTACGGATTGGCCACATCACATATCCGTTCTTACAGCCCTTCTCCTCAACGTATTTTAACAGCCTTTGATACAGCCCGTCATTGCTGTAATCCGACTGCTCCTCCAGGATGGGCAGCACCTCCTTCAACACTTCCAGCGAGGAAGCCCTGTCCGTCTTCATCTTCTTGTGGGTGTACATTGCCACATCATACGCCGGCAATTCCCCAAAAAAGTCCACATGCCCCGCAATATCAGGGAAAACCTCTATGCGGGTCTTTACCATGCCTGCAATCTTTTTCAGGTCAAAGTCCTTTTTCAGCGCTTCTTTCAGATACGGCTCCGCCATCTCATAGAATCTGTCAAAGTCCATGGCTTTGATATACTCACCGTTCATCCAGCGCAGCTTCACAGGATCGAACACCGCAGGCGATTTGCTGATCCTGTGGTAATCAAACTCCCTGATCAGTTCATCCAGGGTAAAAATCTCCTGGTTATCCTCAGGACTCCATCCAAGGAGCGCTATATAATTTACGATGGCTTCCGGCAGCAGCCCCTGCTCCACCATCTCCTCAAAAATGTAGGAGCCATTTTCGCTTCTTTTCGCAAGCTTTTTATGGTTCTCATCCGTGATCAGCGGCAGGTGCACGTACACCGGACTCTGCCAGCCGAATGCGTCATACAGCCTCTGGTACTTGGGCGATGACGACAGGTATTCATTTCCCCTTACCACATGGGTAATATTCATGGTATGGTCGTCCACCACATTGGCAAAATTGTAGGTGGGAAATCCATCCGACTTGATCAGAATCATATCGTCCAGCTCCGCGTTCTCCACGGTAATATCACCGTATAGCTCGTCATGGAAGGTAGTGGATCCCTCATTGGGAATATTCTGCCGGATCACGAAAGGCTTTCCAGCCGCCAGATTCGCTTCGATCTCCTCCCTGGAAAGGGACAGACAATGCTTGTCATACATGGAGATTTCTTTCCCCTCCACCACTTCTGTCCTGAGGGAAGCAAGACGCTCCTTATCGCAGAAGCAGTAATACGCCTCTCCCTTTTCTATCAGTTCCTCCGCATATTTCATGTAAATGCCCGTCTTCATACGCTCACTCTGGACGTAAGGGCCAAAGCCGCCATCCTTGTCCGGACCCTCGTCATGAGAGATTCCCGCTTTCTCCAGGGTGCGGTAAATCATCTCCGTGGCGCCCTCCACGAAACGCTCCTGGTCGGTATCCTCAATGCGCAGCATAAAATCACCGCCCTCATGCCTTGCGATCAAAAATTCATATAATGCAGATCTTAAGTTTCCCACATGCATTTTCCCGGTGGGACTGGGCGCATACCTTGTCCTGATCTTCATCCTTATACCTCCTGCGTGCTTTTGCCGCGTTCATCAGTATTCCTATACTACTACCTTTTTTTGAAAAGTGCAACCGTTTATTTGGAACACACTTTTTGGAGTGTAACAGTTCAGCCAGCCGATGTGAGCAGTTGAAAATCGTGCCCGCACGATTTTTCGGCTGATTATATCGGCTGAGGGAACGCCATTTCATGAGCAAAAGCAGCTGCGAAGCAGCGGAGAGTGCGTAAGCACGATTTTGCGAATGGCGCGAGCTGAACTGTTACTTTGGAGTAACAGTTTAGGCAGTGCGCGGGCTGAACCGTTACTTTTTGAATGATTTCCTTCAAGGCACAGTAAAACTTCACGATATTTTCCCTCTCAAGGGCAGAATATGCAGGAAAAGGCATCAAACAAGGATAACACATTTCATCCGTTAAAACCCGCAGGCACTTTCTCTGTTGCGGCGGCTTTAAAGGCAGCCACCTCCTTCGCGGCCTGTGGAATCGCGATATTGGTGCCCGCTCCTGCGATGCACCCTCCCGGGCAGGCCATTCCCTCGATCAGACAGCCGTTCTTTTTCCCGGCCTTCGCCAGCAGGAGCATTTTCCTGCACTCCGCCAGGCTTTCCGCGTGCTCGATCTTGACCTCCGTACCGGGATAATAGGTATTGATGCAATCCTCAATGGCGCTCGCCACACCGCCCGCCACGCCATAGCCGCGTCCCGCCCCGGTGGCGTCACGCATCTCGTCCATGGCCCTGATCTCCTCCAGCAAAAGTCCCTTTGCCTCAAACATCCCCGTCAGTTCCTCAAAGGTAATGACAAAATCCACATCAGAACGGATGGTCCGGCGACTTGCCTCCAGCTTCTTGGACGCGCAGGGGCCAATGAAAACCACCTCCGCGTCAGGGTGCTCCTTCTTAATGATCCTCGCCGTTGCCACCATGGGGGTCAGTTCATTGCTGATTTTGTCTATGGTTTCAGGAAACAGGTTCTTCGCCATCACCGACCAGGACGGACAGCAGGAAGTCAAAGCAAAAGCCTGATTGCCGGTGGCAACCTCCTTCACATAGTGCTCCGCCTCCGCCATACATCCAAGATCCGCACCCAGCGCCGTCTCATAGACATCGGCAAAGCCCAGCTGCTTCAACGCCGTCTTAAAGATATCCGGCGTCACACCTGGTCCGAATTGTCCCACAAACGCCGGTGCAACCTGAGCAATGATCTTCCGGCCGGACTGCATGGCACGGATCAGCTGGAAGATCTGGGATTTATCGGCAATGGCGCCAAAGGGACAGCTCACCATGCACTGTCCGCAGGACACGCACAGGTCATTGTCTATATAAGCCCTCCCGAACCGGTCAGACTTGATGGCTCCGATGCCACAGGCCGCTTTGCAGGGACGCTCCTTGTGGCAGATGGCATCATAGGGACACACGTCCTTACACTTGCCGCACTTGATGCACTTCTCCTGGTCAATCACGGATTTCCCGTCCACCATGGAGATGGCTCCCTTGGGACAGACGCTCTGACAGGGGTGCGCCACACATCCCATGCAGGAGCTGGTGATCTCGTATTTATTCTCAGGACAGGCATTACATGCGGAGGGAATCACCTGCATCAGAGGCGGTTCATAGTATTTCTCCGCAATGTTGCTTTCCTCCAGCCCCTGTGTCAAATGGCCCGGATGCTCCCTGTTCTCCGGCCTCAGGCTCATTCCCATAGCAAGGCGGATGCGCTCCCTGACAATAGCCCTGTCCCGGTAAACACTCTCAAAAAACTGGGTTTCTTCATAATCCACGATTTTGTAGGGAAGCGCTTCCATATCATCCTTCAAGTTTGTGGAATGGTACGCCAGATCGGCAACCTCCCTGAACACCCTCCTGCGCTTCTGCCTCACAGGGGTGTCTATTCCTCTCATGCTCATAATCAAACCATGCCTTTCCGCAGCTGTGCCGCCCTGATCATAATTCCACCTGTGGAAATAGTTCTGCTTATGCCTTCCTGTCAAATGTGGAGGCATCTCTGTTATCCAGCATGCTCATAAAAGCCTGCTGGTCATTATGGGGAAAGAGCAGTTCCATGTACAGGTTTCCCAGCAGACTCTTTACTGTATCGTCATCAACATTGACATCGGGAAGATCGTTCCTTTCCAGGCGCCTCAGTCGTTCCAGCACTTTCGCAATGCTCTGCCGCCCGGATAATTCAGGCTCCGGTTTCTCACATGGGACTTCCGGTGAAGACGGTTCCATGATCGGTTTTGCCTCCGGAATATTGTAAACGACATTCCTGCATGTCTTCGTAAAGCATTCCGGGTCATATTCTGCCAGATAAGCCAGATCATCCATGGTAAGCACCTTCTTATGATGTATCTTGAGATAGATATTGACCAGACGAGTATCCTTTCCCATAGCGGCCCTCCTCTCACAGATTCGGAACAATTCTTATGTTATTATCATTATAACACACTTATGTGTGTAAAACTATACTGAATGTTCCTGCCGTCAAATCCAGGAAAGCCGCGGGCGCCGATTACGCAAGACTGAATGTATGAATGCACTATTCCACCAGCTTGAAGTACTGCCGATCCCGGGGATCCCTGCTGTCATAGGACACACACAGATACAGATCCTCCGCCTCATAGCCATCCGGCACTGACCAGGCCACTGTCATATCCCTGCTCTCCCCCTTGGGCAGCTGGTAATGATAATAATCTTCCGATCCTGCCTGGGAGGAGGAAGCTGAGAAATAGGCCGGGGCACAGGACACCATGGTAACCTTCCGGGTGAAGGGATCCGCGTAGGCCAGCATGATCGCGCTGATATGCTGGTCACTGCCCTCGGCGGCGTCAATGTTCTGCACAGTCAGATCGCAGGAAAGCAGCCGCATTCCGGCAGTGCTGCACAGCTTTGGATTTCCGTCACAGTCATAAACCTCTGTTTCGTCCACAAATTCCACGCTGCCCATTCCCGCCGCATCCGGGGAATCATACAGTCCCGCCCTGTTAAGCGTGATATCAAGTCCCTGACTCAACGTGTTGGCATCCTGATAATACATTACCTGCAGGGTATCGCCGACAGACAGGATCTGATCCGACAAAAGGACTTCCTCTTCCTGCCACATATCTTCCGCATCCGCATTCTTTCCTGCCAGGGAATCATCTCCCTCCGCAAGGCTGTCCCCGGAAGCCTCTCCTCCGGGCTGGTCCCCGGTTCCGGCAGTGCCGCCCTCCGGCTCCGCGAAGGACTGGTAACCGCTTCCCACCGCGTCCGAAGCAGGAGCGCCGCCCTGTCCGCCGTCCGCCTTACCGCAGGATGCCAGCAGGATACTTGTGGTCAGAAACAGTACAGATATCAGATTTTTTTTCATAAGATAACCTCTCTTTCGCAATCTTTTAACGAGATTATCCTATCAGCCGTATGTATCCTGCTTTTTTCCTGCTTGTATCTATGTTGTATCTTTTGGGTCTCCATTCCATACTTATTACTTTCCCTGCTTATTACTTTCCCTGCTTCACATACTTTTCCCAGAACACCCTGCAAAAATCGCTCATTGCTCATAGAAATAAGCACAGCGGCGGCTCTGTATTCTCCTGATCCGCTTCGTCCGGTCCACTTACCGCCCGACGGATTGTGTACTCTTTCAGGAGCCAGTCATTCAACGGGAATGAAAACGCCCGGGGAAGCTCATGCCGGACGGACACCTGTCTTCTCCTCAAGAAAGCTTTTCCACTTACCGCCTCCGGGGCCAATATATATTTTTTCCGTTGCCAGGGCACCGGTCTCAGGATCCTCATAATTGATGGCTATCCCGGATAGAAAAATCATATAAGGACAATTCTTGATCTCTTTGATATTTCTGTAAGGAATCACTATGCCCTTCTTGGAAAATTTGCCATAACCCAGGGCTCCTCCCATAAACAGCACAAGCTTTTCACTGGTAAAATATGCCCACCAGCCCTGTGCGGCAAACAAGCCCAAGGGACCCTCAATGCAGTTGACACGCACACCGTCTATCAGGGTGTCCTCCGCCGATATCAGCCCTGCCTGTACCATTTTTTCCTGCTCGGTTTTCTTTGTTGAGTCATTCATTTCTATCTTCCTCCATATATCGTTTTTGTCCTTCACGCAATTTGTAGCGCGACACGATTTTTAAGAAATGCGGACAGAATAAATGAGAAAAACGAGGCCGGGAAAATCACTCCCTGGCCTCGTTCTTTTTGGCCTCAATCAAGGCGCTATCCCGCTGCAAATAGAACCATCCTTCGACCCACTCGGATTCGCTGTACTCGCCAAAAATGGCCCGCTTCAGCTGGTAGCTGTCACAATGGGATAATAGGCCCATATAGGAGCTGACTGTCTTCTGCGCCCGCTCCAGTGTGATCTCGCCGGTAGCGTAAAGGTGCTGGATGCGCTTGAGGTTGCGCTTCATGCGGAGCGCCGTCGCCTTTTTCAATTTGATATGGTCGGGGAATACACGGTACTGGCAGAAGTCGATGCCTCTGGAGATAGGCTCTATAAAACACTTTTTCGGATTCAGCTCCAGTTTGAGCTTTTCCCGCATATAGCACTCTATCTTTTCTTTCCACTCATGGAGCTGGGCCTTGCTGTCCGATAGGATGACGATGTCGTCCATATAGCGCACATAGTAGTGAATCCGCAGCTCCCTCTTTGCGTAGTGGTCAACCACATCTTGATTGACATTAGCAAGCATCTGGTTTAAGAGGCTCCCCACCGCCAGCCCACGATCCGCCAGCATTTCATCCGGGGAAACATCTTTGACCCCTTTACCGGGAGGGAAACCGAATTTTTCGCCCGGAGCATTCACAAACAAGTCCATGAGCCACATAATCCAGGGGTCGTAGTTGCACTTTTTCCCGATCAGATCGAGAGAAACCTGGTGGTCGATTCTGTAAAAGAATTTGCTGGTGTCCAGCTTCATCACATAGTGCCTGGAAAGGGGACGCCCTTTTTCGTCCTTTGCTGCCCGCTGGTCTTTTCGTCCGGCCTGCTGCATGAAGTAGAACAGACGCTGTGCCGCCGCATCCGACCCCCGGCCCTTGATGCAGGCATAAGAGTCCTCTATGTAGCCTTTCACAAATTCCGGGTTGATCACCTGGTAAACTGCCCACTGTACCACGCGGTGGATAAACGCCTGCCACATGATAAGCCGGTCTACCGGGTCGTGGATGACCTTTTTCTTGTACGGCCCCGGCACATAGGTCTGATCTCTCAGCGCCTTCTGGAGATCATGCAGATTGTCCTCCAGGTTGGCCGAAAACTCTAAGACCTCATTCCGAAAGCGTTTATTGCGCCTGGCGTGGAAATAGGCATCCCGGAGGTTTCCAAAATCGGTGACTCTTTCCTTGATATTTTTGATTGATCTCATAAATGCTCCAAAAGTTCATGTGTTACGGCTCTCACCGGGTCTTTGCCCGGCTACTGGCGGTATCCATGAGGTTTCTGTTTTTTGCCAGCCATTCAGACCGGCAGGGAGGCAAGTCCCTTTTGTCTCTCTGTTCTGACCCTTGGCCCGTAAGCCCTGGGCATCTG
>CAOKWI010000096.1 GCA_948473115.1 uncultured Lachnospiraceae bacterium | reverse complement strand
GACGCAATTCGCGCCATAGGGACGGTTAGTTTTTAACCGTCCCGTAGTCGTAGTTCATGACAATAGAAGACTCGCGAAGCGAGGATTCTATTGTAGGCAGTTAGTTCAGATCCGCGTTGCCCCGTCCGTATAGGACAGGACAGCATGGCACCGCCGTCACTTTAGCTAGAAGTCCACAAACCCAAGCCGCCTGGCACGATCGGGGCTGAACTGTTACCCTTTTTTTCAGTAAAATCAAAGATATATATTGAAAATTCTCGATAAAATAGTTACAATAGAACTGTTATTTTACAGTCGGTATCATGTACCGGCAGATTGAGAGGCAGAGAATGAAGATTATTATGTTAGGTGCTCCCGGTGCAGGAAAGGGCACCCAGGCAAAGATGATCGCGGAGAAATATAAGATCCCCCATATTTCCACCGGAGACATTTTCCGTGCCAACATCAAGAATGGGACGGAACTTGGAATGGAAGCAAAGAAATATATGGACCAGGGTCTTCTGGTCCCTGATGAACTGACTGTCAAGATCCTCCTTGACAGGGTGGCACAGGCTGATTGCGGATCGGGCTATGTGCTGGACGGCTTCCCCCGCACCATCCCTCAGGCGGAGGTGCTGGACGAGGCGCTGGATAAGCTGGGTGAGAAGATCGACTATGCCATCAATGTGGATGTACCGGATGAAAATATCGTGAAGCGGATGTCCGGCAGACGCGCCTGCTTAAAGTGCGGCGCCACCTATCATCTGGAGCATGTCCCGCCTAAGAAGGAAGGCGTCTGCGACAGCTGCGGAAGCGAACTGGTGCTGCGGGACGACGATAAGCCGGAAACGGTCCAGAACCGCCTGAAGGTATATCATGAGCAGACCCAGCCCCTGATTGACTTCTATACCGGTAAAGGTGTGCTGAAAACGGTTGACGGCACCGTGGATATGCAGGATGTATTTGCAGCGATCACGGAGATCCTGGGGTAAGGCGCCATGGGAATTATCATTAAAACTCCGGAACAAATTGAATTGATCAGGGAATCCTGCAGACGGCTGGCAATCGTACATAAGGAACTGGAGGAATTTATTAAGCCCGGTATTTCCACCAGGGATATTGATATTAAGGGAGATAAACTGATCCGCCAGCTGGAGGGCATCCCCAATTTCCTGCATTATAATGGATTCCCGGCAAGCATCTGCGTATCGGTGAACGACGAGGTGGTTCACGGGATCCCTGACAAGCACCGGATCCTGCAGGAGGGTGATATTGTCAGCCTGGATGCGGGAATGATTTATAAAGGCTATCATTCCGATGCGGCGCGTACCCACGCGGTGGGACAGATCAGCAAGGAAGCAAGGCAGCTGATGGATGTCACAAGGGAAAGCTTTTTCGCGGGTATAAAAATGGCAAAGGCTGGAAATCATTTATTTGATATTTCCAACGCCATCGCTTCCTATATTAAGCCTTACGGGTACGGAATCGTCAGGGATCTGGTGGGGCACGGTGTGGGAACCCAGCTCCATGAGGATCCCCAGGTGCCAAATTTTGCACAGGTCCGGCGGGGACCGAAGCTGCGTCCCGGCATGACCCTTGCCATAGAGCCCATGGTCAATATGGGCAGGGCGGATGTGGAATGGCTTGACGATGACTGGACAGTGATCACAGAGGACGGCTCTCTGTCGGCTCATTATGAAAACACGATACTGATCACCGAGGGCGAGCCGGAGATCCTGACCCTGTACTAAGGAACTGTTAAAGAATTAATCTTCACATTTGCCTTGGCTGAGTTCGCAAATGCTGCGTTGTCATCAGTCGACGATGCCCGCATCGTCTTCTTCTTCCGCCTTGCCTTTGCAATCTCATCCTGCGTAAAAGTGTAAAGTTAATTCTTAACAGTTCCTAAGGCGGACGACAGGAGTGCATGGAGAATAGGAAATGATAGGACAGTTTGCTGTTTCAAAGGCCGGGCATGACAAGGGCGTTTTATATGTGGTGATATCCCAGGAGGGAGAATATGTCTTCCTGTGTGACGGTAGGATGAAGACGCCGGATAAGCCCAAGAAGAAAAAGAAAAAACATATTCAGCCCGTGAATAAAACCGTGAATGAAGAACTGCTGCAGAAGCTCCGGACGGGGGTGAAGGTCTACCCGGAAGAGATCAGGTATGCCGTGAAGCAGCAGAAAAATAGTTTGTTGGAGGAAGTGTATGTCAAAGAGTGATGTAATTGAAATCGAAGGAACAGTGGTGGAAAAGCTGCCGAACACCATGTTTCAGGTGGAACTGGAAAACGGACACCGCGTACTGGCCCATATCAGCGGCAAGCTGCGCCAGAACTTTATCCGTATCCTTCCCGGGGATAAAGTGACTTTGGAACTGTCCCCCTATGATCTGAGCAAGGGACGGATCATTTGGAGAGACAAATAAGTGAAAACACAATTTGGAAGGCCGCTTCGGAACATGGCCGTGCTGCTCCTGGGGAGCGCCCTGCTGGGAACGATACTGCTGGTACTGGTCTTCTGTCTGCCGACGGGACGGATGAAAGAGCATGTAGCCGTCAGTGCAGGAGAGATGCTGGGACAAAAGGACCGGATTTCAGGCAGCCGTTTTTTCGATTATATACAGACAAATCGGGAAACCTACACGGATGCCATCATGGTACAGAATGCCATTGAGAGGATTCCGGAAAAGAGTGTTTATGAACATGCCATGCGAATGTATCACAATGATCTGGAGGAGGCGTTCTGGACGCCGGAGGATTCCCTGAAGGCCTACTGTGCAGGACAGGATGCAGCCACCATGTATCTGCATGAATATACCAGATACTGGCATGGGTATCTTGTGTATTTAAAGCCGCTGCTGCTACTGTTCAGCTGGAAGCAGCTTTCTGTGGCAGGCGTGCTGCTGCAGCTACTGTTGATGGCGGCGGCAGCGTGGCTGTCAGTCAGGAAAAAGCAGCCAGGCGTGGCGGTAGCAATGGTTGTCGGCTTCCTGTTCATGAAGCCGCTGCTGGTGCTGGTGTCGTTGACCATGACCGTATGCTGGGTCATTACCCTGGCATCGCTGATCTTTATGCTTATGAAGAACGACTGGCTGCGGGAGAAGAAGCTGTATCCGGAATTTTTCCTGATGGTGGGGGTACTGACCTCCTATTTTGATTTTCTGACCTATCCCATCGTGACGCTGGGTTTCCCCCTCTGTGCCTTCTTTCTGCTCAACGGGAATGCATCCGCCGGGAAAGGCGGCAATTTCAGGCAAAGCCGGCAGGCTGCCAAAGAGGGTATCCCGAAAGGCGTAGGAAACGGAGGGGTGCTGAAGGACACCGTCCGGAGAGTGGTCGGTTACAGTATATGCTGGGGTATCGGATACGCAGGCATGTGGGCCATGAAATGGATCATTGCGGATCTGACGCTGCATACGGGAACCATCAGGGACGCTGTCTGGTCCATCATCGGCAGGACGGAGGCCATCGGCGGCAGACCCCGTTTCAACGGCGGCTTCTACGTGATCGGCCTGAACCTTCTGGAGTATGACCATGTGATCTATCCGGTGATGGCGGGGGTCATAGCGCTGGCTTCCCTGGCGCTGGTGGTGACCGCATGCAGGAAGAAGGGAACAGCCGCGGTGCTGACCGGTCTGGTTCCCTATCTGATCATCTTCTGCATGCCTTTCGTCTGGATCATTGTGGTGCAGCACCATTCCGCGCTTCATGCCAGATTTACCTTCCGCATCCTGGCGGTGGCAGTTCTGGCTGTGGGCTGTATGGGGATAAAGGCGCTGGAAACCATGATGAAAAAGTGAGTGACTACGTGAGTCCTGCCTTCGGCCATCATTGAAAGATATGCTGTGTTCGAAACGTGTTGTGTAATGTATACTGCTTAACGATTTCACTTGCCGTGAAACCAGACTGCATAACGCTGACTGGTTCAATCGCATGATTACATTAGGCAATATTCAGCGTTATGCAGTATAATATGGAAAAGCCATTAGTGGTCAGGAATAAAATATAAGGAGGAATTGGAATGAAAATCAGAAAAAATCCGGTTATGATATCGGGATTATGCATTGCCCTTATTTTTGGTAATTGTCTTGCCGTGAGTGCACACACGAAAAATGAAAAAATTACCGTGGAATATGCAGAGTTTGACGAGATACAGGAAAGTGTCCCGTCCGAGTCCGGTAAAGCTGCGGTCCTCACGTATGTGGAAAAGGTAGGCGGTATCTATCAGGCAATCTATCAGGATGCAAGTACTATGGAAGAAGATCCCGGGGCAACTCCCCAGACAGAAGTCTCCATAGAGAAGACTGTGGTCAAGCCGTATTCGTCTTTTGACGAAATGGAAGAAACCTTGTATTACGAACAATATGTTGATGATTTCAACACATGGATGGATGGTTATCTTTCTTTGGATAAAGCAGAAAAAGTGGGTTCGTTCTGGTATGCGACTTATAGTGGAACTCTTGTAGGAAGCATATAGGATCAAGTGATACTGCGCATGAAAATAATAGTATAGCTGAATTGATGCATTATACTGGCGGTCAAAAAGACTGACCGCTCAGTATAAAATGATAAATAGAGCAGCTGTATTGAAGATATTGCGTGATATTATCACGGAATAAAAGTTTTGTACGGGGGGTTGCCAAGCGGCAGCCCTTGTGTTATAATGTAAAACGGTCTTTTTTGAAAGGAGGGTTTAACGTGAAGGTTAGATCATCAGTAAAACCAATTTGCGAAAAGTGCAAAATCATCAAGAGAAAAGGACGCATCAGAGTAATCTGCGAGAATCCGAAGCATAAGCAGAGACAGGGATAATCACCGCCTGCAGGAAGCCTGGCTGACAGGCTTGCAGGTCAAGTGAGTTCTTGTCCGGTTTGTATGTGCGGCTGAACCAGTGTAGGCGGAATGTCCGTGTGCACTGATTATCATAAAACTGGGATAGGGCTTACAGGGATTGTTATTGTTCACTCCGTTCACGGCAGTATGTTCCGCGGTTGACGAGTGGATTGTAACAAGTGATTACTTCTTGGCACTGTTTCTCTTCGGAAGGTGTTTCCGTTGGAAAACGTTTTCATTGGAAAATGTCTTCTTCAGAAACGGACAGATTGGATGCAGATCCGATTGGGTGAGAGCCCCAGTCAATTAGTAAGAATGCGTACAATAAACAGACCAGAATGTACGCGAAATGCATCAGGATAAGGATGCATAGAAATGGAGGAAATGTAAATGGCTCGTATCGCAGGTGTTGACTTACCCAGAGAAAAACGAATTGAGATCGGTTTGACCTATGTCTATGGAATCGGCAGGTCTACTTCCAACAAGATCTTAAAGGAAGCAGGCGTAAATCCTGATACCAGAGTCAGGGATGTCACCGATGAGGAAGTGAAGAAGATCTCAGAGGCGCTTGAGAAGATGAATGTCATGGTGGAAGGTGACCTCAGACGTGAAGTGGCACTGAACATCAAGAGACTTCAGGAGATCGGCTGCTATCGTGGTATCCGTCATCGTAAGGGTCTTCCTGTTCGCGGTCAGAATACCAAGAACAATGCGAGAACCCGCAAGGGACCCAAGCGTACCGTGGCAAACAAGAAAAAATAATCGTGGTTCCATGTAACTGTAAATTTTATGAGAAAGTAGGTTAGTTTAAAAATGGCTAAACAGGTTGCAAAAAAAGTAACAAAGAAGCGCGTTAAGAAAAACGTTGAACGCGGACAGGCACATATCCAGTCTTCTTTTAACAATACGATCGTTACCCTGACCGATAATGAGGGCAACGCTCTGAGTTGGGCAAGTGCCGGTGGTCTGGGATTTAGAGGTTCAAGGAAATCTACTCCATATGCTGCACAGATGGCGGCAGAGACAGCTACAAAGGCTGCATTGGTACATGGACTGAAATCCGTAGATGTATTTGTAAAGGGTCCTGGTTCAGGACGTGAGGCTGCGATCAGAGCGCTCTCCGCGTGCGGTCTGGAAGTGGTGAGTATCCGTGACGTGACACCCGTTCCCCATAACGGATGCCGTCCTCCCAAGAGGAGAAGGGTCTAGGGTGAAAGTTTCACCCGGAAAGATTTTCTAAGAAACCGCATCATAGGATGCGATTCCTAAGAAAATCTAAGTTCCGCCTGAAAGAACGCAAAGACAGCGTTCTTTCGGAAGGACACGTTGTTTTATAATATGTTGGAAGAAGGTATCGCAGGGCGGTATTGTAAACATCTGATTAAAGGAGAAGAGTAAAATGGCAGTAAATCGCACACCCGTATTAAAGAGATGCAGGGCTTTGGGACTGGAGCCTTCCTATCTGGGTTATGACAAGAAATCTAACAGACAGAACACGAGAGCGGGCAAGAAGGTAAGCGAGTATGGCTTACAGCTCCGTGAAAAGCAGAAGGCAAAGTTTATCTACGGCGTTCTGGAGAAGCCTTTCAGAAATTATTATGAGAAGGCCGACAGGATGAAGGGAATGACTGGCGAGAATCTGATGGTCATGCTGGAGAGGAGACTGGACAGCGTGGTTTTCAGAATGAACTTTGCGAGAACGAGAAGAGAGGCAAGACAGATCGTTGGACATAAGCATGTGCTGGTAAACGGTAAGGTAGTAAGTGTTCCTTCCTACCTGATCAAGGCCGGTGATGTGATTGAAATCAAGGAGAGCGCTAAGTCCATGCAGAGGTACAAGGATATCCTCGAAGTGACCGGCGGCAGGCTGGTACCCGAATGGATGGATGTTGACATTGAGAACTTCAAGGGAACCATCAAGAATCTTCCTACCAGGGAAATGATCGATGTTCCTGTAAATGAGATGCTGATTGTCGAGTTGTATTCCAAGTAAGCCCCAAAAAAGGAGGGTATTGCAGTGTTTGATTTTGAGAGACCAAATATTGAGGTCGCTGAGATTTCAGAAGACAAAAAGTACGGCAGGTTTGTCGTAGAACCTTTGGAGAGAGGTTATGGCATTACTCTTGGCAATTCCCTGAGAAGAATCATGCTTTCCTCCCTGCCCGGAGCGGCTGTGAGCCAGATCAAGATCGAAGGAGTACTTCACGAGTTCAGCTCCATCCCCGGTGTAAAGGAGGATGTGACGGAGATCGTCATGAATATCAAGAGTCTTGCGATCAGGAATAACAGTGAGACCAACGAAGTGAAGACTGCCTATATCGAGTTTCAGGGCGAAGGCATTGTCCATGCTTCCGATATTCAGGCGGATCAGGATATTGAGATTCTGAATCCCGATCTGGTCATTGCTACCCTGAGTGGCAAGGATACAAAGCTTTACATGGAGCTGACCATCACCAAGGGACGCGGCTATGTAAGCGCTGATAAGAACAAACACGAAGACCTGCCAATCGGTGTGATTGTGGTGGATTCCATCTACACGCCTGTAGAGAGGGTTAACGTTACCGTTAATAATACCCGTGTAGGTCAGATCACTGATTACGATAAGCTGACACTTGATGTGTTCACCAATGGGACACTGGTTCCGGATGAGGCGGTAAGCCTTGCGGCAAAGGTTCTGAGTGAACATTTAAGCCTCTTTATTGATCTTTCCGAAAATGCCAGAAACGCTGAAGTGATGGTGGAAAAGGAAGATGACGAGAAGGAGAAGGTTCTTGAGATGAGTATTGACGAACTGGAGCTTTCTGTTCGTTCTTATAATTGTCTTAAGAGAGCCGGTATCAATACGGTCGAAGAACTGTGCAACAAGACCTCTGAGGATATGATGAAGGTCCGTAACCTTGGGCGCAAGTCATTGGAAGAGGTATTGGCGAAGTTAAAGGAACTGGGACTGCAGCTGAATCCCAGCGAAGAATAGCCTTGGGCGGTAAATCCAAAGGGTTCGCCCGTGGTTCATCTCTGAATGGAGACAGGATATGCATTCGGTAAATAAGACCAAAGAGCGTGGCCGGATGTACCATGAATGGAGAAAGGGAAAAAATTATGGCAAAGTATAGAAAGCTTGGCAAGACCTCCTCACAGAGGAAGGCATTACTCAGGAACCAGGTGACCGCACTGCTGAATCACGGCAGGATCATTACCACTGAGGCGAGGGCCAAGGAGGTAAAGAAGATTGCAGAAGGACTGATCGCAATGGCTGTCAGGGAGAAGGACAATTTTGAGATGGTCAAGGTCTCCGCTAAGGTCCCCGTGAAGGACAAGGACGGCAAGCGTGTAAAGGAAGTCGTGGACGGCAAGAAGGTTACCAAGTATGAGACTGTGGAGAAGGAGATCAAGAAAGATCTGCCTACCAGGACTCATGTCAGACGTCAGATCCTGAGAGTTCTCTATCCTGTTGTTTCTGTTCCCACGGAAGCAGCCGGGAGAAAGAGAAATACCAAGGAAGTCGATCTGGTGGCAAAGCTTTTTGACGAGTATGCACCTAAGTATGCGGATCGCAAGGGTGGTTATACCAGAATCGTTAAGATCGGTCAGCGCAAAGGTGACGGGGCTATGGAAGTAGTTCTTGAATTAGTATAAGGATAGCATTCAGAAGGTGTTTCGTAAGTGTGAGGAACAGGAGTCTGAACAGTTACGCATAAGGTTGCTACAGTATTCTGGGCTGGGTTCGTATCATCAGGTTGAACTTAGCCCAGTTTCCTTATATATACGAGAGGTGCGGCTATGAAGACAGTGAAAGCGGTTCAGAAAATACCGCCTATATACAGGTTGATCGCATTGCTTCTGTTTCTGACGGGGGTTCTGGTCTTCTGCAAGGGTGAGCCTTATTTGAAAGAATTTGACGAGGACCAGAAAAGCTACGAAATGACCTTTCTGCAGGAGGGCCAGTACCAATTTGAGATAACCTATGTGGGGTTTCAGCCGGGGGACAGGATCTGGATCTACAGTGATTATCTGACAGATGAACAGAATCAGATCGGAGTGACATTGTCTGAAACTGTGGTGCCGGAGTATGCGGGGATTGTGGCCCTGCCTGTGACGCTTTCGGAGGGAGTATATCATATCCGTGTGGTGAATGACTCGGAGGTCGGTTACTTTGCCGAGGGCCAGGTTCAGAGTGTGAGACTGCAGAATTGGGATCATTACTACGTGGCAGGTATTCTTTTCCTGATTTCTTTCTGTATCCTTTTGGCGGGATATCGGCATTATTTTGAGAAATATCCCATACAATGGTTACTGGTCGGGATGGGGGTGCTGGTAAGCATACCCCTGTTTTCGGATTTCCTGTATCAGGGGGATGATACAACCTTTCATCTGGCAAGGCTCGAGGGAATTTATCAGTCCCTGCGGGCAGGGGAATTTCCCGTTAGGATAAACGTGGTGCAGAACGAAGGATATGGCGATATTTCCGCGTCTATGTATCCATCCTTCTTTTTGCTCCCGTTTGTCGCACTGCGGTTTTTCAGGGTGTCGCTGATGCTTTGCTTTAAGACGCTGCTTATGGCGATCAACATTGCCACAGCCCTGGTGTCATATTATTCCTTTCGGAAGCTTTTGCATTCCCATAAAATGGCTATGTGGGGCTGTATCCTTTATACCTTTTCGGCATACCGCCTGGTCAATGTCTATCTGCGGTGTGCGGTGGGAGAGGCTCTGGCAATGGTTTTCCTTCCGCTCCTTTTATGGGGAACCTGTGAGGTATTATGGGGAGACAGGAAGAAGTGGTATGTTCTGGCGCTGGGAATGACCTGTATGCTTCAGTCCCATGTGCTTTCCACGGAAATATGCGCGCTCTTTATGCTGGCGGAGCTGGTCATATGGCTGATATGCGGTCCCGGAAAGGAGCTGCCGGGGCGTATTCTCCAGGGGCTTAAGGCGATCGGGCTGACAATCCTTTTGAACGCGGGGTTTCTGGTTCCCTTTGTCTTCTACAGTACCCAGGACCTGCAGTGTTTTCACATGGCAAATACGGTGGGAATCTATCCCTCCTATTTTTCACAGATGTTTACCATATTCATGTCTGCGGTGAGCGACAGCATCCATACCGGAAGCACCAAGGGCGAAATGCCCCTGTCGGTGGGGTTTGTACTGCTGGCCGGCGCTGTCCTGTTCTGTGTGAACCAGGCGGGAAAGCGGGAGAGCGACAGCAGGGAGGGAAGACTTGGAAGGAGATGCCTCGGCTACGGTATCCTGGGACTGATCCTTTCCTCCTGGCTGTTTCCCTGGAACAGGCTGCTGGAAAATGAGTGGTTTGAGCAAATCACATCCCCGCTGCAGTTCCCGTGGAGGTTCCTGGGGATTGCAAGCCTGTTCTTATGTATTGTCACAGCCGTGGCAATTGAGACAACCACGGAAAAGACGCGTAAGTATGTTAAAATCATCGCGATGGTCCTGGTAATCTGCGGCACAGGCTACTATTTTGACATGCTCTGCCAGCAGAGGGACACGCTGAGTGATAAGATGGAAATAGAGGGAATCAATCATTCAGACAGCATGTACATGTACTATATATCGGATAAGTTCGAGCCATGGCATCTGACCCTTTCCAGAAAGGAAGCCGCTGTGGGCTGTTCCAATATGACGAATGTCACTGTTTCCGACTATGTAAAGCGGGGGACGAAAATAAGTGTGACTACGTCGAATCCCACAAATGCGGAGGAACTGCTGGTATTTCCGCAGTGTTACTATCCCGGTTATGTGGTCAGGGTGGATGGGGAACCTGTGGAGACAAAGTCCTGGGAAGTACCTGTCCGGATGATTGCCTGTGACCTGCCGGAGCAGACGGCTCACATTACGGTGGAATATGAAGGGCTATGGTTCTTCCGGGCAGGGGATGCCGTCACTGTCCTCACTGCGGCGGGGCTGGCAGTGGCAGTGCTGTGGAAGCGGAAGAGAGCGAAAGCATACACATGACAACAGATGATTCATTCCTGCGGAGAATGAGCCAAGCCGACATAATTGGGCTTGGTGAATGCCGCGGGAGATATGACTTTAACGGAAGTGCAGAAAAATGTTTCGAGGATATGACAAAGACAATATAAAAAAGACACTTGATATGGCTTGGCCTGCCATTCTGGAATCTTTTTTTACCGCATTTGCGGGACTTGTGGATTCCCTGATGGTCAGTTCTTTGGGATCCCATGCGGTGGCGGCGGTGGGGCTGACCACGCAGCCCAAGTTTCTGGGATTGTCACTGTTTATTGCGTCAAATGTCGCTATTTCCGCGCTGGTGGCAAGGCGGAAGGGGCAGGGGAAGAAGGAGGAGGCCAACAGGATCTTTGCCACTTTCCTGGTATTCATTGTACTGGCGGCCATATTGCTCAGTATCCTTCTGGTGGCGTTTGCAGATCCCATCATCCGGCTGTGCGGTTCCGAGGAATTGACCCATGACAGTGCGGTCATCTATTTCAGGATCATTATGGGTGGAATGATCTTTAATGTGATTCAGATGGGGATCAATTCGGCACAGAGAGGTGCCGGGAACACCCGTATCACCATGCGCACCAACCTTGTCTCCAATACGGTGAATATCATATTCAATTACCTGCTGATCCAGGGACATTTCGGATTCCCTGCCCTGGGGATCCGGGGGGCGGCTCTTGCCACCGTACTGGGTACGGTGGTGGCAAGTATCATGAGCGTTTTATCCGTATGTAAGAAGGAAAATTTTGTCAGTGTCCCGCTGATCCTTTCCCAAAAGATCAAACCCTCTATGGAGGCTCTTGTAAATATCGTGAAGGTAGGCTACAGCGTGTTCGCCGAGCAGGTGCTGATGCGGGCCGGCTTCATGCTGACTGCCATCATGGCTGCAAAGCAGGGAACCGACGCCATGGCAGCTCATCAGGTAGGCATGAACATCATGGGGCTGTCATTCTCCTTTGGGGACGGGCTGCAGGCCACGGCGGTGGCACTGATCGGTTACAGTCTGGGGGCGAAACAGCCTGAGAAGGCGAAAGAGTATGGAAGAACCTGCCGCATGATCGGCGGTGTGATCGCGGTGGCACTGGCAATTTTGTATTTCAGCGGGGCACGTTTCCTGATGACGCTGTTCTTTGAAGGGGAGGAGGAGATCATCTCCATCGGTGTCAGTATCATGCATGTGATCATCTTTGTGGTCATACTACAGATAGCGCAGGTCATATATATGGGCTGTCTGCGCGGAGCGGGGGATACCCTTTACACTGCGGTGGCGTCTACGGTCAGTGTCACTCTTGTGCGGACGGCGGGATCTTACTTCTTTGGCTATGTGCTGGGAATGGGCATCACCGGCATCTGGTTCGGCGTGCTGGCAGACCAGGTTTCCAGGTTCCTTTTTGGAAGCATCCGTTTCCGCCAGGGAAAATGGACAGAAATCAAAATATAAGGCCATTCATTTCGGGGTTTTCTGAAAATGCTGGTAGTCCTTTAAGCTGTTCCAGTTGCCGCCCCAGATAAAGCCATGTTCCTTGAACAGACGGCAGCAGAGATCCTCCTCATCGATCTTGTAGGGGAAATTCACAGAGCGGTCGGCGTACCCCAGGGCAGCTACTGGGGAGACCTTCTCGGTGCCGTCCTTTTCATAGGTCACATAGGGATTGTAAAACGGGTTGACATCAATAGCGAGCCCATAGGCATGCTTGGAAAGGCTGGAACTGCCTTCCACCACACGGTAGTTGAAGCAGGAGGTGTTATTGTCCTCCATGGAAGCGGTATCATCCCCGTCATATTCATCAATCAGCACCATCCGTTCGATCTGATATTCATTGTAGTACAGTTCATGGAAGATCTCCACCAGATCCTGCGCAATGTATTCGTTGCAGATCAGTTCTCCTTCTGTAGGATTTCCGTCAAAGTCATAGTGCAGGACATGGACGTAACGAAGATCATCATAGCCCACGACCAATGCGGCGGTTTCCTCATCCGAATCTGTGGCAGGGTAGGAGATCCCCGTGATATAGCGGCGGAGGTTATCGGACAGGGGCTCATAATAGAAGTCGTCCGTCAGGGAAACACGCTGTGCCAGCTGGGAGGATCCGTTTAAGGCGGCGCCTGTGAGCTGGGAGGATTCGCTGTCCTGAGGGTCTTTATCGGTGAAGGGCTGACTGCTTTCCATACTGTCTGCTGCCTGGGAAGCTTGGGGATCGTCCGGTGTGGAGGGTTCCAGGCTGTCATGGGCGGAACTCCCTGTGGAGGCAGAGGCTGTATTTCCGGACGCGGTGGAACTTGCACCGGAGGAACTTTCAGAGGAATGCAGCTCCGCGTACTCCGCCAGGCTCATGGAATTGCCCTGGACCAGATGGGAGACGCCGGTGGCAATCACAACAATAACACTCAGCCAGACCAGCATTTTAAGCAGTTTTGATCTATCCATAATTGATTTCCTTTCCGTAAATGAATAAAATTAGTTTATCATGAGGCGCAGGATTTGTAAATGTTTTGCATTCCCCGACCAAGTGGAACCGTTCAGCCCCGTTAGTGCCAGGCGGCTTGCTAAAGGGACGGCGGCGCCATGCTGTCCTGTCC
>CAOKWI010000095.1 GCA_948473115.1 uncultured Lachnospiraceae bacterium | reverse complement strand
TTTTCACGAAGTTCTCTTGCTACCGGCCCAAAAATACGGGTTCCTCTGGGTGTCTTGTCATCCTTGATGATCACTGCAGCGTTCTCATCGAACCTGATGTAGGAACCGTCCTTACGGCGGGCGCCCTTTACGGTGCGGACAACTACAGCCTTTACAACATCACCCTTTTTTACAACTCCGCCGGGTGTTGCATCTTTAACGGAAGCAACAATCACATCGCCGATCTGTGCATATCTTCTTGTAGAGCCGCCCATAACCCTGATGCAGAGTAACTCTTTCGCACCGGTGTTATCAGCAACTTTCAGTCTTGTCTCCTGCTGAACCATGATTTTCCTCCTTTACCGTAATTACGGTCAAATTACTTCACTCTTTCCACGATCTCGACCAGTCTCCATCTCTTATCCTTGGACAGAGGTCTTGTCTCCATAACCTTTACGGTATCGCCGATGTTGCACTCGTTGTTCTCGTCATGAGCCTTCAGCTTGTAGGTGCGCTTCACAACCTTCTTATAAAGAGGGTGCTTTACATGCTCTTCGATAGCCACAACGATCGTTTTATCCATCTTATTACTGGTAACCTTGCCAGTACGCGTTTTTCTCAAATTTCTTTCCACGATTGATCTCCTTTCCCCGCTCTCAACGGTCAAGCTCTTGCCTTCTCGGTGATGACTGTCTGAATACGTGCAATGTTCTTTCTTACATCCTTGATCCTTGCAGTATTATCCAGCTGATTGGTTGCGTTCTGGAATCTCAAATTGAAAAGCTCTTTCTTCGCGGCAACAAGGTCCTGATGCAGTTCCTCTACGGACTTGCCCTTTAATTCTTCTACAAACTTACTAGATTTCATTATTCTACACCGCCTTCCAAATCTGCCTTAGAAACGATTTTACACTTGCAGGGAAGCTTATGCATAGCCAGACGCAGCGCCTCCTTTGCTGACTCTTCGGGAACACCGGCAATCTCAAACATTACGCGGCCGGGCTTCACAACCGCCACCCAGTACTCCAGGGTACCTTTACCGGAACCCATACGGGTCTCAGCGGGCTTGGCTGTCACAGGCTTATCGGGGAAGATCTTGATCCAGACTTTACCTGTACGCTTTGTATAACGGGTAAGCGCAATACGCGCTGCTTCAATCTGATTGGATTTGATCCAGCAGGGCTCGGTAGCAACAAGACCATATTCACCGAAGGTAAGAGTGTTACCTCTCATTGCCTTGCCGGCCATGCTGCCACGGAACTGTTTACGACGTTTAACTCTTTTCGGCATTAACATGATTATTTATCGCTCCCTTCCATTTGATTTTCCTTTGTAGGAAGTATCTCGCCCTTGTAGATCCAGACCTTCACGCCCACTTTACCGTAGGTGGTATCTGCCTCTGCAAAGCCGTAATCGATATCTGCTCTCAGGGTCTGAAGAGGGATGGTTCCCTCGCTGTAGAACTCGCTTCTCGCAATGTCGGCGCCGCCCAGACGACCGGCACAGCAGGTCTTGATGCCAAGCGCCCCTGCCTTCATTGTCCTGCCCATGCAGGATTTCATGGCACGTCTGAAGGAAATACGGTTCTCGAGCTGCTGGGCAATGTTCTCAGCCACCAGCTGCGCATCCTTGTCAGGCTTCTTGATCTCTTTGATATCAACCAGGATCTTCTTGTCGGTCAGCTTGGCAAGCTCTGCCTTGGTGACCTCGATCTCAGCGCCGCCCTTGCCGATGATCACGCCGGGCTTTGCTGTGTGAATGATCACTCTCACCCTGTCAGATGCCCTCTCGATCTCGATCTTGGAGACACCTGCATTATATAATTTCTTTTTCAGATACTTTCTGATCTCGTAGTCCTCTACCAGATAATCTGCGAACTCGCCATCAGCGTACCACTTGGAATCCCACTCTTTAATAACACCGACTCTCAGGCCGTGAGGATTAACTTTCTGTCCCATTCTATTTGCTCCTTTCCTTACTTCTTCTCATCAAGCACAACGGTGATATGGCTCATTCTCTTCTCGATCCTGTAGGCTCTGCCCTGTGCCCTGGGCTGGACGCGCTTCATGGTAGGTCCCTTGTTCGCGTAGCACTCCGCCACATACAGGTTCTCTCTGTTCATACCGTTGTTGTTCTCGGCATTGGCAATCGCCGACTCAAGCAGCTTCTTGATGAGACTGGAAGCGTATCTGGGATTGTACTCCAGAATACCAAGCGCAGTCTGTACATCCTTGCCTCTGATAGCGTCTAATACGAAACACGCCTTCTGTACAGATACTCTGGCATAAGATAACTTTGCCGAGGGTCTGGTATCCTTCTGGGCGTTTCTCTCTCTCTTGATCTGACTTCTATGTCCTTTAGCCATAGATATAAATCCTCCTTTTCAGAATAACCGCAACGCATCTGCTACGAGCCCGCGGCCCGCAGACAGACAGCCGCAATGCCCTCCCGGGCGATTGTGCGTTGAAAAATTGCTTGTAAATTAACGTACCTTGGACTTCTTCTCATCCTTGCCGTGGCCCCGATAGGTCCTGGTCGCAACGAACTCGCCGAGCTTGTGTCCAACCATATCCTCGGTCACATATACAGGAACATGCTTTCTGCCGTCATGTACTGCAAATGTATGTCCCACGAAAGAAGGGAAAATTGTAGAGCGGCGGGACCAGGTCTTGATGACCTGCTTCTGTCCCGATGCATTTAAAGCGTCAACTTTTTTTAACAGGCTTTCATCTGCGAAAGGCCCTTTTTTCAGTGATCTAGCCATTGTCTTTCCTCCTGTTTTTATTTGATTGCTCTGCCGTCGCGTCTTCTTACGATCAGCTTGTTGGAAGCCTTCTTAGCCTTACGTGTCTTAAGACCCAGAGCAGGCTTGCCCCAGGGAGTGCTGGGACCGGGACGTCCGATACCGGTCTTTCCCTCACCACCACCATGAGGATGGTCGTTAGGGTTCATAACAGAACCGCGCACCGTAGGGCGGATGCCCATGTGACGCTTACGTCCTGCCTTACCGATCTTAACAAGGCTGTGATCTGCATTGCCCACAACGCCAACGGTTGCGCGGCATACCAGGGGAACCATTCTCATCTCGCCGGAGGGAAGACGGAGTGTTGCGTACTTTCCTTCCTTTGCCATGAGCTGTGCGCTGTTGCCCGCGGAGCGAACCAGCTGGCCGCCCTTGCCGGGATACAGTTCGATGTTGTGCAGCTGAGTACCTACGGGAATCTCAGATAAGGGCAGGCAGTTGCCCAGTCTCACTTCTGCCTCAGCTCCGTTCATCACGGTCATTCCGTCGGTCAGACCTTCGGGAGCAAGGATATATGCCTTCTCGCCGTCCGCATAACAGATCAGCGCGATATTTGCTGTCCTGTTGGGATCATATTCAATGCCGATCACCTTTGCGGGAACGCCGTCCTTGTTTCTCTTGAAATCAATGATCCTGTATTTTCTTCTGGAGCCGCCGCCATGGTGTCTCACAGTGATCTTACCCTGATTATTACGGCCGGCATTCTTTTTCAGAGAAGTACAAAGGCTCTTCTCAGGTGTTGTCTTGGTGATTTCAGCGAAATCAGAGCCGGTCATATTTCTTCTGGAGGGTGTATAGGGATTATATGTCTTAATACCCATTGTCTTATCTCCTTATCTCAATCAATTTTGCGCAGCCCGTCTGTCAGGCCGCATACTTAACCATTCCATACCCACGATGGAACACAGATTTTCTTAGCGAGGAACTTTCGAGCTTAGAAAATCTTTCCATCGTTTTATAATCCGGTAAAGAGTTCGATATCCTTGCTGTCCTCGGTCAGGGTCACGATTGCCTTCTTTGTCTTGGCCGTCTTGCCCACCACCATGCCGCGTCTCTTCTTCTTGCCTTCGCAGTTCATGGTATTGACCTTCTTTACCTTGGTGCCGTCGAACATCTTCTCGACAGCCTCCTTGATCATGGATTTGTTCGCATCCGTATGAACCAGAAATGTATATTTCTTCTCGCCCATACCAGCCATGCTCTTCTCGGTGATGACCGGTTTGAGGATCACGTCATAGTATTTAATGTCTGCCATTATGCGTACACCTCCTCAATCTTCGCTACGGCATCCTTTGTCAGGACAACCGTCTTAGCCTTCATGATATCATATACATTGATCGAGTTCACCAGGGCAGTATCCACATCAGCCACATTTCTCGCCGACATTACCACATTGGCGTCGTTATCGGCAATAACGACCAGCCCCTTCTGAACCTTCAGGTTATTCATTACCGCAACGAAATTCTTCGTCTTGATCTCGTCAAATTTCAGTTCATCGACCACGATCAGTCTGCTGTCCTGTACCTTGCTGGTCAGCGCGGACTTCAGGGCCGCTCTCTTTTCCTTCTTGTTCATCTTAAAGGAATAATCCCTGGGAACGGGAGCAAATACCACGCCGCCGCCTTTCCACTGGGGAGCCCTTGTTGAACCCTGTCTTGCATGACCGGTTCCCTTCTGTCTCCAGGGCTTTCTTCCGCCGCCCGATACCTCGGCGCGGGTCTTTGCCTTCTGGGTTCCCTGACGATTGTTTGCAAGCTGCTGTACAACTGCCATGTGTACCAGGTGCTCATTCACTTCCACACCAAATACCGCATCGCTTAATTCAATCGTACCAACTTCTTTGCCTTCCATATTATAAACAGATACGTTTGCCATTTGATCAGTCCTCCTTTCGCACCAAACTAGCTTTCTACCTTGACGGTCTCTTTGATGGTTACCAGACCCTTCTTAGGTCCCGGCACCGCACCCTTTACCAGCAGCAGATTCTTTTCCGCATCCACCCTGACCACCTCAAGGTTCTGTACGGTAACTTTTACGCAGCCCATATGCCCGGGCATTCCCTTGCCCTTGAACACGCGGCTGGGGGAGGAACACGCGCCGTTGGAACCCTGATGACGGTGGAACTTGGAACCGTGCTTCATGGGTCCTCTGTGCTGTCCGTGTCTCTTGATCGCGCCCTGGAAGCCTTTGCCCTTGGAAATGGCAGATGCATCCACCTTGTCGCCCTGCGCGAAGATGTCAGCCTTGATCTCTGCACCCAGGGTGTACTCGTCAGCGTTTTCAAACTTAAATTCCCGCACATATCTCTTGGAGCTTACGCCTGCCTTCTTAAAATGACCCTGCTCCGGCTTGGTTGTGCCATGTCTGTGGATAACCTCTGTCCTGCCCTTCGCATCCTTATTAATGATCCTGTCTTTCTTGTCAACGAAGCCCACCTGTACCGCGCTGTAACCATCGTTCTCCACGGTCTTGAGCTGGGTCACCACACAGGGTCCTGCCTGAAGAACTGTCACAGGGATCAGGCTGCCGTCTTCATTGAAGATCTGGGTCATGCCGACCTTGGTTGCCAAAATTGCTTTCTTCATATTTCCTCTCTTTCTGCCCTTGCGGACTGCCTGCGCCGCCCCATGGCCTGGAGACCGGCGCATTCTACATAGCGGACCACGCGGTTTCAGTACGTTGCGATTTGCGTGTTCTTACGTCTAAGTAGAGGTTTTCATTCCTTTGTCTTCATCGAGATGAAGACGTTTTTATTACTTTGTCTTCATCTTAATGTCGATATAAACACCTGCGGGCATCTCCAGCCTCTGCAGCGCATCCACCGTCTTCTGGGTGGGCGTGATGATATCGATCAGTCTCTTATGGGTCCTCTGCTCGAACTGCTCCCTGGAGTCCTTGTACTTGTGTACCGCTCTCAGGATTGTGATGACCTCTTTCTTTGTGGGAAGGGGCACAGGGCCGCTCACCTCAGATCCGGTCTTCTTTACAGTTTCGATGATCTTCCTGGCAGATGCATCAACCAGCTGATGCTCATATGCCTTCAGGGTAATTCTCATTACTTGATTTGCCATAAAAAAAGTCGCCTCCTTTTCGCACTCTTTAGAAATGAAAATCTTTGATTTTCATTTTAGTACGACAAGCGGTGACTGTACACTCTCCCGTGTGTGTCCCAGACCTTTACGCAACGTATTTCTTTCCGGTCAGTACATTTACACGTCGTTTCCGCGTCTCCTGCGGACTTAAATTTGGTACAGTGACTTGTCGCCAGTTTTCTAACTTGACATTCGCTCCACGGAAAACCTGCCTGCCATTGCTGACAGACAGCAACCTCACGCTTCACAGCTATCATGCCACAGCAAGGAATAGTATACATGGTGAAAGCCCTTTTGGCAAGGGCTTTTTTAAAAAAATTGTATTTTTTCCCGTGCAAGCTGTGTCCTTTGACAGGCAGCCGCTGTGTCCGCAGAGTTGCCAATCCCGCCAATCTGGTGTATATTAAGACCGTCACCCAAATATACCAACGAACTGTTAAAGAATGAAAAGTGTAAAGTTAACTCTTAACAGTTCCTTACTCACAGCAGAAAGGGATTCCGTCTATGTGGACTGCAGATAACTGGAAAGAATACGAAATATTGGACACCTCAAACGGGGAAAAGCTGGAGCGATGGGGCGATTATATCCTTGTCCGTCCCGATCCCCAGGTCATCTGGAATACCCCCCATTGCCACAGGGGCTGGAAGCAGAAGAACGGACATTACCACAGAAGCGCCAGGGGAGGAGGCGAGTGGGAATTTTTCAGTCTGCCAGAAGAATGGGCCATCCGGTATTCGCTGCCCTGCTACGATGCCGCCACTCCCGAAACCACCCTTACCTTCCGCTTAAAGCCTTTCAGCTTCAAACACACCGGCCTGTTTCCGGAACAGGCGGCGAACTGGGACTGGTTTTCCGGGCTGATACGCGATGCCCTGCGCCGCGCTCCCGGCAGGCAGCTCAAAATCCTGAACCTTTTTGCCTACACCGGCGGCGCCACCCTGGCCGCAGCCGCCGCGGGCGCTTCCGTGACCCACGTGGACGCCTCCAAGGGCATGGTAGGCTGGGCAAAGGAGAATGCTGCCAGTTCCGGCCTGGGCGATTCACCCATCCGATGGCTGGTGGACGACTGCGTGAAATTCGTGGAGCGGGAAATCCGCCGTGGAAATAAATACGACGGCATCATTATGGATCCTCCCTCTTACGGCAGGGGTCCCAGGGGCGAGGTCTGGAAAATAGAGGAAAGCATCTGGCCTTTTCTGGAGCTGACCACACAGATACTCTCCGAGGACGCTTTGTTCTTCCTGCTCAATTCCTACACCACCGGCCTGCAGCCCGCAGTGCTATCCTATATGATGAATACATCCATTGTCAGACGCTTCGGCGGACAGGTGGAAGCGGAAGAGCTTGGCCTTCCCGTGACAGAATCAAAACTGATCCTGCCCTGCGGCGCCTCTGGCCGATGGTGCAGGTAGTTCCTCCAAAATATCACATTTACAAGGGCGTATCGGTCTGATACGCCCTTTCACTATATGCCGCCAAACACACGTTCTTCCAATTCTCATTTCTTAACACTATCTTAACAGCAGTTTGTTGATATCAGCCTATAAAATATTTATAATTAGAACAAAGTAATATGATTAATGGAGGGGTTGTTTATGATTACCAGAAAACTAAATCTGCTTCCTTCATATCAAAAACATTTATTCAGCCTGATCATCTCGATCCTCTGCCTGGCTGCTGCCATAGGCCTTTCCTGTATCTTACACAGCGTGGCCGGTAAAAATCCCGTTAATACAACTCTGCTCTTCATCCTCTTTCTGATCGTAGTGTCATGCTGCACCGCAGGCTACTTTTACGGCATTCTCTACTGCCTGTTGACATGTCTCTATTTTTTGAAGCAAAACATCATCCCTTTCGACTATCCCGTGACCTTCGTCTCCATGCTGGCGATCACCGTCTTCATCAGTACACTCGCTTCCCATCTGACGCTGCAGGCAAACACCATCGCCGAGAGAGAAAAGCAGTTGTCCGAGATAGAAATGGAAAAGATGCGTGCCAATCTGCTTCGGGCCATATCCCATGACCTGCGCACCCCGCTTACCGGTATCATGGGAAACAGTGTTGTCTTTCTGGAAAACCAGGCGCATCTGTCAGAGCAGGAGAAGGCCGCTATTGTCACAAACATTTATGAGGATTCCAACTGGCTCATAAACATGGTGGAAAACCTGCTCTCCGTCACCCGCATCCGGGATCAGGACCTGTGCATCAGTACCAATGAGGAATCCATTGAAGAAGTCGTTGCGGAAGCCCTTCAGAAAATGGAGAAGCGTCATCCTGAGTGCGTGATCCATGCCAGTATCCCCGACCAGTTCATTATGCTGCCCATGGATGCGGTACTGATAGAGCAGGTCACCATCAATCTGCTGGAAAATGCCCTGTATCATTCCAGAAGCAGCGATCCCATTGACTTTATTGTAGAAGATAAGGGCGAAGAAGTGACCTTCACCGTCCGGGACTACGGCGTTGGCATACCTGCCGAAAAATTAAACAGCCTGTTCGACGGCATGGATTATACCAATCCCCATTCCGTGGATACACACAAGGGCATGGGAATCGGTCTTGCGATCTGTAAGACCATCATCACCGCGCATCATGGCACACTGACCGGGAAAAACCATAAAAACGGTGCTGAATTTACTTTTACACTCCCCAAGACGAAAGAGGAGACTTTTTTTCAATAAAAAAGATATTTACAGAGAGGAGATTTACGACCATGAACACCAAAATCAACATTCTGCTTATCGAAGATGACAAAAGCATCTGCTCCTATATCACCGCTTTTCTAAGCGGAAACGGCTACCGTGTCATCACTGCGCTCTCCGGAAAGGAGGGCGTAAGTCTTGCCGCCTCGTTCTGTCCCGATGTGATCCTGTTGGATCTGGGGCTTCCTGATATCGATGGCTGCGATGTACTCAGGCAATTGCGCAGCTGGAGCAGTATCTCCGTCATCGTCATCTCTGCCCGGGTTGAAGAACAGGATAAGGTGATGGCCCTTGACCTTGGAGCTGACGATTACATTACCAAGCCCTTTGGACCCGCCGAGCTGATGGCACGGATCAGGACCTCCCTCCGGCACAGCCACTCCGCCATGCCTGGCAGAGTGTACAGAGCCGCCGGCCTGGAAATCTATTTTGATAAAAGAATGATCTACATGGAAGGCAGTGAGGTCCACCTGACCCAGATTGAGTATCAGTTACTCTCACTGCTGGCGGAAAACTCCGGCAGGGTCCTGACTTACAAGTTTATCATGAATACCATCTGGGGGCCTTACACGGACGGCAACAACCAGATCCTCCGCGTAAACATGGCTAACATCCGCCGCAAAATAGAAAAGAATCCTGCCCAGCCGCAGTATGTTTTTACCGAGATCGGCATCGGCTACCGCATGCGTGAGAATGAGAGTGTCTGACTGACCCACCGGCGAAACGTTTTCAGTCCAGGCGATCCGACTCCTGGACAGGAAGGGCAGCTGACCGGCTCATCAGCGAAACATTTTCACCTGTGGGGCCGCAATCCAATGGCATGCAGGCAGGGCATTGGATTGCAACGTTACTATTCACAGCCGGTTTCGCGAAGGCGTTTTTATGCGTTTTGGGCATAAAAACCCGAGACTGCGGGCGCCAAAATGAGCGTCTTTTGCTCATTTTGTGTGCATTATGTTGCTGTGAGCAGCGAAGCTGTGAACAGTAACATTGCAGCCGCACAGGTGGAAATTATTTCTGGACAGGGTTCTGCTTTTTGATGGACTCCACTACTGCCCACATCTCGTCAGCGGTGACATGACCCTGAAAATCAATTCTCATGCCATCCGCATAATAAAGCGTAAATGCCAGCGGTTCTCCCGCGGGCGGATCCGGCATCAGTTCTTTGCTGAAATCCTCCGCCACATACTCACACAGTCCGTCGCGCCGCTCCAGATCCTCCCTTGTCACCACCTCGCCCGATGTCATGTCCAGGGAAAGGACCTGCACACCGTCGGTCCATCTGAAAATGAGATTGTCCCAATGCTCCGGGGAAAGACTCCTTCTGGCGGAAAAGGCTTCATAGGCATCCGGAAGAACCGTTGGCAGATAACTGCCGAAGGGCTCTGTCGCGCACGCCTCCTCCCAGGGGATCTCCTCCCTGGAATCCCTCTGCGCCGCTTGCTGCTCACGCAGGTCCCCATAGTGGTCCGCCTGCTGTTCCTTGTCAGCCTCAGTCTGTCCGCCTTCCTGTACCGCCTCTTCCTTTGCCGGAGTTCCCGCTATCTGGTCCCGCAGACTCTCCGATGTAGCGGACTCCTGTGCCGCCATCATGCCATCCATGGTGGCGGCGCCTGTATCTTCCGCCATTCCGGCGGCAGGTTCCGCGCCTGCACCCATGGTGCTTCCCAGCCCTCCGCTGCCATTCAGGTCAGATTGACCTTCCTCCTCCACTGTCACGGACTGCGCCATATCGGCCAGTTCCCTGTACGCACCGCCGGAAGAATTTGACTGGGACGATCCCCTGATCAGCTGATACCCGCCCCAGGATACCGCTCCCGCCACGATCAGGCAGATGCCTGCGGCAATTGCCCTGCCATATGCCTGAAACAGTCTGGGGGCAGTATCATTCTTGCGGACAGTCTTCCGGTTACACCGTTCCAATAGTTCTTCGTCCACATCGGACAACGCTTCAAAAATCTTTACCGCCTGATCACTCATAATGTCACACCCTCCTGTTCCAGAAAACCCTTCAGCCGCGCCCTGGTGCGGAAAAGAATCGTTTTTACCGTATTCAGCTTCAGGCCGTAACGTTTCGCAATCTCATTGTATTCCTCCACATACCAGTATCTGCGGAGGAATACATTGCATTCCCGCTCCGGCAGGGAGCGCAGAAATACATTGATCAGTCTCCCCAGCTCCGCCGCCTCCACCTCTTCTTCCGTGTTATGTCTGTCCGGCACACATTCCACCAGCTCGTCCAACGCCACTGTGATCTCACCGCTGCCACGTTTCATAGCATGCTTCCCCTTCCATTTATCAAAAGACAGATTACGGGTGATTGTACCCAGAAACAATTCCAGGCGTTCCGGCCTTTTGGGTGGAATCGCATTCCACGCCCGCAGCCAGGTATCATTGACACATTCATCCGAGTCTTCCCTGTCCTTTAATATATTGTAGGCAATACAGTAGCAGTATCTGCCGTAACTGTTCTGGGTCTCATGAATGGCGCGCTCATCCCTTGCCCAGTACAGATCCATTATTTCCGTGTCTCTCAAAGCGTCTCCTCCTGTTCCGTTCCTACAGTCTTTTCAAACCACTCTTCTGATATTAATAACGCGGTTCTCCCCATAAAGTTTCCGAAAGTGAAATGTTTTTTGAAAAAGGAATGGCACCCTACATCAAAGGTGCCACAACTCTCATCAGACGGCCCAGGAATCTCTCCCTGAGCTTTAACTTTTTATAATCCTCCGCCTTCATCTCAATACACCGCTCCAGCGTGGCCTGCACGTCCTCCTCCATGACCCGTATCTGGGAATTCCGGTAGAGCACCGCCCCACACTCAAAATGGTGGTACAGGCTGCGGTAATCCAGGTTCACCGTTCCCACCACCGCTTTCAGGTCATCCGCCACAAACAGCTTCGCGTGGACAAAACCGGGCTCGTATTCATAAATCCTGACGCCCGCCTCCAGCAGCTCGTTATAATACGTTTTCGCCAGCATAAAGGCATACTTCTTGTCCGGCACATGAGGCATGATAATCACAACTTCCACTCCCCTTTTGGCCGCGAAGCACAGCGCAACCATCATCTGATGATCCAGGATCAGGTAAGGCGTCATGATATGCACATAAGTGTGCGCCGTGTTGACAATGTCCAGATACACCTTTTCCCCTACCCGCTCCGGCCCCAGGGGACAGACGCCATAGGGGATCACATAGCCGTCGCCGGGACGGGATGCATCTTCGGGGCAAAGGTAACTCTCATAAGCTTCCTTCTGCTTCTCCGACTCGTCCCAGAGCTCCAGGAACATATAAGTAAATCGTTCCACCGCATCGCCGGTCAGCTTAATGCCCACATCCTTCCAGTGCCCGAAACGCGGCTTCTCATTAATATATTCATCCGCGATATTGATGCCGCCGGTAAACGCCACACGTCCGTCCACCACCAGGATCTTTCGGTGATCCCTATTATTATAATGGGGGGAAAAAATCGGCCTGATGGGAGAGAACATTTTGCACTTGATCCCCTCCGCCTCCATCATTTTGGGGAAAAAGCTGGGCAGGTTCCACAGCACATTGGTGCCGTCATAAAGAAAACGCACTTCCACTCCCTGTTTTGCCTTCTCCTTCAGGACCTCAATCATGGTCTCCATCATCCTTCCCCCACTGACAATGAAAAACTCCATGAAAATGAATTTCTCCGCCTTTTGCAGCTCCTCTATCATGGCAGGAAACTGTTCATCTCCCAAGTGATAATAAGTCACCTGGGTATTCTCGTAGACCGGACTGTTATCGTATTTTTCCAGGTAATACGCCAGCTGTCCCATGGAGGGGCTTTCCTGGCGCAGCCTCTCCCTGGAATCCTCCCGGGGCTTTACATAGGCTTTGGTATACTGCGAAAGCTTCTGTAAGCGCCCGTACAGGTTTTTCGTCCCCGGCTGTAAAATGATCACGGTATAAAAGATCGCTCCGAATATGGGGAAAATAGCGATGGGAAACATCCATGAGAGCTTCATATCAGGATTGCCTGCGGCATTAAAAATATGGACCACCGCCACGACACTGATGATCACAAAGAAAATGTAAAACAGATAGCTATAGCCCCTCAGCCCGTAAAAGGCAATGACCAACAGCGCCAGCTGCACCAGAAAACCAAGCATGATGGCGGCTGTCCTTCCATAGATCATCGTCTTCAGGTTACCGAACCGATTATTTCCCGTTTTGTTTACACTCATATGCTTCCCCATCCTGAAATCGCACATTCCACCTAATGGACAACAGTTCTTAAACGATGCTTTCCGGCTCCAGGAAACGGTTCAGGTTCTGGAGACAGCGGTACAGTATTTCCATCTCCTCCCCGCTCAGATCCTTAATAATCGCCTTTATCATCTTCTTGTGAAAGTCCCGGTGGTGGTAAAATGCCTTCTTTCCCTTTTCGGTAAGGAGCACATAGACCAGACGCTTGTCCTCCTGGCTGCGCTCACGACGGATATATCCCTTTTTCTCCAGGCCGTTCATATTTGTGGTCAGGGTACCCACCGTGACAGACAGCCTGTGCGCTATGACGGACATATTTCGGGGCTCCTCGATCCCGATGGCCTCGATGATGTGCATATCATTGTTGGTAATATCGCTGAACTGTGATGTAATGACCGCTTTTCCTTCCAAATCCATCACATGATTGAACAGATTGACCAGCAATTCATTGATCGAACGTTTCGTGTTCTGTGCCATGTTTACCGATACCCTTCCTCCCGATGAGATATATCCTCACATATAAATGTACCAATTTCCCACAAAAAGTCAATGGATACTTTTTAACTGTTACTTACCATCGTAACAGTTCAGCCATGCAACAATTTGCAAATTGCGCGTGGGTGCTTGCACACA
>CAOKWI010000094.1 GCA_948473115.1 uncultured Lachnospiraceae bacterium | reverse complement strand
CCGCGACGGATCACTGCCCGGTCAAGAAGGGTTGCAGTCTGGCCGCGACGGATCATTGCCTGGTCAAGATGGATTACTGCCCGGCCGCGACGGGGTGCTGCCCGGTTACGATGGACAGCTGCCCGGATTATATGATCTGTACGGGGAACATCTCCTTCGGGGACGGCATCCCGTTTTAAGGCAGTATCTTCAGAGGCAGCTGTGTGCGGTGGAGGGGCTGATCGGACAGCTGCGGCAGAAGGCTTCCGCAAGGAGCGACGCCAGGCAGAGAGAGCTTTTCCTGGAGAAGGAACAGTTGGAGAGTGCATTGGAAATATATGAGAAGGGACGGTAGAGGATATGGTCACGGTTACGATTCACGGGGAGAAGAAGCAGTATGAACAGGGGACTTCCTTTGAGACCATTGCTGCGGAGTACCAGAAGGATTACGATGGCATGATCGCTGTGGCGTCTGCCAACGGCAAGATCAGGGAATTGTTCAAAAAGATCACAAGGGACTGTGAGGTAGACTTTTTTACCATGGGAGATGCCGTGGGGCATAAAACCTATGTGAGAACGGCCACCATGCTTTTTTTAAAGGCGGTGCATGATGTTTTCGGGGCGGAGACGGCACAGGATACCAGGGTGGAATTTGCCATCGGACATGGTTATTATGTGAGCTCTGACGGAAGGATCCCTGCAACGGGGGAGAATGCCTCCAGGATCAAGGCGCGGATGGAGCAGCTTGTGGCGGAGGCGGTTCCTTTCAAAAAGCGTTCCTATCCCCTGGATGAGGCCATGGAGCTTTTCCGGGCGCACGGGATGAAGGACAAGGAAAAGCTGTTCCGTTACCGTATGAGTTCCACGGTGAATGTCTATGAAATACAGGGCTATTATGACTATTATTACGGGTATATGCTGCCCCATACGGGCTATGTGAAGTGGTTTGACGTGATGGCCTATGACGAGGGCTTTATGATGCTTCTGCCTACCCAGAAGCATCCTGACAGGGTGGAGCCCTTTAGGGAGCAGAGGAAGCTGTTCCAGACCATGAAGGATTCCACGGAGTGGGGGAAAAAGATCGGACTGGAGACGGTGGGAGATCTGAACGACCAGATATGCAGCGGTTCCATGAGCGATATCCTGCTGATCCAGGAGGCGGAACAGGAGCGGAAGATCGCGGAGATTGCCAGGGATATCACAGATCGGGGCAATGTGAAATTTGTCATGATCGCAGGGCCCTCCTCCTCCGGCAAGACCAGCTTTTCCCACAGGCTCTCGATCCAGCTGCGGACGCTGGGGAAGACGCCCCATCCCATTGCACTGGACAATTATTTCGTGGACAGGGAAAAGACGCCGAAGGATGAGAACGGCAAATATAATTTTGAATGCCTGGAGGCTCTTGATGTGAAGCAGTTCAACGAGGATATGATGGCGCTGCTGGCAGGAGAAAAGGTGGAACTGCCCGAATTTAACTTTAAGGTCGGGAAGAGGGAGTATAAGGGAAATTACAAGCAGCTGGGGGCGGATGATATCCTGGTGATCGAGGGGATTCACGGCCTGAATGAGAAAATGTCCTATGCGCTGCCTGAGGAGAGCAAATACAAGATCTATATCAGTGCCCTTACCACCCTGAACGTGGATGCGCACAACCGCATCCCTACCACGGACGGACGGCTTCTGCGCAGGATGATCAGGGATGCGCGCACCAGGGGGACGGCAGCCCAGGGAACCATTGCCATGTGGTCCTCTGTCCGCAGGGGTGAGGAGGAGAATATCTTTCCCTTCCAGGAGGACGCAGACGCCATGTTCAATTCCGCGCAGATCTATGAGCTGGCGGTGCTGAAAACCTTTGCCGAACCGCTGTTATTCCAGATTCCCAAGGGGGATCCGGAGTACCATGAGGCAAAGAGACTGCTGAAATTCCTGAATTATTTCCTGGGAATGCCCAGTGAGGGTCTGCCCAATAATTCCATTTGCAGGGAGTTTGTAGGAGGCAGCTGCTTTAATGTCTGACAGAGTGGAAAAGATCAGTTTTGGGATCGTCAGAATGGCAGGGGCAGCGATGATGCTGCTCCTTGCCGTATGTGTGCTGGTGGATACCTGGTATATGATGCCCGGCGGGGAGGAGGTTTCCTTTCACAAAGGGGACAGCGTATTGGGAAATCTGTTGGCAGCAGTGTTCTGCTGTATCCTGTTCCGGGCACTGTTAAGCCTGGAACGGCGGCTGGAGGCAGGAAAACAGCGTCTGGTTTCGGAAGGGCTGGGGGCATTGGCTGCCCTCTGGGCTTTTTCCGTAAGTCTCTGGTGGATCTTCTCCGCGGAGAGGCTGCCCATGGGGGACCAGGCCTTTATCTACGGGGGAGCCTCCTATTTCAGGAACGGAAATTTTTCGTTTCTGGAGCCGGGCGGTTACTGCCATATCTATCCCTACCAGCTGGGACAGATTTCCCTGGTGGAGCTGCTTTATCATGTGATAGAGCCCTTTCAGTACCGCCCCCTGCATGTGATCAACGCGCTGGCTGTGGCGGGAATCGTTTATATCGGATACCGGCTGGTCAGGGAGTGGAGTGACAGCTTCAGTGTGGAGGTATTGTACTGTCTGATGATAAGCCTCTGTTTCCCCCTGTTTTTCTATGCATCCTGGGTATATGGCGATATCCTGAGTATTTTTCTGGCGCTTCTGGGATTCCTTTTTCTCTGCCGTTATGAAAAGAGGCGGAAGACGGGATACCTTGCGGGGATGACATTGACGCTTGCGCTTGCGCAGCTGGTGCGGCAGAGCACTACCATCGTTTTTATTGCCCTGGCACTGGTGACGCTGGTGCATCTGATCCGGAAACGTGACAAAAGACTCCTGGCGGCAGTGGTGCTGTCTGTTGTGCTGCCCCTGATACTTTTTGCGGGGATCTACAGGATGTATGAGTCGCGTTCCGGGCTGGAACGGTCCGGGGGCGTTCCCACCGTGGTGACCCTGGCCATGGGAATGCAGGAGAGCAGGCGGGGGTGCGGCTGGGACAATAATTACCAGAAGGACGTATATAATGCAGCGGTATTTGATTATGAAAAAATGAAGGAGTTAGGGGAACAGGAAGTGAAAGACCGGGTGACATATTTTGCCGGGAATCCTGTTTATGCGGCAGAGTTCTATGGGAAAAAGATCCTTTCGCAGTGGAGCGGCCCCCTCTACCAGTCGGTGTTCTTTACCACGGATTACCAGCAGAGCCGGCCTCCCGAAGCAGGTTCCCTGGCAGACCGCATCGGCGGCCCGGCCTTCTGGACAGTGCTTGACATCTGTGACAGGCTGCAGTTTGTGGTATACCTGGGGATGCTTTTCTGGTTCCTGCTGGCGGTGAAGAGGGAAAACGGGATCTTAAGGCAGCTGGCAGCAGTGGCGGTTATCGGGGGCTTCTGTTTCAGCCTGTTGTGGGAGGCGAAGACCAGGTATATCCTGCCCTACTATCTGTTCATGTTTCCCTGTGCGGCGGTGGGGTATAAGGAGTTTTGCTGCCGGCTGTCAGGCTACCGGTCACACAGGGGATGCGTGGAAACGTCTTGTGACGGCGTGTGTGTGAAAAGGAACCTGTCATTACGGCGGAAACTGTTTTCTGACAGGAAGGGGTTGTAAAGAGACAGCTTTTAAGCTATAATTTGCATGTAAGTAAGACAGATGATCGCGGCTGTCCGGCTGCGCAGAGAGCCGGCAGGTGAGGAAAGTCCGGGCTTCACAGGGCAGGATGCCGGATAACGTCCGGTGGAGGCGACTCCAAGGCCAGTGCAACAGAAATATACCGCCAACTCCCAGCAAGCTGAACTGTTACCAGCGTGGAGGGAAGAATCGGCCATGCCGATTTTTCGGGCGCATACCCGTATGCGCCCTGGTAAGGGTGGAAAGGCAGTGTAAGAGACTACCGTCTGTCCGGTAACGGGCAGAGCCATGTAAACCCCATCCGAAGCAAGACCAAACAGAAAGCGACAGGCTTGCCCGGCCTGCTTTCAGGTAGGTCGCTAGACGCGGCTGGCGACAGCCGTGCCAGATAGATGATCATCCGACGACATAACCCGGCTTATCGTCTTGCTTACGCAGCAAAGAGATTTCATCTGTGGGTTACGAATCCGACGCCCTGCCTGCGTGGCCATAAATGGCATGCAGACAGGGCATTGGATTGTGGCCGTCCAGGTGGAAAGATTGTTTGTGGCAGGCCGTCTGTCACGGATGGTCTTTTTTGAAAGGAACCAATGTGAAATGGAAGAACAGACATATCATTTTGAGGAAATCTTTGACCTGGAGGCTCTGCAGAAGCTGATGGATGCGTTGGCGCAGGCTTTCGAGGTCGGCATAGGGATACGCACTCCCGCGGGGAAGCGTATCATCAAGGATTCCTTTTACCTCCATTTCTGTTCCGATGTGATCTGGAATACGGAGACGGGGAAGCGCCAGTGTGCCCGGTCGGATCAGGATATCATTACGGCTGCCTATGAAGAGGGGTCGCCCTGTATCCGCAGGTGTCAGTCCGGCGGGCTCACCGATGCGGGGATCAGGATTGTGATCGACGGGAAACATATTGCCACCATTCTCGTAGGGCAGGTCCGGCTGGAGGGGGAACAGCCCACGGAGGAGGAGTACCGGGAAATTGCAAGGAACCTGGGAGTGGACGAGGATACCTATCTGCGGAAGATGGAAGAATATCCTGTCATGACAAGGGAGAAATTCGACCATATATTGGAGGCTCTGACGCTGATCGCGGATCAGCTGTCCGCCCTGGGATATAGTAACCTGCATCAGAAACAGCAGATCGGCAGGCTGGAGAGCAATGAGACCGTGCTACAGGACCTGGCGGACAAGGACGCACTGACAGGGCTGTGGAACCGCCGCAAATTTGAGTCGGCCAGGGCCATGTGTGAGGAGACAAAAGAGGATGTCCGTGTGATCATGGTTTCCGCGGATGCCAATAACCTGAAGCTGACGAATGATATTTTCGGGCATGAGGCAGGGGATAAAATGCTTCGTTATATCGCCAAAAAGCTGGCCACCCAGGCAGGCGATGACTGGATTGTGGCAAGGTGCGGCGGGGATGAATTCCAGATATTGATGCAGAATGTCCCCCTGAAAGCGGCGAAGGATTTCTGTAACCGTGTGACCAACAGCTGTAAGAATGACAAACGGCTGAACTTTCCCCAGTCCATAGCCTTCGGGGCAGCGGAATGGGACAGGGATTCCGAGACGCTGCTGGAATGCTTCCAGCGTGCGGATAAGCTGATGTATGCCCATAAAAAGGAAATGAAGCAGAAGGAAAATCTGCTGGACTATATTCTTGAGAAATTATATGACAGATGTTACATATACCGCGGCAATATAGAGGCAGAAATGGAAATGGCATATGGGTTTGCGCGGTATCTGGGACTGGACGAGGAAAGGGCGTCCCAGGTAAGGACAGCGGCCAGATACCAGGATATCGGCCTGGTCATGCTGCCGGAGAATTTCGTTATGAGGGGACGCTCCAGGACGCCCGAGGAATTTGAAGCGATCAAGCAGCATGTGACCAATGGCTACAATATGACATTGCAGTTTGAGAATACCCATCTGATCGCCAAGTATATACTGGCAGCCCATGAAAACTGGGACGGGAACAGTTACCCGAAGGGGCTGAAGGGAACGGAAATCCCTGTGGAGTCGCGGATCATCCGGATGGTGAACAATTATTGCAACTGGGTGGTGCCCAATGCCAAAAAAGCAGATATCGGCAAGGAGGCGGCAGTCCAGAGGCTGCGTGCACAGGCAGGCATCATGTTCGACCCGGAGATGGTAGAAAGTTTTATCGCTTTTCTTGACAAAGAACCGTAAAAGGCGGAAAATAGAGTTTGGTGCGGAAGCGGCGCCGGAATAGGAACAGGAGGAAAAGAAAATGACAAAAATAGATGTTTTTTCAGGTTTTTTGGGAGCCGGGAAGACGACCCTGATCAAGAAGCTTTTAAAGGAGGCAATAGACGGCAGCAGGACGGTGCTGATCGAGAACGAGTTTGGAGAGATCGGTATCGACGGCGGATTCTTAAAGGAGGCAGGAATTGAGATAAAGGAAATGAACTCAGGCTGCATCTGCTGTTCCCTGGTGGGAGATTTCGGCGCTTCCCTGAAGGAAGTGATCGAGAGATATGCGCCGGAACGCATTCTGATCGAGCCCTCCGGCGTAGGTAAGCTTTCCGACGTGCTGCGGGCGGTTGAGAACGTGGCTGCGGATCTGGACGTGAAGGTGAACAGTGCGGTAGCCGTGGTGGATGCCTCCAAGGCCAAAATGTATATCAAGAATTTCGGGGAATTTTTTATCAATCAGATTGAATATGCAGGAACCATTTTGCTGAGCCGTACCGACAAGGTTACCGGCGACAGGCTGCAGCAGTGCGTGGACCTGATCCGTGAACACAATGCCAGTGCGACCATTATCACCACCCCCCTGGATCAGCTGGAGGGAGCGGCTGTGCTGGAGACCATTGAGGGAGCGGATACCCTGGAGGGAATGATGAAGGAGATGCTGGAGCATGCACATGAGCACGAGGAGCATGAGCATCATCATGACCACGGGCACGAGGAGCATGACCATGAGCATCATGGCCATCACCTTGATGGGGAGGAAGCCTGTCCCGTATGCGGCGGGCATCATCACGATCATGAAGGCCATGACCATGAGCATCATCATGATCACGAAGGCCATGACCATGACCATGACCACGAACATCATCATGAGCACGACCATGACCACGAGGATCACGAGCACGGCCATGACCACGAGGATCACGAGCATGACCATGAAGGCCACGAGCACCATCATGACCATGGGGAGTGTGGCTGCGGTCATGACCACCATCACCATCATGCGGATGAGATATTTACCAGCTGGGGGATGGAGACCCCCGCGGTTTATACACAGGAAAGGATCGAAAGCATCCTTACCGCCCTGGACAGCGGTGAATATGGGGCGGTTCTCCGAGCGAAAGGCATGGTTCCCGCGGAGGATGGCACATGGATCTATTATGACTATGTCCCTGAGGAGCATGATATCAGAAGCGGCAGACCTGAGGTGACAGGTAAGATCTGTGTCATCGGTTCCGAGTTAAAGGAAGAAAAGCTGGCGGAGCTGTTCCGCGTATAGGCCGTCTTTACGGCAGCGAAGCAGGATTCCCCGGGGATTGCTGCTTCTTGACAGTTCCTGAGCGGCAATAAGCATTCATAATGGAAAGGCGGCATGACATGAAACCCGTATATATGATCAACGGATTTTTGGAGAGTGGAAAAACCGAATTTATCAGCTTTACCCTGGCACAGCCCTATTTTCAGGTCAGGGGAAAGACGCTTCTGCTTCTCTGTGAAGAAGGGGAAAATGAGTACGACGGGGAACTTTTGAAGAGGAGCCGCACGGAGATCGAACTGATAGAGGAGGAAGCGGACTTTAATCCGGCCCATCTGACAGAACTGGAGAAAAAGCACAGGCCGGAGAGGATTATTGTGGAGTTCAACGGCATGTGGAATTATAAAAATGTCACTCTTCCCCGGAATTGGAAAATAGAACAGCAGATCACCACCATTGACGGTTCTACTTTTCCCATGTATTATACCAATATGCGGTCCCTGCTGGCGGAGATGATACGGAAATCCGAGATGATTATTTTCAACCGCTGTGACGACGTGAGAGAGGAACTGAACACATATAAGAGGAATATCAAGGCGGTAAATCCCTCTGCGGACGTGATCTTTGAGGATTCTAACGGTGAGATTGACGAGATTTTCGAGGAGGATCTTCCCTATGATCTGAACCAGGATCCCATCGTATTAGATCATACAGGGTATGGAATCTGGTATCTGGATTCCATGGATCATCTGGAGCGGTATGAGGGGAAGCGGCTTCAGTTCGTGGCCATGGTATTGAAGCCGGAAAACTTTCCCGAAAATTATTTCGTGCCCGGGCGCATGGCTATGACTTGCTGTGCGGACGATATGGCTTTTCTGGGGTATACCTGTGAATACCAGGGGGCGGGCGCCCTGAAACAGAAGGAGTGGGTCAGGGTGACGGCCTCTGTGGCCAGGGAGTACCGTGAGGAGTATCAGGGCGAAGGCCCCGTCCTGCATGCAGTCAGTGTGGAGAAAACACAGGCGCCTGCCCCCGCGGAGCAGATCATCAATTTCAGCTGAGCGCTGGAGCGTGTTTGAAAAATACCTTTCGTCAGCTGTGGAAGCGCTGATTGCATCATCACTTTCCCGGAGGGTCCGGCGGTTGCTTATGGACTTGCAGCCGAACAAATCTCGATTTGGTTAATGAGGAATAAATTTGTACAGAGAATTGATATGGCACAGGAAAAGGAAACACAGCAACTGAAAAACAGATTCCGTGATCTGGCGGATAAATCCTATTCCCAGGGTGTCTATACCTTTACCGGCTTTCTGGGACTGGGGGAATTGGATATTTTGCATGGAATGGAGCGGGAACTCGGCTATGCCGGCCTTACCCTGTATGGCGGATATGAGGATGCAGACCGGAAAATGCTGCGGTTTGGCGGGGAAGCCAGCCTGGGATATGAGATGCCGTTCCCTGTCGTATGCATCCGCATCAGCCCGCTGAACAGGAAGTTTGCAGATCAGCTGTCCCACAGGGATTTCCTTGGGGCGCTGATGAATCTGGGGATTGAGCGGAGTACCATCGGGGATATCAGGGTAGGTGAGAAGGAAGCCTGCCTTTTTTGCGTAGATTCCATCGCGCCCTTTATCTGTGAGAATTTGGATCAGGTGAAGCATACCCATGTAAAGTGTACTGTAACAGAGGAGATGGAGGCGGTTCTTCCGCAGGAGGAACCTGCCCCGGTCCTGGTCCAGGTGCAGTCGCCGCGCATTGACGCTGTGCTGGCCAGGGTGTATCATCTGTCAAGGGAGAAAAGCATAGACCTGTTCCGCACCGGGAAGGTCTATGTAGACGGCAGGCTGTGTGAAAATAATTCCAGGCTGCTGAAGGCCGGCGAGACCGTAAATGCCAGAGGCCATGGGAAATTCCGTGTGCTTGGAGAACCCAGGGAGACCCGCAAGGGCAAGCTGGCGTTGGAAGTGGCGGTATACAGGTAAGGAACTGTGGAGCAAAGGGCTGCTTCACACCCATGCCACCGCGAGTTGTATGAGTTACTGGCCGCGGAACGAACAGTAACAAAAAGGGTTCTGAATAGTTACGATTTTTGCAGATTTACTCAGGAGGGATGTCATGTATCATTATTCAATCATCCAGTGGCTGTTTTTTTTCTATTTCTATTGCTTTGTAGGCTGGTGCATTGAGTCCACCCACGTGTCCATCCGTACCCGGAAGCTGACCAACAGGGGGTTTATGCGGGGACCTTTCCTGCCTCTTTACGGAAGCGGGGCGATCATGATGCTGGTGGTTTCCATGCCTTTCCGGGACAGCATTGTCCTGACTTATCTGGCGGGCTGTGTGGGGGCTACCATACTGGAGTATATAACAGGTGTTACCATGGAGGCGCTTTTCAAAGTGAGGTATTGGGATTATTCTAACCAGAAGTTTAATTTCCAAGGACACATATGCCTGGGAACCACTCTTGCCTGGGGGCTGTTGACGATCCTGATGACGGAAATTGTGCATGTGCCGGTAGAAAAACTTATGTTATCTATTCCTGGCCGGATCCTTACAGTGGTGACGATCGTCCTCACCATAGTCATTGCCGTTGATTTTGCCCTTTCCTTTAAGGCGGCCATTGACCTGCGCGATATTCTGATCAGGATGGAACAGGTCAAGCAGGAACTGTTCCATATACAGAAGAGCCTGGATGCAATCTTTGCAGCGGCTAATGCTGAGTGGGAGAGCCGCAGGGAGGAATGGGAAAACCGCAAGGAAGTGAGAAATGAAGGATTCCTTGCCAAAAAAGAGGCTTTCACAGAGGAATTGTCCATTCGTATTGAGGATCTGAAATCCAATATTGAGGGCAAGCTGGCCAGTATCAGGAACCTGGCGAAGTCCAAACCCTCCGGATACCTGGAGAGTACCAGCGAGGAACTGACCGAACTGAAAACAAAGTACGCGGTCAGCGTGGAGAAGAGAAAGCAGCTGGGCGGGATCAGGGATTTCTTTCAGAGGGACATGCTTCGTTCCAATCCCGGTATGACTTCCATAAAATTCAAGGAAGCCCTGGAGGAATTGAAGCAGAATGTATCTGCCAGAAAATAAAAGGATCATTGGAATTTGATAAGTATCAGTACAGGGACCTGCCGCCGGAGGGTGACAGGCCCTTTTTGAAATGTTTCCACCTTAATCAATTCTTAAAGATTTCACCTGTTTTTTGTTAAAACTTTATTTGTTACAATGGTTTTGCCGAGGGAGGATGGAGAGAAATGTATAATATACTGATCTGTGACGACGAAAAGGACATTGTAAACGCGCTGAAGATTTACCTGAATGACGCCAGCTACACTTTATTTGAAGCGTACAACGGCAGGGAGGCCCTGAAGGTGGCGGCGGAGCAGGAACTTCATTTGGTGCTCATGGATATCATGATGCCGGAGATGGACGGGATCGAGGCCATGGTAAAGATACGGGAGACGAGCAATGTGCCGGTGATCCTGCTGACAGCGAAATCGGAGGATGCGGACAAGGTACTGGGGCTGACGGTGGGGGCTGACGACTATATCACGAAGCCCTTCAATCCCATAGAGGTGTCCGCAAGAGTGAAATCCCAGCTCCGCCGCTATATGCAGCTGGGTGCGGGAACCTTACAGGCGGATGTCCTGAAGTGTGGAGGAATCGAACTGGACGACAAGGAGAAACGGGTGTTATTAGACGGCGAGGAGGTAGCGCTGACCCCCACGGAATACGATATCTTAAAGCTTCTGATGCAGCATCCGGGACAGGTCTTTTCCCCCCGGACGATCTATCAGAAGATCTGGAACAATCTTCCTTACGGCAGTGAGAATACGGTAGCGGTACATATCAGGCACCTCAGGGAAAAGCTGGAGATCGATCCGGCGGAGCCCAGATATTTAAAAGTGGTCTGGGGACAGGGATATAAGATGGAGAAGGGAAGGTGACTCTATGGAAAACCGGGCTTATGCAGGAAATGTAAGTGATGTAGAACATACAGAAACTGCAGGTGACATAGGAAATACAGGTGACATGGGAAATACAGGTGACATAGGAAACACAGGCGACATGGGAAATACAGGTGACATGGGAAACACAGGTGACATAGGAAACACAGGTGACATGGGAAACACAGGTGACATAGGAAACACAGGTAACATGGGAAATGCAGGTGACATTGGAGGTGCAGGCGGAACGGGAACTGCAAGCGATATGGGAAATGCAAATAACGCACAGGATATCAATAGTGCAGAAAATGTAATGTATAAAAGGAACAGGCGAAGAACCGGGAATACACCACGGAAGAAAACGCTGACGGGATCATTTGTTGCAAAGGTAATCGCATTTTTTCTGTTTATCATATGCGTATTGGGAGCGGTTGCCGGCGGGATTGCCACAATATGGCTGGTAGACGCGGGATATTACGGCAGTGATTTCGTGGACATATTTCTGGACGAGAGTTATGGTATTATGAGCCGCAGTGCAGCTGCGGTGCAGGAAGCCATTGCCGCGGGAGACCTGGACGGGGCGAGAAGGGTATGCGAGGGAAAAAATCTTGATGTTGCTATATTGAACGGAGACCTGAAGGGGGATAATGGAAGCGCCACAGACAATCCGGCCATTATTTGGACCACCTATAACGGAGACTATGAGACCGGGGCGGCAAGGGATTACTATATGCAGTTTACGGCGGAATCCCTGACAGGAAACAGGATCGTCAATTATACCAGACTCTATGCCCAGAAAGATTATGTGTTCAGGGTATACGTGAACCCTGATTTCCCGGAGAAGGATCAGCTTGCGGAATTGCATAACGCCTGTCTGACCGTATTCAATCTGAGATATGCTGTGCTGTGGGTACTGGGTATCAGCCTCTTTTTGGGACTGAACAGTTTTCTGTTCCTGATATGCAGCGCGGGACACCGCAATGATGTGGAGGGGATTCAGCCCAGCGTGTTTTCCAGCATACCGCTGGATGTGTACACGATATTTTACGGGGTGGTAGCTTTCTTTTTACTGCATGTCATGGTGAATCTGTCTTGTTATGCGACCGACAATATTGCGGATGCAGCGGTCTTTGCCGCAGCAGTGGCATTTGAGGCGCTCTGGTGCACCTTTTATCTGCGGGAACTGGCTGTCCGCATGAAGCTGGGATACTGGTGGAGGAATACGGTTATTTACCGCCTGTTGAGATGCATGGGACGGATACTGCGGTTTTTCGGGAGGGGCATTCTCAGGATGTTCAGGTTATTTGGAGAGATTCCGATGGTATTGGATATCCTGATTCTTTTCATCGGCACGGCCATACTGGAAGTCATTGTGACGGGAATGGCCGTTGCAGTAACGGGAGCAGATTTTGGGGTTGTCTGTATCCTCTGGGTATTGAAGAAAATGATACTGGTTCCGGTGGTACTTTATATTGCGGTGACATGCAAGAAACTGCTGGAGGGCAGTGAAGCCATTGCGGAGGGAGAGCAGGCAGTGCATGTGGATACTTCCCACATGTTTTGGGGCTTCCGGGAGTGCGGCGAGAACCTGAACAATATCGGCCAGGGAATTTCCAAGGCAGTGGCAGAGCGCATGAAAAGCGAGCATCTGAAGACGGAACTGATCACAAATGTGACACATGATATTAAAACCCCGCTGACTTCCATTATCAATTACGCCAACCTGATTGCGGAAGAACCGACAGAAAACGGAAAGATTGCAGAATATTCCGAGGTGCTGGTGCGCCAGTCCGGCCGGCTGAAAAAGCTGCTGGAGGATCTGCTGGAGGCATCCAAGGCTACCACAGGAAATCTGGAGGTGAATTTTCAGACCTGCGAGGTGAGTGTGATCCTGTCCCAGGCCATAGGGGAGTATCAGCAGCGAATGGATGAGAAGCAGCTGGAACTGATCGTTACCCAGCCGGAGCAGCCGGTGAATATCATGGCGGATGGACGTCACCTGTGGAGGGTATTTGACAATCTGCTGAACAATATCTGTAAATATGCCAGAGAGGACTCCCGTGTGTACCTGAGCGTGGAAGTGTCGGAAAGAAATGTGGGCATCATATTTCGCAATATGTCCAAGTACGCGCTGAACATTACCCCCGAGGAATTACAGGAGAGGTTTGTCAGAGGGGACAGATCCCGGCATATGGAGGGCAACGGCCTCGGCCTGTCCATTGCCAAGAGCCTGACAGAACTGCAGAATGGCAGGATGGAGGTCGTGACGGACGGTGATCTGTTTAAGGTCAGCCTGTTCTTTGCAATAATGGAATAACAGATGTATTTATTCCCGCGAGCAATGAGCCAAGTGGCCGTGCTTGCACGGACAGTTGGCGAATGCCGCGAGGGTCAATACCCCGCCCCTTGGGGCGTTTCAAGCTCCATGCCCCGTTGCTTGCAGCGGGGTTATTGACTAAAGCAACCCCGATTGCCTGCAGCGGGGTTGCTTTTTGACGGTTTATCTATACGGCATCGCGAAGTCAAAATTGCCCCCTTGTGCTATTTTGCGAGACTAGTACATCGAAAAATAAGTTTCTAGCTATATGGCGCAGAATGAATTTTCATATGCAAGGCGGAGGAAGGAGGCGATGCGGTGGCATCGTTGACTGACGACAACGCAGCAGATGGAAATTCGGGCAAGTCATATGGCTGGTTACTTATTATTCGATGTACTAGTACTGCATTGCGCAATTAACAGTGAATTCAGCACCGCCTATTTGCGCCA
>CAOKWI010000093.1 GCA_948473115.1 uncultured Lachnospiraceae bacterium | reverse complement strand
CCCATAAAATCAAGGTTTTAGTATCAAAAAATGGGGTAGGATTTGACACTACCGTTGAAAATGATGGGGGTATTTCAATGAAAATATTGGTAATAGGCGGCAGCTATTTCCTGGGCAGGGTGTTTCTGATGTTGACCGCGGACATGCATGATATCACAGTGGTCAACCGCGGGACTTATTCCGTGGAAGCGCTGGGGGCGAGGCAGATCAGGGGAGACCGCCATGATCCGGCCCTCTGGCAGAATATCGGGGAAGATTATGATGTGGCAGTGGATTTCTGTGCCTATGGCAAGGGTGATATCAGGCTGTTCTTCGAAAACTTTGGAGGACATGTCCGGCAGTATATCCTGATCAGCACGGTGGACGTCTATCAGCGTACAGAAGGCGTGAAAAAAGAAGATGCGCCTTTTGAAGACCGCATATTTTCCGGTGAGGCAGGGATGTATATTGCCGGGAAAGTGGCACTGGAGCAGGAACTTGCGGAGGTCTGTGCAAAAAGGGGTGTCCCATATTCGGTACTCAGACCGGCTGTCCTCTACGGCCCTTTTAATTATGCTCCCAGGGAATCGGAATATATCCGTTTTATGGTACAGCAGGGGCTTCTGCCCCATATTACAGACGCATCAGGCCGCTTTCAGTTTGTCTATGTGAAGGATGCGGCGGAGGCAGTAAAGCGGTGTCTCTTAAATGAAAAGGCTTACGGACAGGCATATAACCTGTGTCAGGATGAAATCATGGATTACGACAGCTTTTATCAGTGTCTGGCCGAGGCGGCGGACATGGAAGTCAGGGAGATCCCGTTGACCTGTAGTCAGGCGCAGCAGCAGGGCGTTCCCCTGCCTTTTCCGGTGGGACAGGAAGAGACGCTTCTTGTTTCCAATGGAAAGAGCAGGGAGGAACTGGAACTTGCCTACACGGATATCCGGGAAGGCATGGGGAAGACATACAGGGCTTTTAAGGGCGTGTATGGCGGCTGAACAGGTTCAGTACAGTCCACTAAGTAATATTGACCGGTATGTGCGTCAGGGCATGCGGCGTCCCAATTTGGTCAACGTAGCCCCACTATGCCTCCCAAATCGGGGCTTGCATCCCACAAGGTGTGACACACATCCCAAGGAAAGCATTTTTCAAACACGCTCTAGAGCGTTCTTCACCCGGAATGGCAGATGGTTTACGCGGAGCTGATTGTTATCCTGCAGAAAAAGTTTGGCCTCAGTGTCCTCCCTTGGAGAAAATCTGAGGTTTTTTTGATGCCTGCTTTTCCGCAACCTACAGTTGCAAAAAATTCCAACCGTACTTGGTAGATTTTTTATGTTTTCATCTATACAATATAAGAATACGAAAGGAGGCCGAGAGAGTATGACAATAGGAGAACAGATACAAAAGTTTCGTATAGAAAAGGGTCTGACGCAGGAGCGTTTTGCGGAACTGATGGAGGTTTCAAGACAGTCTGTTTCAAAATGGGAGCTGGGACAGGCTGTGCCTGACGTGGACAAAATTATCCGTATGAGCGAATTGTTTGACGTTTCGACTGATACGATATTGCTCAGAGGTGTTAGCGACGAGCAGGAAAATAGAAATCCCCTGCATCTTGGCAGCGTTTATCTTGTAGTCAAGGATTTTGAAAAATCCGTGGAATTCTATGAAAAATTTCTGGGCGTAAAAGTGTCAGACCGTTGCCGGAGCGGAAATAAATTCGTGGAATTTTATATTGACAACAAGTGTATTTCTTTAATGAACGAAAGCAATATCGTGGGGCATTGCACGTCTCTTGAAAGTCCTTACAAATTTGTGCAGAATTACTGGGTCGAGGATCTGGTCATGGAGCATGAACGGGTAAAATCTCTGAATATCGGCTATGTCACCGAGATTTTGGAAGCTTATCCTACCTATCACTATTTTCACCTTACAGATCCCGATAATAATATTGTCGAAGTTACAGGAGGTTATCATATGGATATTGATATCTGTCAGAGCTGCGGTATGAAAATGCAGACAGAGGATCACGGAAAAAATTTGGATGGAAGTCCCAACGCCGATTACTGTAAATACTGCTGGACAGGCGGACATTTCTCAAAGGACGAGACAATGGAGGAAATGATAGAGAGCAATCTGCAATTCCTTGATGAGTTCAACAAGAAGGATGGTACATGTTTTACTCCCGACGAAGCGAGGGCGGAAATGATGAATTATTTTCCTGCCTTAAAACGTTGGAAGCAATCACTGTAAATGGCAATGCGATATGGCGCAATAACCCTATTCAGGCAGGAAACGGCCGAATGGCCAGCCATACCGTCAACCATACCGTGATTGTGCAGCAATCATGGTATAAAATAGCAGGAGCATCATATGGGTAAAATATGGAGGAAGCGCTTTGATCAGCGTTTCCCTAAATGATTGAAATGCGTCGGAGCATTTTGAAAAGGAATTTGCTGAAAAAGGACAGAGAAGCGGATTTACGGCCTCTCCTGTCCTTTTTGCCTGTTTGGGTCTGTCACGCAAAGGCGTGTAAAAACGCCTTGCGGTGGCGTGGATGTGAAAGGTAACCGGTAGATGTGATATGTGTTCAGGTGCAGATAAATTGCTTGACAGGTACAAAACTATGTATTAATATGTACTTAGCAATACAAAGTATTATGATTTGATAAATGATGTGACTGTACGCAGTGAAAGGAGAGGTGCGGCATATGACTGTATATCTCGTTAACATTGCAGGCGCATGCTTCATTGGCCTGATATTTATCCTGTTGGGGATCCACCAGTGTAAAAGTGAATCGCCTGTAACCATGAATACCGGTGAGAAGCCGCTGAGAGCGGAACAGTTAAGCGATGTAAAAGCATGGAATAAGGGACACGGCAAGGCGTTGATCACGTTTGGAATTGTCATGGCTTTCACCCTTGGTACCTTCCCCGTAGGGCTGAATTACATGAATGCGGTGACCGCGACGATCCTTTGGATTATGGCAGTCGCGGCAGAACTCATTGGACTGACAGCCAATCACAACAGGCTTGAGCGTATTTACAGAAAGTATTTATAGAAAATATAGAAAAAGTGAAAACAGGGTGGTGAGGGATTGAAACCTAAATATGAACAGCAAATGAAAAAAGGAGTTTTGGAGATGCTGGTGCTGCAGCTTCTTTCAGGGAAGGAAAAGTATGGTTATCAGCTGATCTGTGAACTGAGGGAGCAGAGTGACGATATGTTCCTTCTGAAAGAAGGGACCTTGTATCCCATTCTCTATCGCATGGAGGATGACGGTCTGGTGGTGAGCAGATGGAGTGAAGCCAGGGGAAAGGAAGTGTCCAGAAAATATTACAGCATCACGGCGGAAGGCAGTGAGACGCTGGAACAGCTGCGGAGTCTCTGGGACAGATTTTCGGAAAAGGTAGATTTGATCATGAAGGGGGTATCAGTATGAACGCAGAAAAATATGCCAGACAGGTGGCGAAGTATTTGAAATGCTCCGGGGGAAGAAAGCGGGAGATCAGAAAGCAGATTACGTCCGACATACAGGCGGCAGCGGAGGAGGGAAAATCCCCGGAGCAGGTCATTCAGGGCATGGGTGAACCCAGGGCACTGGCAGGGGAATTCAATGAGAACTTCAGCGATGCGGAGAAGCGGGCCGCAGGCAGGGCCAGAATGTGGAAAATTCTGGCTGCCGTATTTGCTGTCCTGATGGTGCTAATATCCCTGGTATGGTGGGCGCTGCCCAAAACGAGATATCTGAGCGACAGCAAAACCTTTTCGGAGGAACAGGTGCGGGAGAGGGCGGAACTGGTCGTTGCCCTGTTCGGGCAGGAGGATTACGCGGCATTACAGCCCTACCTGACCAGCGAGATGGCGGAGATTATGTCGGAGGAAACCATTTCACAGATAAAGCTTTATATCGGTGATGACTGGGGAGAAATGCTGAATGTGGGAAATGTTTATCTTCTGGAGATCAGCCAGTTCGGTCAAAAAATGGCAATGGTGCAGATGACGGTATCTTATGAAAAGGTGGGTGTGACCTACACCATAAATCTGGATGAGGATCTGAAAGTGGCAGGATTTTATGTGAAATAGAGAGGGGAAGATGTTATGGCAGGAACTATTATCTATTTTGTAATCATGTGTCTCGCTGCGCTGATCATGGCCGGCATTGGCGTGTCCCAGATTAAGAGCAGGAAGCCGGTGGGGTTTTATACGGGAGTGAAGCCCCCGGATGAAAAGGAACTGCGGGATGTGAAGGCCTGGAACAAAAAGCATGGAATGATGTGGATCCTCTATGGGGTTGTCATGATAGGCGGCGTCCTTGCGCAGATGATAGGGAGCGCGTGCGGATGTAATGAGGTCTTTTTGCTGATCCCGGAAATTTTTACTGTCATCGGGGGGATATTTGCCATGATGTGGTACCATATGAGGCTGGAGAAACAATACCGACGCTGAGGCCTGGACTGTCAGAGATTGTTTATGGATGCCGGATCGGGTGTAGCGTGTTACAGATCAATTGTTGCCTATGGCAATGGAAAGGGGTTCATTATGGGATTCTGGATTTTTATGTTGATTGTGGATGTGATGATTCCACTTATGATGATCGCTTTCGGGAGATTATTCCTGAAACATCCGCCGAAAGAGATCAACGCAGTATTCGGTTATAGGACTTCCCGGTCTATGAAAAATAAGGATACCTGGGAGTTCGCCCACAAATACTGCGGGAAGCTGTGGTATCGGTGTGGGCTGGTGATGCTGCCGCTGTCGGCGGCTGCCTTGCTCCCTGCCATAGGGAATGAGGCTGACGTAACAGGGATCGTGGGTGGCATTGTCTGCCAGGTGCAGCTCCTTGTTTTGATCGGTTCCATTTATCCCGTTGAAAAAGCGTTGAAGAATAGGGATAAATAGGTCCTGTATAAAATATACAAGTACTATATTTGCAAAAGCCTTATGATGCTAGTGTGCTGACATGTTCATTTTTGAACTAATGACGAAGGATAAATTTCCACTCTGCAAGGCGGCGGAGGGAGGCGATGCGGTGGCATCGTTGACCGACAACAACGCAGCAGATGGAAATTTAGGCAAGTTATTAGTCAAATTATGAACGTGTCAGTGCACTAGAATGATATATAAAAATTCTGCATGTTGACTTTTGCAATTTGAACTGGCAATATATATTATAAGCTTATTTCATATAGAATATGATTTTAAAAAATTGATTTGCTGCATTTGCGTGATTCTGTTGGATTAAATCAATTATGTTTTGCAATCTAAGAAGAGTCCTAGGAGGTGACGGGCAGACCTGTTGCCGTACTCATTCTAACAGCTTAAGCAACAAGATGGGTAATTCCTTACTGGCTGTAAGGGGTATTACCATAAATATGTTGTAGTAGGAGGTGATGAATAATTTCATGCAGATAAGAAATATATGGTCTTTGTTAGATCAATATAAGGCAGATGGTTTTTCCTTAAAATGCTTAAGCAAGGTTACAGATACTTCAATTGATGTGATTGAGCGCTGCTATAACAAGGAGGAACTGAACCAAGATGATGTAAAGGAACTTAATACTGTTCTCTGGTTCTTAGGGCAGTTATATTGCTGTGATACCAATAATAAGTTATATTTACATGAAATTGTTTTGGCATTATGTTATTGCTTTGAGGTATCAAGAATTGCCGTTGCCAAATGTTTGGGAATAATCGAGGATCAATTGAGTTGTTTTCTTGATGATCCAGCGAATTATCCAAATGGGTATAATTTATCAATTAAGTTACTGCATTTATTTAATACTTTTTTACGCGATAAGAGATATTCTGTTTGAATAGTTAAATACTTATATGGTAATGAAAGGGGAAAAAAGAAAAAAATTACAAGTATCATTTTGGCATTCGTTTTATTATTTTCGTTTTCTACAACTGCTTTGGCAGATGAATTGCCACAGGAAGAGTCACATGATTTAGTTTCAGTTATTGCAGTCGCTGATGTGAATGGAAATTATGTGCAGTATGAACTGTATGACAATACTGTAACGGAAATACCTATTTATGCGGTAAAAGAAGGTCAGCCTACTCGTGACCTTGAAGCAGTTGCAACTTTGACAATTGGACTTAATGATAATCAGGCGGTTTTTATATTCACATCGATAAATGTAGTGATCGCGACAATTACGAAAGGTTTTACAGGAGAGATTGTTACTTTCTTCAGTGGAATAAGATATGGTTATATAGTTATGAAGATGTATTGTCTGGCTCTGCTTCTGCTGGAGCAATTGGTTCAGGTCGACTTTCAGGGACATATAGTGTGGCGGGACATGATCCCGTAAGAACTTTTGAAGTGTTTTCCTAGTAGTATAAAGGAACTTTAATATGTTTTGCAAGTATGAGGTGATGCAGTTTGGCATCACCTCTTTGTAAGTGCGCCTGACATGTTCTCTGTTATTTTGTGTCCTCTCCCTAAATGCCTTATTTCCACAGTCATGAAAACGAACAGCCATTGACTTCCTGCCCAATATAGCATATAGTGTTTATGTTACATGCATTTGGAAGCTATGAGGTACGGAGGAGAGAGATGGATGAGTTAAAGATTGTGAAGCTGGCGGAACTGCGCAGCAAAATAGGGGGGATTCCCGTGAAGCTGCTGGTAACGTTTTTGATTGCCGGCGGAGTGTACTGGGGGTTCAGCTTTGAGAAATTCAAGGAGAACCCAGGTGTGAATATTTTCGCTTTTGTTGTCACCTATGGAATTATTTCTTATTTCTGGCTGTGCGTAAAAATGACGCGCAACTGGATCGTGGGAATTGTGGTGGCGGTGGTCCTGATCTTTGTCTGGGTCGGCAGTATGGAGAAGCTGAGCGGATTTACCCAGGCCCTGATCGGCGGCGCTATCTGCTTCGGCGGGCCCGTGCTGGATCTTTTGACAGTGATCCGTTATTTCATCATTAAGAAAAAAGTGTTCAGCATTCCCGGGGATGCCTATGGGAATGGTTCGGAGACATATCAGGAGCAGTGGCAGGAAAGTGCCGGACAGCAGGAACAGCAGACGCAGCAGGCAGGACAGGAGCAGCAGTCATCGCCGGGGTTTTTCGCGGACTGCAAGGATCAGGGGAGTGTCAAGAGAAGATACCGGGATCTGTGCCGGGTATACCATCCGGACAATGGGAATGGCTCTCCGGAGGTGTTCAACAGGATTACGGAGGAGTATGAAAGGCTGACGGCCCAGTACGGACAGACAGGATGATATGGCTGCATCCCTTGCCCTGATCAGGGATGTGATATGGGGTCTGGTAATGACGGGGCCTGGCAATGATAATAAAAGTGAAGGGAAGCATTGGAAGAGGCAGAGAGATGAGGAAGCATATAGGTAAATTGACATTGGTTCTTATGTTGGTGGCGGCGTTGACAGGCTGCAGCAATGGAGGGCAGGACGCATCGGGGACACAGGGTGACACAGGCGCGGCGTCGGGTGTCCAGGGCAGCACGGATGCATCGGGTTCCCAGGCCGAAAACGGGGACGGTTCCGCACAGGATCAGTCCATTGATCCCGCGGGTCTGCATCATGTGGAGATCACGGTGAAGGACTATGGGACGATCTCCGTGGAGCTGGATGGCGACAAGGCGCCCATCACAGTGGAAAATTTCCTGAAGCTTGCGGGGGACGGGTTCTATGACGGACTGACATTCCACCGGATCATCAGCGGTTTCATGATTCAGGGCGGCGATCCCCTGGGGAACGGAACAGGAGGCTCCGGCCAGCATATCAAGGGTGAGTTTGCCCTGAACGGAGTGGAGAATGACCTGTCCCACACAAGGGGAGCCATCTCCATGGCGCGTTCAAAGCTGATGGACAGCGCCAGCTCTCAGTTCTTTATCGTCCATGAGGACAGCACATACCTTGACGGACAATATGCCTGCTTCGGCTATGTGACGGAAGGCATGGAGGTGGTGGATGCCATCTGCGAGGACACTCCCGTGACAGATGGAAACGGCACGGTGTCCGCGGAAAACCAGCCCGTGATCGAGAGCGTCAAGGTGATCGATTAAGGAGTGGGGCACAGGCCGCAGGCAGAATCTTTGCGGTCGACGCTGAATGAATTTTTAAACACGATCCAGGAAATGAATGAGACAGACTGGAAGGACAGAGTGGCAAAATGCACAAGGAGCCACTCTGTTTTTATGAGCTTTTTTCACGAAATTTTCTGATGGGCTTATAATATTTTGACAATTTCAGGTTTATTCTGTTAAAATAAGGATATAACAATAGATAGAAACACTAAGGTCGGCTTGGCGGCAGAAAGGAGAATTTTTGTGTTTAAGATTGGTGAATATGTAGTGTGTGGCAATAAAGGCGTATGCAGAGTGGAAGACATTACGACACTGGATATCACGGGAGTGGACAAGGAACGGAAATACTATATACTGAAACCGAAATATGTATCGGCGAGTACCGTTTATATCCCGGTGGATTCTTCGGAGTCCATGCGGAAGGTGCTGCAGGCTGAGGAAGCGAAGAAACTGATCGGTCATATCCCGGATATACCGCTTCTCACATTCACTGATGATAAACTGTCCGAGCAGGCGTATAAGGAGTGTATGAAGTCGAATGACTGTGAGGAACTTGTGAAGATGATTAAAACGATCTACCTGAGAAAGCAGAAACGGATTCAGGCAGGCAGAAAAGTGACGGCTGTGGATGCAAAATATATACATCTGGCGGAGGAAAGCCTGTATGGCGAGCTGGCAGTTTCCCTGGATATGAGCCGTGACGAGGTGGAGGCGTATGTTGCGGGTGAGATCGGCGGCAGATAATCCGAAAAAAGTACTTTACATTTCATGATAAAAGTAATATGATAAGACAGAAAACGATGACGAGAACAGTAGCTTGGCGGAGAGCCTCAGAGAGAACCGCCCGTTTGGCAGCTATGCGGAACGGCGCTGGAAGCGGTTTGGCTGTAAGCCTTGTGAAGACCATCTCCGAGTGGCTCTAATACAGCCCGGCAGCTTCCGTTACGAGCAAATGAAGGCGGCATATTTACAGCAGTGGTGCGTAGTAAAGTGCAACAAGGGTGGAACCGCGTGTCGACATGGAAAATGTAAGCGTCCCTTGCAATGAAAATTGCAGGGGACTTTTTGTGTCCATGGCCAGGACAGATTTCCACGGTGTAGAGACGCAACCGGCAGCAGGGACGAAACTCCCACGGTGCGGAGACGCAACCGGCAGCAGGGACGGAACTCCCATGGTGCGGAGACGCCGCCAGCAGCAGGGACGGAACTCCCATGGTGTGGAGACGGACCAAGCTATGGAAGACGGCACAGCCCGGCGCATGCAATAGCTAAATAAGAAAGAGAGGGAAAGACGATGGTTCTGAAAATGAAGTTAAGAAATCTGGCAAAAAAGTGCTTTGAGGGAGAACTGACCATGCCCAAGGCGCTCTTCTGGCTGATCGGCATCACCTGTGTGCTGGCGGGGATCGTGTACGGCCTGTGTGCCGCTCCTTTCACACATGGCGTTTCGATTGGCTGCAATAATAATAATGGCAAATATGACAATTGCATATGGGGAACTGACGAAGAGAGCGAGGAGGATGAGGAAGCATGAAGATCACATTGAAGGATGGATCCGTAAAGGAGTACGGAGAAAGCAAAAGCATTTATGATATTGCCCTGGATATCAGTGAGGGACTGGCCAGGGCGGCCTGCTGCGGCAGGGTGAACGGCGAAGTGGCGGACTTAAGGACGGTGTTGGATCAGGACTGTGAACTGAGTATCTGCACTGCCAATGACCCGGAGGGTCTGGCGACCATCCGTCACACCACCTCCCATGTGCTGGCGGAGGCGGTGAAGCATCTTTTCCCGGATGCAAAGCTGGCCATTGGCCCCAGCATTGACACGGGGTTTTACTACGATTTCGACCATGAGTCCTTTTCCAGGGAGGATCTGGACGCGCTGGAAGCGGAGATGAAGAAGATCATCAAGCAGGGCGCGAAGCTGGAGAAATTTACCATGCCCAGGGAAGAGGCAATCAAATTCATGGAGGAGAAGGGCGAGCCCTACAAAGTGGAACTGATCCGTGACCTGCCCGAGGGTGCGGAGATCTCCTTCTACAGCCAGGGCGAATTTGTGGATCTCTGTGCCGGCCCCCACCTGATGAGCACCAAATCCATCAAGGCGTTCAAGCTGACGTCTTCCTCCATGGCATACTGGAGAGGGGATTCCGACAAGGCGCGTCTGCAGCGTATTTACGGGACGGCTTACAGTAAGAAGGAGGAACTGGCGGAGCATCTGGAGCGGATGGAGGATGCAAAACGCCGCGACCATAACAGGCTGGGCAGGGAGATGGGGCTGTTTACCACCGTTGACGTGATCGGCCAGGGACTGCCCCTGTTCACCCACAAGGGAACCAAGATGATCATGAAGCTGCAGCGCTGGATCGAGGACCTGGAGGAAAATGAGTGGGGCTATATCCGCACCCGCACTCCCCTGATGGCAAAGTCGGATCTGTATAAAATGTCCGGCCACTGGGATCATTATAAGGATGGCATGTTCGTGCTGGGTGACGAGGAGAAGGATAAGGAAGTGTTTGCCCTGCGTCCCATGACCTGCCCCTTCCAGTATTTTGTCTACAAAAACGAGCAGCATTCCTACCGTGATCTGCCCATCCGCATGGGCGAGACTTCCACCCTGTTCCGCTCCGAGGATTCCGGCGAGATGCATGGCCTTACAAGGGTGAGACAGTTTACCATTTCGGAGGGACACCTGATTGTGCGTCCCGATCAGATGGTGGAAGAGTTCAAGGGCTGTCTGGCGCTGGCAAAGTACTGTCTGCAGACCCTGGGACTGGAGAAGGATGTGACATATCATCTCTCCAAATGGGATCCTGACAACCGGGAAAAGTATATCGGGGAGCCGGAGGTCTGGGAGGAGACCCAGCAGCATATGCGGGATATCTTAAACGAACTGCACATTGATTTCGTGGAGGACGTGGGGGAAGCCGCTTTCTACGGCCCCAAGGTGGACATCAATGCCAGGAATGTATACGGTAAGGACGACACCATGATCACCATACAGTGGGATGCCCTGCTGGCGGAGCAGTTTGATATGTATTTCATTGACCAGAACGGGGATAAGGTCCGTCCTTATATTATTCACAGGACTTCCCTTGGCTGTTATGAGAGGACGCTGGCGTGGCTGATTGAGAAATACGCGGGGAAATTCCCCACATGGCTCTGCCCCGAGCAGGTACGCATTCTGCCCATCTCGGAGAAATATGCGGATTACGCGGAATCCGTGCGTAAGCAGCTGAAAGAGAGGGGCGTGGACGTGACCGTGGACAACCGCTCCGAGAAGATCGGTTTTAAGATCCGGGAGACCAGGCTTGCCAAGGTGCCTTACATGCTGGTAGTGGGCGAACAGGAGGCGGCAGCCGGACTGGTGTCCGTCAGAAGCCGTTTCGCAGGGGACGAGGGACAGAAGCCCCTGGCAGAGTTCATGGATCAGATCTGTGAGGAGATCCGCACGAAAGAGATCCGGAAAGAGGAAGTACAGGAAGAAAACCATGATAGGAATTGATCTTGGGACCACCAACAGCCTCGTCTGTGTATGGGATGAAAACGGGGCGAGGCTGTTAAAGAACCGGTTAGGGGACAGTATGACTCCCACCGTTGTCAGCTTTGACCCGGATGGCACCGTGTATGTGGGCAAAACAGCCAGAGAACGGCTGGTGACGCATCCGGAGGTTACCTTTAAGGAATTTAAGCGGGACATGGGGACCGATGTCACATATACGGCCTATGGCCGGACTTATAAGCCGGAGGAGCTTTCCGCCCTGGTTCTGAAGCAGTTGAAGGAAGATGCGGGATCTGAACTGGGCTATCCGGTGACAGAGGCAGTCATCAGCGTTCCGGCCTATTTTAATGACAGGCAGCGCGCTGCCACCAGGAATGCCGGTTTGCTGGCGGGGCTGACGGTGGAACGTCTGATCAATGAACCTTCTGCCGCTGCATTGTTCTATCACCTGGAACATTTTGATGAAGATGAAATGTTTGTGGTATTTGATTTCGGGGGAGGCACGCTGGATGTATCCATAGTGGATGCCTTTGACAACGTCATAGAAATCCAGGGAATCTCCGGCAATAACAGATTGGGCGGGAAAGATTTCAATGCGCTGATCGCCTATGATATCTGTACAAAAAATCATCTTACATGGGAGAAGCTTTCTTCCCAGAATAAAGAAATTCTTCTCAGGGAAGCGGAGCGTGTCAAAGTGAGGCTGACGGAGGAGGAACAGGTTGACGCACAGGTGAGGATCGATGGTAAGGACTATTTCTATGAACTGGACAATCAGCGGCTGATCGACCTGACAGGAGGAATCTTTGCAGGGATCCAGGGAGTGCTGAACAGGCTGATGAATGACAGGATGATCACGGTTCAGGAGATCTCAAGGATCATTATGGTGGGAGGTTCCTCAAAGATGCCCATTGTCCGTCAGTTCATTTCCGGGCTTTTCCAGGGACGGATCAGTGACAGCGGCAATCCGGAGGAAATCGTCTGTCAGGGAACAGGCGTACTTTGCGGTATCAGGCAGCGCAAAAGTGAGATCAGGGATGTGGTTCTCTCTGACATATGTCCTTTTACCCTTGGAATCGATATTACGGGTGATGTCATGTCCCCCCTGATCAGCAGAAACCAGATATTGCCCTGCAGTTACATAAAACGTTTTACAAATTCTTATGATTACCAGAAGACCATTATTATGAATGTTTTTCAGGGAGAGAACCGTATTGCGTCCAAAAACCTGCTTCTTGCTACGATCAAGATGATGGTTCCGCCGAAGCCTCAGGGACAGCTTCGGGTGGATGTGCGTTTTTCCTATGATATTAACGGGCTGTTTGACATTGATATTGAATGTGCGGAATCAGGGGAACATATCCATAAGGAACTTCACAGTTCCGGAGGATTGTCGGAAAGGGAACTTTCGGACAGGAAAGCGGCTCTGGATAAAATGAAGATCCACCCACGGGATGTGGAAAAGAATAAATGCATCCTGGAGCAGGCGAATGCCCTGTATGTGGAATGCAACAGCGAGCAGAAGAGATTTTTATCGAGTGCCCTGGAGAAGTTTGAAAGGATTCTGGACAGTCAGAATCCCACTGCTGTGGAGAGGGCTTATCGTACGTTTGTGGTACAGCTTACCATGCTGCAGACTTCCATGTTCCATTTTGATGCTTTTGACAGGCAGAGATGGGAAAAAACCTTTGAAGATGATTACGAGGAAGACAGCAGAGAAGACAGAAAAGAAGACAGCAGAGAAGACAGAAAAGAAGACAACGAAGAGGACAGAAAAGAAGAAGGCGAAGAGGACAGAAAAGAAGGAAGCGAAGAAGACAGCAAAGAAGAAACAGGAGATCAGTAAATGCCCCGAACAATTTGGGAATGGCTGGAAATTGAGGAAACAACGGACAGAAGCCTGATCAGAAAGGCTTATGCAAGGCAGGCCGCGAAATATCATCCGGAGGAAGCTCCGGATGAAGCGATGCAGCTGCGGGAAGCATACAAAAGAGCGCTGGCGTTGGCGGATCGGAAAGCAGCAGCTTCAAATCTGACAGGAATGGTTTCTGCGGATGCCGATGCAGGGACTTCGAAGACCTTTCCGGAAAAGACACAGGAGTCTCGTCGTTACGATATCGAAGGACAGGGAAAGACAGACCCGGAATCCGGCAACGGGTCCTGCCGGTATGCACACCAGGAAAAGGAGAAGGCACCGGAACCGGGAATCGGGCAGTCCCCGGGTTATCGGTACGCGCATCGGGAGGGGGAAGAAGCGCCGGAACCGGGAGCAAGGCAGTCCCCGGGTTATCAGTATGCACATCAGGA
>CAOKWI010000092.1 GCA_948473115.1 uncultured Lachnospiraceae bacterium | reverse complement strand
GAAACATTTTACATAATTTTTTCAAATCACCCCTTGACATTTCTTAGCTGGACTTTATTTTAGCTTTTAAACAAGATTTTACCTTGCTCATTTCCAGCCTTCCTCATTGCTGCCGGTTTCATAGCTCAATGGAGAAATATGGGGGTAATCGTCAGCGGAACGCCGATGCTTTAACGCCCACGCCTTCCCCGGAACATAGAGCAGGGCTTCAAAATCCATACCCCATACCTTTTTCATTCTCCCCCGCTTGACCTTCTCATAGAAATCCGGCCCATTGATCAAAGCGACGCACCTGGAATATAAAAATGTGTCGTCACACATCAGCGGGTCAACCTTCTCGCATTGCTCCGCCAGCTTTTTCGTGTCCAAGCCATACAGCAGTTCTGTCATGAGATCGTCAAACGAAAAAATGATCTGGTCATCCTGTTTTGACAGGTATTGGATCACTGGCCGGAGAACCTTGTCATCGTTCCATTCGTCTCTCCAATCGCACAGCTCCATTGTCGTCCAAAAGAAATCGAATTTTCCGGGCATAGCTGTTTTCCTCCTCTCCTGGAAATTAAAATTTATCATGGATAACTGGAAATTGTCGGTTTGGGTTTGATAGTCTAATTTCTCCATTCGACTATATCATCAAGTTTTTTGCGTGGCCTTTCTTTAGGAAATTCATCAGGATAGCCAAACGCAATCGCTGCGATGAGCTGTCCGTCACTCTTTAGCCATTCACATAGTTCTGAATATGCAAAATAAATATCACATATCCAAAGGCTGCCTATTCCCTTTTCAGTAGCGGCAAGAAGCATATTTTGTATGGAAGCACTTATAGATTGAATATTACAAATTTCATAAATATGTTCTTCTGGTGTCAATTCTGACAAAATACCTTTCCCCAAAGAATTAACAACAAAAATTATCATTGGAGCTTCTTCCATTATATCCACCGTATATTTTGCCGCTGGTATATGTTGCTTGCTTTGTGGTAATAATGCACTTTCGTTTTCTTCCCGTTCAATTCCCTGTCGGAAAACTTTTAGCATTTCTACTTTTGCATTTCCCTGTATCACAATATATTTCCATGGCTGTCTGTTTTTTGAAGAAGGTGCTTTTGCTCCACTTTGGATAATATCCATAATATCTTCTTGGGATATAGGTTTATCTAAAAATTTTCTTATACTTCGTCTGTCATAAATTGCAGAAATCATTTTTATGTATCCTTTCCAATCCCGGTTTACCGCTCCGGTTAAAGTATAGAAAATTCTGCGGTTCAATCCAGAATTAGCGAAATTGCTAAGGTATCAATACGGCAACACATATGACTGCCTGGTTTGCTTATGGATAAAGCGTGCGCACCTTCTGGTCCAGCTCCCTGACCCACTTCGTGAACGCCGGCCCCGACAACTTGCTGTCAAAAAACAGCGCAGAAGCCTTTCCATCATCCAGCCAGGAAAGCAGACATCCGGTGCCTCCCTGTCCCCAGACCTGGAAAGGGAAGTGGCTCCGAGTACTGTCACAAAGGGTCTCCACATCAGAGTACAGCACCAGCTGCTGGAACAGGTCCCAACTCTCCAGGTCCCCCAGCTTTTCGATGTGGACAGCCCCGGTTGCCCCGTCCGCCTCCGCAAAGACGGCAATGCCGTTCTCTTTCATAAATACAAGGATTTTCTGCTCCATCTGCATTTCCTCCTATTCCAGTTCTGCAAGAGTCTGTATCAATACCAGATATAGGCAGAACAATTTCTGTCCCAAATGCAGGGTCAGTAATTGTTCTGGGCATTGATACAGACTCTTGCTGTTTTTTGTTCATTCTGGTATCGTAATGATATATTCCTCATCAAATTCATCGTCTTTATCATCATAGGTCATTCGGAACTGGTTTTCTGAAAGCCATTCCACACCAAAAGATACGGTCTCCATAAAGCCAGCGCTCGGATAGGTCCAGATCTCCCGCTTCCCGTACCAGGTCTTTTGGTAAACATATGGGCGGCATACATGGTCGTACTCGATGATGATGGTGTTTGTCCCCTGGGGCGAAACGAAGACCTCCCGGCTCGCCACAAACAAAGCGTCACAGCAGCTCCGAAAGAGACAGATCACCAGAAGGAGCACCGCCAATCCGGCTATGTATTTGAGCCGCTTACTCTTCATCGTCATCCTCATTCTCGGTCAAAGCATTGATAAACGCTGTGATGGATTCCGCCAGCCAGGTCACATGCTCCTCCGGGTCCTCGCCGTATTCAAACTCGTGGTCGTAATAATAGATGGCGCCAAAGTCGGATTCTCTTACGCTGAAGCAAAAGAGATTTCCCCCATCTTCTTCGGCAAAGGGAATCAACCAGTCCGGAATGACATCGTCATCCGCTCTTAAAAGTTTCAGCGTTTTTTCCATGGGCCGTTTCTTTCCGTCCCGAACAGGAATAAACAAGTCCACAGAGTATTCGTTGCCGTTTTTGTCCGTAAAAATGGGCTTTTCCGGATAGCCGCCGTTATAGGCCAGACAGTGTTCCCGAATCTCCTTGGGAATCTTTGCATGAAATTTCTGCTCTATGTGGTCTAAATCTTCTCTCTTTGCTTTCCCATTTGCGCATAAAATCTGATTGTTGTACATCGCTTTTGCCTCCTTCTTTTTAACTTTCTATTTTCTTCATAATCCCCATATCCATTCCATATACCTCGTCACATAGAATATCAATATCATCCCGAACATCAGGAAAACCAGAATACCCGAAACAATAGCTGCAACCATAACCGTATACCCACTATTCATCCGAATATTTTAAAACATAAATTCCAACTTTTTATCTACTTTTGAAAAAACCAAACAATTTATACCGGAAATGTCAGTACAGTTCTAAACCCCTTCTGCGGTGCGCTCTCCATAGACATGGTTCCCTTGTGGGCCTCTATGATCTGCCGGACCAGCAGAACACCTAACCCATGGCGCAGGTTCAGCTTTTCATCCGTACTCTCCAGGCGGCGGTGGTCTGCGGTCAGCTCCTTCAGCTTTTCAGCCGATACCCCCGCACCGTCGTCTGTAACCTCGACCGTTATACCGGCTTCTCCGCACAGGACCGAGACAGAAATCCGACAGCCTTGTGGGTTATGAACGATACTGTTTTGGATTAAATTACCCAGGGCACGTTTCAACAGAGCCTCATCACCCAGGATGGGCAACGACTCGCTTTCCTGGTCAGCGCAGAACGCTATCCCATACCGCTCCTCTAAACCACCGTCCAGAAATTCGCAGACAACCTGCCGCGCCAGTTCCACCAGATAGACTTTCTCCGTCCGGAGGGGCTGCATGGAATATTCCAGCCTTGATGTGAGGTTCAGATCGGAAATCAAACTCCGCAGCCGCTCCCCCTGTTTTCGGATGCAGGCCGCCTGCTCACGGGCGGATGCCGGGAGGGTTCGGTCATCCTCCAGCTGTCCGGCAAAGCCCAGCATGACTGACAGAGGCGTCCGCACATCATGGGAGACGCCGCTGATCCATTCGGCCCGGGCAGTGTCCTTTCTGGCAATAAAAGCCCCCGCCTTGTTGAGCTGCCTGTTGATCTCCGACAATTCCCCCTTTTCCGGAAGGCTGACCGGCTGGCCCAAGGAGACTGTTTCAATCCCCCGCAAAATGGGTGTGACTGCCTTTTCAATGTGCCGGGTGTTCTTCCAAACCAGCAGAACCACTACAATGATATTTGTCAGAAAGACGGCAGACAGCCCGACAGACAGCTTTCTTACATAGCTCTCATTGACGGAAAAGTAATATTTTGCCTGACTGCCTTTTTCACCGCCCACTACCAACAGCCCCTGGGGATGCTCCCGCACATAGACCGGATAATCTCCCAAATACCACCGGCTGAATTTTGCAACATCTGTTGTTGTGTACCGTCGGGGCAGCTCCCCCGGCAATCCTCTCTGAAAAATGACGGTTCCCGCATCATCCAGAATCATAGCCCAGGCGTGATACTCCTCCAATAGCCCGGATAGCCCTTCAGCAGCCGTCAGCCTCCCCTTCTCGTCCATGACGATGCCAGCACAGATTTTCTCCAAAGAGAGATCCGGCTCCTCCGAGGTCTGCCAGGCCCAAATCAGCATAGAGAAAAACAGGACAACATTGAGCAGCACAAACAGCACAATGATGCCTGCCATAGATAAAAAGTATTTCCGAAAGAAACGTTCCACAGGTTTCATTTCTCCAGCTCCTTTACTACCAGCTTATACCCCAGGCCTTTCACCGTCAGGAGCGATACAGGTTTTGACGGATTTTCCTCAATCTTCTCCCGCAGGTGCCGGATATGGGTCATCAATGTTGTCTCATATCCCTGCCAGATGTCCCCGCACAGTGTCTGACACAGGACGCCGATGGTGACAATCCGGCCCGCATTCTCCGCCAGCTTTTCAAAAATGCTGTACTCCTTGGCAGTCAGGGGTATCCGCTGCCCCTCTTTGATAACCTCCGCCCGGTCCAGGTCCACTGCAGCCGCATCCAGCGTAACGATCCGATTCTTTTCAGGATAGGCCCGTTTCAAAATTGCCTGAACCCGCAGCAGCAATTCCTTAGGCAGAAAGGGCTTGACCAGGTAGTCGTCCGCGCCCAGCTCAAACCCGGCGAAACGGTCCTCGGCTTCTCCCTTTGCGGTGAGCATGAGGGCAGGGACCTTGCTGACGGCCCGAATCTCCTGGAGCAGTTCAAACCCATCCATGCCCGGCATCATCACATCCAGAATAATGATACCGGGTGTTTTTTTCGCAATCAGCGCCAGTGCCTCTTCTCCAGAGGCCGCTGTTGTAATCTGTGTATACCCGGCGCTCTCAAAAATGGATCGGATCATCGTCCGCAAATCCTTTTCATCGTCTACGACAAGTATCTCTTTGTCCAACATAGGAACACCTCCTGTCCGCACTCATAGTAAACGACAAAATAATTTGTCGTTTACTATAATCCCTCCGTGGGATGCGCACGATTTTGCAAAGGTAAATGTTGCGTTTCACGCAACGCAAAATCGGCGCAGTGAACAAATTCACTTCGTAAATTTGTTCACTATATTATAACGCGGAACCCTCAAATTGTATATGCTGCCGGCGCAATCTCAAGGTTATCTCAAGGTTTCCTCAAGGATCGCTCAAGGATGGCATTGTATACTGCTTTCACAAAGGAGGTAAGCGCTATGAGTGAAATAGTAAGCGAAATAGTAATAGAAACGAAACAACTGACCAAGCAGTATGGAACACAAAAGAGCGTGGCGGAGCTGAACATCCATGTCCGGCAGGGCCGCATCTACGGTCTGCTGGGTCGGAACGGAGCGGGGAAAACGACCACCATGAAAATGCTTCTGGGCTTGACCCCGCCCACATCCGGGGAAGTGGCAATCTGGGGAAAGGCCCTGTCTGGCAACGAGAAGAAGCTGCTGCCCCGTATCGGCAGCCTGATCGAGTCCCCCGGCTTCTATCCCAATCTGACGGGAACGGAGAATCTGCGTATTTTTGCCGCCTTGCGGGGGCTGAAAAACCAGAACGCCATCCAAAGCGCCCTGGAACTGGTGGGCCTGCCCTACCGGGACAAAAAACTTTTCTCCCAATACTCCCTGGGCATGAAGCAGCGGCTGGCCATTGCCCTGGCGGTGATGCACGACCCGGAGCTGCTGATTCTGGACGAGCCCATCAACGGTCTGGACCCCATTGGCATCGCAGAGGTCCGCTCTTTTATCCGGGCGCTGTGCGATGAGCGGGGCAAGACCATTCTGATCTCCAGTCATATTCTATCCGAAGTGGCGCTGCTGGCGGACGACATCGGCATCATCGACCACGGCGTGCTGTTGGAGGAGGAGAGCTTTACAGATCTGGAGGCCAAGAGCAGCAAGTATGTCCGTTTCACGGTTTCCGACACAAATCGGGCGGCGGAGATTTTACGGGACGTTTTTCACGAAACGCAGTTCAGTACACAGGACAGCCATAATCTGCGGATGGATTCCAACAAAATTCCTGTGGCGAAAATTGTTTCCGTCTTCGTGCAGCAAGGACTGGAGGTATCGGAGGCTGCAACCGTGGAGGAAAGTTTGGAGGATTACTTCAAGCGTGTGACAGGGGGTGAGGGAATTGCTTAAACTGATCTCCTGCGAGCTGGCGAAGCTGAGGCGGAAGAAGTTTATTCCCTTTGTGATCCTTTCCGCATTCCTGTTTCCTCCTCCGCTGGCTGTGATAATGCTTACACCCCGCATGATGGACCGGTACGACACAAAGGCAGAGCTCTTTGACGCCTTTTACCAGTTTGTCATAGGCTATGCGGTAGAACTGCTTCTGCCCTGCGTCATCGGCGTCATCGCCGCCATGCTGTTCTTCATGGAGCGGGACAATGACACCTTCAAAAACCTGCGGACCATCCCGGTGACCAGCACCCAGATGATTTTTGCCAAAATCATCGTCCTGTTTCTGTTTGGGCTGATTTTCAGCCTGTCCTCGGCTGTTGTCACCATCTTCTGCGGAAGCCTGATCGCCGAGGTGGGCGGGCTGGGCTATAAGCTGTGGGTGGCGGTGGAGATGGGGATCTTCATCACGGCGGGCACCCTGCCCCTGGTAGTGCTGGTGGTCTTTTTCAGCAAGACCTATATCTTCTCCATTCTGCTGTGCGTCTTTTACAGCGTGCTGAGCCTGACCGCCGAAGGCTGCTATGAGGTCCTGCCCAAGTTCCTCTGCTGGATGATGCCGCTTCCCCTCTTAAACATCTGGTGCGCCGGGGATATGGTCCGCCATGGGGTCAGGGAGAGCGTGGGCCGGCTGGAGTATCTGGTTCCCACCACCACGCAGACGGTTCTGATTCTGGGCGTGATGTCGGTGCTGTCCATCTGGCTGATCGACCGGCTGTATAAAAAGAGAGGGGGCGATTGAAATGCTGGTTACAATAAAAACGGAAGCCTGGAAGCTGAAACGGTACCACATGATCTGGGCGGGCGTCCTGCTGATGCTGCTGGCCGTCCTGCTCACTGTCTTCACCACCACTGCCCTGGACGGCACCGTCTGGACCTTCTCCCATTTCGTGGAGCAGGTGATGAAGGAAAATATCACCACGATCTTCCCCATGTGCATCGCCCTGATCACCGGATATATCATCAACCGGGAAGGGACAGATGACACACTGAAAAGCATCCTGACGATACCCGTGTCCTTTCCCGCTATGTTGCTGGGCAAGCTGGTTGTCTGCGGCCTGCTCTCCATGTTTCTGGGGCTTGCCAGCACTGTATTTACCGTAGCAGCGTCCTTTCTTTTGGGTTTCTCTGGTGGGACTCTGCCGGCCATCCTGCAAGCCGGGCTGCAGATCACGTTCAACTGCCTGTTCCTCTATATCGCGGTCCTGCCGATTATCGCTATCGCCGCCCGGATTCCCAACGGGCATCTGATTGGGGCGGTTGTGGCCTTTGTCTACGGCTACGGCGGGATGTTCGCGGCAGGGAATATGACTCTGGCAAATTGGTATCCCGTGACTGCAAGCATGGGACTGGTTGGATACCGCAGCTATGACGAGGCTGTACACTGGAATCCGTTAATCTGTATGTTCAGTCTATTGATTGCCCTGCTGGTTTCCGCTGCTTTTGTGGTGACCACAAAAAGGAGCGCATCCAAAAAAACAAATAAAAAGCCCAAACAAGTGATTACGAAAAAGGGCTGGTAAGGAGTGTAAAACAACATGAAGAAACAAATAAAAATTGCAATAGGTTCCGCCGCTGTTCTGCTCATTGGCCTGATCGGATTATGCGCATGGTTCCTCTCCGGCTCCGGCAGCACCGAGTATTATTCTCAGATCGACAACAGCAAGGTAGAGCAGGTGGATGCAAAGGGAGGCGTGATCAGTCTGAAAGGAAACCTGCCCTATTCCTATACACTGTCGTCTTATGATGAAAAGGGCGGTGAGAAGGAGATCACTTTCGGAACCTCCAGAGAACTGCGTGAGGGAGCCTTTATCCGCTTAACTGTCATGCCGATCCGGGGTGTCCTGGACTGGAGTGAGGTGCAGTATGACGAGCTTCCCCCGGCAGTGCAGGCGCACTATACGGCCCCAGTGGGAGAGTAAATCCATCATAATCCGGCAGCCCGGCAGCCCGGCAGCGAGACCGCCGCTGGGCTGACACTTTTCCCGCAAACAGGGGAACATATCCATTCCGTTTTTTCATAATATTTCATCGCATTTTACATCATTGTATCATCCCGCAAAACCTCAGCCAGGTTGATTTTACGTATATTACGCCAGCCAAGATAATATGCAAATGCCACAATTCCCCAGATAGCCAGCATAAAAATCATAATCGGAATGAATGGAGCTTCAGCAAGAAATGTTCCTACCTCGACATAGCTTATTTTCAGCATATACCCCACTGTAATAACTGCAAATGGAAAGGTGATTAAAATCGGACGCCCTGCAATGGTAAGCGCCTCCACACAGAACATTTTTTTGATTTCCCCCTGTGTCATTCCGACAGACATATACCTTGCAAATTCCCTTTTTCTCTGACGGACAAAGCCCAGCGTATTGGAAAACACATTTCCAATGCCAATCACCGCAAGCAGGACACAGAAACCGCCAAATATTGTCATCATTCCCTGTATCTGTTTATCGTTCGCTTCCGCTTCCTGAATACGGTTCTCACTTTCTGTTTTATAGTTTCCCGCAATCAGGCTGTCCACCTGCCCCTGCAAAGCATCCAATTCCCCTGATGTCACATTTTCCCTGCCAAGCATACAGATATAGGTATCCTCCTCGCTGCCTCCAATCTGCCCCTTGATTTCTTTCCATAAAGATACGGGAATAAAATGCACCAGTTCATAATAATCAAGCGTTGCGTACTCCTCCCTTAAAACAGGCACCTCCTCCGTATAAGACAAAACCGGGATCTCCACGGAAACATCTGTTAAGTTTCCGTTGTCATTCTCTTCCCTGCCGGACTGTCTTAAAATACTTACCGCATTTTCCCCTTTCACATAGGGCATATATCGCGGATGCCTGAAATCCGGATTAGTCACATCACGGATCTGATTCCATATGACTGCCCCATCAAGCTGCGGCGTGATGCCAATCTGTTCACAGTACACTAAGAAACTCGCATCATCCAGTATGACAATGGGAACATTTACCATCCACCCCCCATCCGTCTTCCTCACATCATGATCCCCTGCTGCGGCAAAACCGCCAAAGGACTTCATATCTTCGCTTATTTCGTCCTCTGCAATGATTCTTTTTGCCATTGCCTTCTGATATACAATGGCACTTCTTATTCCGGAAATCTCCTGCAATTCCTGTGCCTCACTAAAAGAATCCACATCCGTATCCTTTACTGTAACCATAATGTCCCATACACCTTGATAACGTTCAAAATAAGTTTCCCTTGTGCTGATTCCTGAAAGTGCAAAAAAGGACTGCATCATGGTAAAGGCAAGAAAAGAGAATATCAGACTGAGCGATGCCGTCCGTAAGGCTCTTTTCTGTGCTTTCAATGCCCCTCCTGCCAATTCTCCCTCCAATCCAAAAAGACAGGTAAGCAGTGGGGATCTTTTCTTACGCTTTAACTGTAATTCGCCTGTATTTTTAATCGCTTCAAGGGGTGTCAGCCTGCTTAATTTTCTGGCCGGCATCCATGCGGAGATCCATATGGTCGCTACTGTCAAAAGAAGTGTCGCCGCGAAGACCAGCGGATGATAGCCAAACACGGCTTCATGCCTGCCTGCCACGTCACTCCCCAGTAAATCATTCGACATATGCATCAGTCCCATACTGATTAGAATGCCGAACAGATTCCCCATTAAAATCGGCAAAACACATAACGCGGCCGCTTCCTGCAAAAGACAGGACCGTATCTGCTTTGGTGTGGCTCCGATGCTGGAAAAAATACCAAACTGATGGATTCTTGCATTCATGGACACCGCAAAAGAATTATGAATTACTATAATCAATGAAAAAGACGCAGCTCCGGCTATCAGCATAAACATCGGAAAAAGCAGCCTCGGCGCGGTATCCTGTGGATCACGTATCATATGCATTGCCAGAAGCTCATGGTTATAAATAACATTTTCCGATGAAACGCCCAAAGCTTCGGCAATCCGTAACGTATTGTCAAGGACAGACCCCATGCTGTCAAAATAAATATCTATCATGGTTTCCGGAATCTGCGCTCCCTTTTCATGGATAACGACATCTTTTACATTGGCAAAATTTTTGATGGATTCAACATCTTCCTGGGTAAATTCCCCGACAATCCTGCTCTGCCAGCCGCCTTCTTCCAGTTCAATACTTTCAATTTCATACTTCCATGCGTTATAAAATAACCCTAAGAGCAGCGATAGCAGCAAAGCTGATATAAATGCCGCTATCATAACAGACATGCCCGATGAACGGTTATTTTTAATATAGCTTGATGAATAATCTTTCCACATAGCCCATTACCTCCGCTTCTCATCGCTTATGATATGCCCGTCCTCTATGGTTATGATACGGTCTGCTTCCAAAGCCACCTTCTCATCATGGGTAATCAGCACAATCGTCTGTTCCAGATTACGGTTCGATAATTTCAGCATATCAATAATTTCTTTGGAATTTTTCTGATCCAAATTCCCGGTGGGCTCGTCCGCCAAAAGCAGAGCCGGGCGGTAAATCAATGAACGGGCTATGGCAACCCTCTGCTGCTGCCCGCCTGATAACTGGTTTGGCAAAGCTTCAAGCCGTTCAGCAAGTCCAAGCGAACGGACAATCTTTTCAAAATATTCTTTATTTGGTTTCTTCTTATCAAGGGCAAGCGGCATAAGAATATTTTTCTGCACGGTAAGGGTTGGAATCAGGTTATAGAACTGATACACCAGCCCCACTTTTCTTCTGCGGAAAATCGCTGCCTGTGTCTGATTCAGTTTTGCCAGATCCGTTCCGTCTATGGTAACTTTTCCGCTTGTAGGTTTATCCACGCTTCCCAGAATATGTAACAATGTGGATTTACCTGAACCGGACGCTCCGATAACCGCCACAAATTCTCCCTTGCCCACCGTCAAATCAATTCCATCCAGTGCAGTCACCTGATTATTGCCGGAACCATACATTTTGCAGACTCCCTCGCATGTTAAGATATTCATTTTATTCAACCTTGTTTCCTCCTTTGGATGTTTTGAATTTCTACACTTGCAGCAAAGCTGCCCGTTAGCCTGTAAACTTTGTTCCTGCAGGCAAACTGTTTACAAACTATACTATAAGAAGCAAGGGCAGCTTCTTATAGTCGGATGCACGGCGCAAAGGTCGCGCCTTTTATCAGAAGTAGAATACACTTCTGATAAGTTATATTGTACCAAATGAAAGTTACAGCTTAGTAACTGCAACAGAATTGATATTAAATTTATTGCTTTGATTTTATTGCTTATAAAACCGGATTTCAAAGCATGCACCGCCATTCGGCAGATTTTTAGCCCTTATTGTCCCATTTTGATGTTCTATAATCTCTTTTGACAATGCTAAGCCTATTCCAATGCCGCTTCCACGGATATTACCGCCCGCATCTGCATTCTTTCCGCGATAAAACCGTTTAAAAAGATGCGGAATATCTTCTTTGGCAAATCCGTCCCCCTCATCCCAGATCAGTATTTCTGTATATAGCAGATTCTGCCCATAAGAGCAATGGACCGTTCCGCCCGCATTATGCTCCATACAGTTTTTCATTACATTCATAACTGCTTCCATCGTCCAGTTTAAATCGGCTGTCACTGCCATCTCCCCTGATTCCGGAATATCAATGGAAGTGCCGGAATCTGCAAATAATTCCTGCAAATTGTCTGCCGCAAGGACAAGCAAAGTAAAAGCATCCACATCTTCCTTTTGAAACATCAATGTACCTGCATCAAGGCGGGATAAAACAAGCAGGGATTCTTCTAAATAAATCAGTCTGTTTAACTGTTTCTTTAGCTGATCCATCCTGTCTTCTTCATATTCTTTTTTCACCGGCATTTCAGATAATGTCTGCAGTGATAAAGAAATTGCGGTAATAGGAGTTTTTATCTGATGTGCAATATTGGACAAATTCTCGGCAAAATCATTTTTGGCCTGTACCGCCGCATCCTTTGTCTGATAAAGAAATGTCACCGTCTTATATATTTCATCTTCCAGCTTGGAAAAAAGATCTTCTCCTGAAACAGAGAGGACAACCGCTTTTCCCATATTAACCTGCTCCAGATAATCTGACAGTTCCTCTATTCGTTTCGCTTCAGTTTTGTTACGGAATGCAAAAGTAACGGCAAAGAGAACGGTTCCTGTCAGAAACCCTGTCATTGCAAATATCATGTGATATGTATCGGAAGAATCAGTAAAATCAGATATGCGGTATCCTAAAACGGACAATACATCCCCCATTGCCACACCATCAGCATTTCCACCCGTATATTCTTTCAATGCAGCAGAAACGATATTCTTCATTTCCGGCTCTTGTTCCAACACTTCGCCACAGATCACATTTACCAAATCAAATTGAAGCCTGCTGTAATGACAGGAAAGCAGCATTGCCGTAACAGCAGAAGAAATCAGACTGACAGCTGCCACAAATCCAAAGAGAACCACTAAATTTTTTCGCCCGCTCATATGGTATCCTCCATACGGTATCCCACACTTCTGATTGTTTTCAGACAGGACGGCTGGTGCAGTTTGTCCCGCAGCCGTTTCATAGTAACTGTCAATGTATGGTCATTCACGTAGTTTCCATTTACATCCCATACCTGTTCTAAGATTTTTTCCCTGGTAACAGTCTTTCCTTTATTCTGCAAGAGATACAAAAGCAACCCATACTCTGATACGCTTAAATCTATTTCTTCCGTGCCACAAGTAACTGTCCTGCGGTTTAAATCTATCTTGATCCCATCACAGGACAGGTACTGCGCCGCCACATTGCCCGTTCTTCTAAGTACCGCCTGAATCCTTGAATACAATACGCTTAATTCAAAAGGCTTTACTACATAATCATCCGCACCATTTTGAAAACCTGAAACAATATCCTGGGAATCATCCCGAACCGTAAGGAAAATAATCGGCAGTTCCTTCCATTTGCCACGTATCCATTGACAAAGACTATCCCCACGGCCATCCGGCATATTCCAATCCAACAAAATAACCGCTGGCACATGAATTTCCAAAGCTCGTCTGACCTCTGAAATCGTATGATATATCACTACCTTAAAGTTTTTCTGTTCCAGATATATTTTTACAACATCTGCAATATGAGCATCATCCTCAGCATAAAATAATTCGACCATTTTCAATAAACCACCTATTTTTTAATATCTATTATACCAGAAAATTGTTACAACTTAGTTACTCACTCCCCATACAATCAAAGACCCAGCAGCGAAATCGCCGCCGGGCTGATTTTTTTTCGGATACTCAAACCGCCAGCTTTTTTCGCCGGGTAGAAATCAAAATATACAGTGTAAACCATGCGATACAGTGAATTGCGAGAATACCAGCATCTTTTATCGCTGTCTCCATACTCCCGGAGGACAGAGCCATAATGCCCTCAAAGGCCGGCTGGGATGGAACGATATTGCAGACGACCGCCAATGGCCCGCTTACCCCAATCAGAGCACATACAAGAGGTACGGCCAGGAACAGCAGCATGACAATCTTGATATAGACCACTCCAATCATCAGGCCCTCGGAAAACTTTCCGATAAACAGGCCAATCAACGCTGCCACAAAGGATGACAGCATGATCAATGCCAGCATCAACCCGAAATTCTGCAAGGACAATCGGAAACAGATACATGCGGTCACGACGGAGGACAGGCTTCCAAATAGAAATCCCACCACCACCTTCTGCAAAATGTACTGGCTGGGCGTCATGGGCAGGATTTCGTTGACAAGGGCCACACCATCCTCTTTTTCGGAAATGATGTTCATGGCATTGAACGTACAACCCATAAACATGGCGACAATCAGCACAGCAGGGATGAAAATACCTTGCAGGCTTTCCATGATATCCGGGCGCTCCAATGTCTGGATATCTGCCTGACCCGCCTCTTCCCGCTGCTCATAAAGAGAGGGGAGAGTCGCCGCCGCCTGCCGGAAAATATCCAGCTCATCCCCGCTGACCGCGGTTTTTAGGCTGTCACCGTCTGCCCTCACGCCGATCACATTGGTGGACGGTTCGTTGATGGCGGCGGTCAGCTCTTCCTGTGTCCCATACGCCGTTACCGGCCCGTACCGCTCCAGCCATGTGACTGTCTGCGGGGACAGCTCATTTTTCAGTACCCCGAAGTGTAGTTCCCCCAGGCTGGACATATCAATGGAACCCATGAAATTCAAAGCCACAGCCACCAGAACAGGGAGCAGGAAGGTCATCAGGCAGAATTTATCCCGCAAAACGCTTTTCATCTGATATTTTAACCCTTTCATGCTTATACCTCCTAGTATAATAATGATATAGCCACAAAAGCTATATAGTTAATAAGTTACAA
>CAOKWI010000091.1 GCA_948473115.1 uncultured Lachnospiraceae bacterium | reverse complement strand
AAAAACTTTTTTAAACATTTTTCATTTTACCTCTTGACATTTCTTAGCTGGACTTGATATTACTTTTTGAAATCCTTTCTTCCTTACAAAATTTTCAACAAAGCCGCCATCCAGTCACTCATTTGCCTTTCATAAGGAATCTTGACTACCCCGGCATCCGAACCTGTTTCATATAAGCAGGATTCTCCCCCGCAAAAAAAACCGGGAAGCTTATGAAAACCGCCAAAAACAATGAAAACATCTCCAGCTGCATTGTTTTTCATACAAAAATATTCAAATGCCTCGCTGTCCACATAAACGTAGCTGTCATCATATGAGATCATTTGCTGAGTGCTGCTGTCATTGTTTGAAATGACAGTGCTCTCCCCATCAGCATATTCATATACCAATATGTTTTCATCTTTATTGCACTTTACGTAGGAATGTGTATGTACCGCCAGCATCAGTGCCGCAATCACCAGAGCGGCTGCGGCTGCCATGCCCGCGCACATCCTTTTATGGTATGGGCGGAAACCTGCAATCTCACCCATCCGCCTTTTCATGTCTGCAAATTCCCTTTCCCCCGCATAGGTGACGGCAGGCGGCATACCCTCCGATTTTGAACTCAGCAGTTTCAGGGTTTTCAGCAGCACCATGCCATATTCATGCGCCGTCCTCCCGCTGCCCTGTATGCACACCCTGTCGCAGATATCCTCCATATCCGCCCGGAACTGTTTCTGGCAGACTGTCAGGAACGGGTTCACCCATAAGAGGCACCGCAGGACGTCCCATGCAAGCCCAAACCACAAATGCCCTAACCGGATATGTGTCCGCTCATGCTGAATGACAGACCTTAATTCCTCCCTGCTGTAGCTCTCCAGCATTACCTTTGGGATGACGATCCTCGGTGCAAACAGCCCAACTGTAAACGGCGTCACATTCACGTCTGTAATCCTGACCTGCATATGATCCAGAGAAACCTTTTCCATCCCGGCAATCGACTTCCGGAGGCGCAGCCGCTTTCCAAATATACAGACAGCAGCTATAAGGATGCCCGCCATATAAATGCGGTCTGCCCACAGGCAGGTCATGGTCCCATGCGTTATCCGGCCTGTTATTACCACTACTGCCTTATTCTCATAAAACAGCTTCAGCTTTCCAAGGAACGGGATGATCAGGAAAGATGACCATAGCAGCCCCCTTAAAAAAGTCCGTTCCGAAAAAAGCATCTTTCTGAGCGGCATCACCAGTCCGAGCAGCAAAAAGGAGAAAGCCGCACACCGCACAAGCTGGGTAGTGTAATATGCCGCACAGAAATCCAAAAGGCTGCCAATCCATGACCAGTCAGGCATGGGGTTCACCCTCCTTATCCGTGGATTCTGTCCCCCGCTCCCTGCTTTTCTCCAGAATCTCCTCCAGCTCTTTTATCTGCTCATCCGTCAGTGCGAAGCTCTGCAAAAGCGCCGCCATTGCATTTGTCCCGCTGCCGGAAAAATAGCTGTCCACAAACTTCCTGCTTTTCTCCTTCACGCATTCCTCCCTTGACCTCTGCACATAATAGTGGTAAACCCTCGAATCATGCTCATCCACCGTGTAGCCGAGGATGTCCTTCTGGTTCAGGCGGTTCATCAGCACCCGCACCATCCTCATCGACATATCCACATTCCCCTGCATCCTCTTGTAGACCTCGGAGGATGTCAAAGGCTCCCCGCACGCCCACAGGACTTCCATGATCTGCCATTCGCTCGGTGTAATCCCTTCCTTTGCCATACCGCTTCCTTCCTTTCGTGTTATCTCGTCACTTTATATATCGGTCAATTGCCGTTAATCATTAAGAGGCGTTGACGCTTTTCGCAATATGGGTATGGACAGTGCCTGTGCCATCTTCTGCTTTGACTGCGCCGCTATTTTCCAGTTGGATCTTTTTTGAAGATCCAACACGAATACGATAAAGGCTTTTACACATCGGATGCCTGCATCGGATGTAAAATCTGCCGCAAAATCTGCCCGTGTAAAAACATTACCTTCTCAGGCGATCGTCCTGTCTGGAACCATGCCTGCGAAGGCTGTAATGCATGTGTGGCATATTGCCCGACAAAAGCGATCCAGTTTCAAACGCCGGATGCATATATCAGGCTAAACAACATTATCACGAGAAGACTGGGACTTCCGGAAAAAAGAACCAGATACCATAATCCCCATGTGACAGCAGCAGATTTCATGAAAAAGATCCCCTCCGTCAGCTTTCACACCGACGGCCGGGGATCTCCTTACTGTATAATTGATAATTGCCTTTACAGCGTTATTTTTTGCGGACCGGGAAATAGACCTCTGTCTCCCAGTCATCCGGCGCCAGGGAATCGAACTGTGTCTTGATATACAGTTCAAAGGGCGCTCCCGCCATCTCATACCCATTCTCCATGATCCAGGAAACCACCGCGCCGTAAGCCTCCGAGAGGGTGGAATACCCTCCCCGGTGGAGGGTCATGGCACATTCGCAGGATTCCAGGACCACATCCGCCTTATCCTTCTCCTTAATCCCTATGAACACCTCCACGTCGGAGGATTCATGGTTAAACTCCTCGTCATAATATTTTGAGCCATTTAACCCGGTGGGCGTGACGTGCTCCTTGGGCACACGCTCAAAGAGCGTTCCGTAATACTTTCCAAATTCGTCCACTCCCATTTGGGCGCGGACAGCCAGAACATTCATTTTCGGAGAATTTTTGATCTCCACCGTATAGCTTTTCTGATATGTCATAATATCACCCGTCCTTTCAAATACAGAAATGTGTGTCTGAAGTTCGTTCAGGATAACAGCCCTCTCCTGCTGTTCCCGCTTCAGCCTGTCTTTTTGCCGCCGCAGTGCACTTGCAAGCTCCTTATGGTCCGAGACAGTGATCAGATACTGGATCTCCTCCAGGGAAAAACCGTAGCGTTTCAGACGCTGGATATAATTCATCCGGTCAATCTGTTCCGTCCTGTAGTACCGATAGCCTGTAAGCCGGTCCACCTCCGCCGGCGCCAGCAGTCCGATCCTGTCATAGTGGTGGAGCGTCTTTACACTGACCTGGCATATCTTTGAAAATTCCCCGATCTGCAGCATCCTTTCATACCTCCTGTCATAAGTCTGATTCGAATCTATGATCAGTATACAGTCTGACCTAAGAGGAGAGTCAACACCTTTTTTGTATGCCTTATGACAGAGATGTTACAAACTGCTTTGTATTATTAAGAATTTTTTTAATTTTTTAAGATTTTGGCTGACAACTTGTGGTTGAAAATGGAATATGCTAAAATTTACTTCACAGGGCAAAATAAGAAAACAGGAGAATGAATGGAGGGAAACCAATGAAAAACAGATTGTATTATTTTCTTTTGCCGGTATACCTGTTTGTGGTAGGATTCGTACTGATGGTAAACGGAGTGTTCTCCGGTCAGGTCACGTCCGTCGGCAATCTGACGATTAACCTGACTTTCCTGCTGCTGATCGGCATCCTGTTCTTAATATCTTTTTTCAGTTTTTCCAGGCTGAACCGTATGACAGATAAGCTGATCGATGAGGCGGACAAGATCTATGACGCCTACGAAAAGGGAAACCTTAAGTTATGGGAGACTTACCGCAGTAAGGACAAGGTCTTCGAGGACGATATCCTGGATGAAGCTTTTTCCCGTTACCAGAAGAAGATGCGCAGTTTCCAGACCAAGCACGGACTGATGGGACGCTGTGAGCTTGAGGATTATCTCAATGAGGATCTGCTGAACCAGGCGGGAATGAATTATTACAACTCCGCCATCTCCGGCACCATGACGGGTCTGGGCATCCTTGGCACCTTTATCGGCCTGTCCATCGGCCTGGGATCCTTTAACGGCAATGACATCTACACGATCTCGGACAATGTGGGGCCGCTGCTGGACGGCATGAAGGTAGCCTTTCATACTTCGGTGTACGGCATCCTGTTTTCCCTGGTGTTTCAGTTTGCCTACCGCAGCGTGATGGCGGACGCTTACGACAAGCTGCATGAATTTCTGGACGTCTTTCGGGAATGTGTGGAACCGACAATCAACAGTACGGACGCCAACACCAAGGCCATGCTGGTTTACCAGGCCAATATGGCCAACTCCATGAAGCAGATCACGGAACTGCTGAAAGGCGAGGCCAGGGAGCAGGCGGAAAGCCTGGACAAAATGGCGCAGAACTTTGCCGCCATGATAGAACATGCCCTGGAAACAGACTTCGACCGGCTGGGGAAAACCCTGCAAAAGGCCTGCAATGCCCAGGAAGCCTGTGCGGACAATTACCAGAGCATGGCGGGAACCACCAGGGAGCTGTTACAGACCAACCGCATCCTGCAGAAGGCGCTGGAAGACACCATGGAACGGCAGGAGACCATGGCTAGAAAGCTTCAGGAACAGTCGGAACGGATTGAGGCCACCTGTAACACCATCAACGAAGAGATCAGCAACCAGCTGTACACTTATGCGGAAACCCATGACATGTAGGTACGCGGAAAAAGAGTGTTTCGCGCTCTTAGCACGCAGGGGGTATAAGGTTGAATAGAAGTGCGTATTCAACTATTGATTTGAGTGCGCGCCGCAGCGCGCAGATGGGTATAAGGTTGAATAGAAGTGCGTATTCAACTATTGATTTGAGTGCGCGCCGCAGCGCGCAGATGGGTATAAGGTTGAATAAAAATGCGTATTCAACTATTGATTTGAGTGCGCGCCGCAGCGCGCAGATGGGTATAAAAATGACAAAAAGACATCGAAAGAGAGGGACATTTGAGGAGCCCAGCTACTGGCAGTCCTATTCGGATATGATGGCGGCCCTGCTGCTCATCTTTATCCTGATCATTGCCATTACATTGGCGATCTATAAGCAGAAAACCACGGATCTGGAACAGACTCAGTCGGAGTTAAATGCGGCGAAGCAGACTCTGGAAGCGGCAAAGATCGACCTGGACAATTACCGCAGCGAGATCGAATCCTCCCGGCATGACCTGGAGGATTCCCTGTTAAAGCTGCAGGAGGCTTACGACGCGGCTGCATTGACCCAGGAGCAATTGGCGGCAGCTTACCTGGAGATCGACGTGGCCAGGGGAGAACTGGAATCCACGCGCAGCCAGCTGCAGGATATCGTGGGTGTGAGGACGGACATTATCGGGCAGCTGCAATCCAGGTTCAATAATTCCAGCATGGAAGTAGATCCCCAGACCGGTTCCATCAGCTTTTCCTCGGACGTATTGTTCAAATACGGCAGCGCCAACCTGACGGATGCCAGCAAGGCCACCCTGACAGAGATTATTCCCATGTACCTGGATGTGCTGCTGCAGGACCAGTTCCGGGACTATATTGCCGAGATCATTATCGAGGGGCACACAGACACGGACGGCAGTTACCAGCACAATATGAATCTGTCTTCGGACCGCGCCAGTTCGGTGGCAAGGTATATACTGAACCCGGCCAACGGGCTCAGCGAGGCGAAGGTGGAGCAGCTCCAGTCCCTGCTGACTGTCAACGGCCGGTCTTACAGCAGCCCCATCTATGTGGCAGGCACGGACGAGATCGACATGGCCGCCTCCCGCCGGGTGGAGATCAAATTCCGCCTGAAGGAGGATGAACTGATCCGGAAAATTGCGGAAATCCTGTCCCAGCAGACAGAAGTTCCCCCGGCTCAATAATATATAAGGAGAAACCCATGGATCAGCTATCACTTTTCGACCCTCAATCCGAGAACTCCCTTTCCTCCGTTTCCACACCCCTGGCGGACCGGATGCGCCCCCAGGTCCTGGAGGACTATATCGGCCAGAAGCATCTTCTGGGAGAGGGCAGGCTGCTGCGGAGGATGCTGGAGCAGGATCAGATTCCCTCTATGATCTTCTGGGGACCGCCCGGGGTGGGCAAGACCACCCTTGCACGGATCATTGCCAACCGCACGAAATCCAGCTTCTTAAATTTCAGCGCCGTCACTAGCGGTATCAAGGAAATTAAAGAGATCATGAAGCAGGCGGAGGAGAACCGCTCCTACGGCATCCGCACCCTCTGCTTCGTGGACGAGATCCATCGCTTCAACAAAGCCCAGCAGGACGCTTTCCTGCCCTATGTGGAGAAGGGCAGCATTACGCTGATCGGCGCCACCACGGAGAATCCCTCCTTCGAGATCAATGCCGCCCTTTTATCGCGGTGTAAGGTGTTTGTATTAAAGGAACTGACGGCGGAAGACCTGACGGAACTGCTCTCCCGCACCATGACGGACACCCGCGGTTTCGGTTCCATGGAGATCCATATGGACGGGAAGCTTCTGGACACCATCGCCGCTTTCGCAAACGGGGACGCCCGCACAGCCCTGAACACTCTGGAAATGGCCGTACTGAATGGGGAAATTTCGCCGGACGGGGCTGTGACCGTGACAGAGGAGACCCTGGAGCAGTGTCTGGGGAAAAAGACATTATTGTATGACAAAAAGGGCGAGGAGCACTATAACCTGATCTCCGCCCTTCACAAATCCATGCGCAACTCCGATCCTGACGCCGCGGTCTACTGGCTGGCACGGATGCTGGAGGCAGGGGAGGATCCCCTGTTCATCGCACGACGGCTGATCCGCTTTGCCAGCGAGGACATCGGCCTGGCGGACAATCAGGCGCTGCAGACTGCCGTGGCCGCCTATCAGGCATGTCATTTCATCGGCATGCCGGAATGCACCTTAAGCCTGACCCAGACCGTGGTCTATCTGTCCCTTGCGCCCCGCTCCAACGCCCTGTACAGGGCTTACGAGACCGCCAAGGCAGATGCCCTGACCCGGCTCTCGGAACCGGTGCCCCTGGTGATCCGGAACGCCCCCACCCAGCTCATGGACGATCTGCACTATGGGGAAGGGTATGTCTATGCCCATGATACGGCAGAAAAAATCGCCCATATGACCTGCCTTCCCGAAAGCTTAAAGGACAGGCGCTATTATCTGCCCAGGTCGGAAGGCGCCGAAGGCGTGATGAAAGAACGCCTGGAGCGCAGCCGGGCATTCCGACTGGGAGAAGAATGAAAAAATAAGCACCTTGACAGGAAATTACCCTGATAGTATGATTGAAAGAGGATATTTCTTTTAGGAAAGATGAAGGGATTGCAGGCAGGACATTGGATTGCAACCGCCAGGCGAAAACATACGGAAGGAATGGAAGCGGCAGATGGCAGACGGACAGGAAGAACGGATCAGGATCGTACAGGAAACCGTTGCGGGAAAAGAGATCACATTTGCACATGTGATGGGAGGACCGGCACCCATCATATATCAGAAGCTTGGCTTGAATCCCCAGGTGGATTATCAGTCATCCGCCATCGGGATCATGAACATGACACCCCCGGAATCGGCTGTCATCGCCTCTGACATCGCGGTCAAAAGCGGAAATGTCTACCTTGGCTTTGCGGACCGGTTTACCGGAACGCTGATCATCACGGGAGAGATTGCAGATGTCATGTCCGCCATGACGGAGATCGTGGATTATTTCCGTGATACCCTGGAATACGTTGTCTGCAAGATCACAAAGAGATAGGAAGTGCTGCCATGTCCCGGATTTCAAAGGAAGAACTGCTGGAAAAACTGTTCCATGATGATTATGAGCGGTTAAAAGGGAAAAAATTGCGCATGACCCGGCTGCGGGTTCCCGGAAAAGAGGTCTGTCTGGCGCATGTCATAAGTTCCTCGCAGACCTGCGTGTATCAGAACCTGGGACTGCATATCGGTGTGCATGAAGGCGAGGACCATACCGGGGAATCCATCGGCCTGATCCGCTTTACCCCCTGGGAGGCAGTGGTGGTGGCTGCCGATGTGGCAATGAAAAGCGCAGAGGTACAGCTCGCCTTTATGGATCGTTTCTGCGGTTCCCTGATCCTCACCGGCGGACTGTCCGAGGTACAGACCGCAGTGGAAGAGGTTGTCAGATTCTTCCGGGAAGTACTGGGATTTCATACCTGTGAAATCCACCGGAGTTAAGACAAAAGCATTCTGCAAGATTGATCCAGTTATTTTTCAAACATGCCCTAAAACAATCCTTTGGTATCATTCGGGTATCACTCCGTATAACATTCATGAAATCCACGTCAGTACAGGGTGTCGGAAGGAGATATTGCAGCTACCATGAAAAAATTATTTCTGATGGGCAGGAGTGAAGCCGGGAAAACCTCCCTGACACAGGCGCTGAAGGGCGAAGAACTCCACTATGTGAAAACACAATATACCAGCTCCGGTGACAATGCCATCGACACGCCGGGGGAATATGCGGAATCCAAACACTTCAGCGTGGGACTGGCCTGCTTTTCCTTTGAGGCGGATGTGGTGGCTATCGTCCAGGCGGCAGATGAACCTTACAACCTGTTCAGCCCAAGTCTTCGTTCTTTTATCCTGCGCCCGCTCATCGGGATCATCACAAAGATCGATTCCCCCCACGCCAACATTCCCATGGTCAGACAATGGCTGGAATGCGCCGGGTGTGAACGCATTTTCCTGATCAACAATGTGACCAGGGAAGGCATCAGCGAACTGATGGAATACCTGGAGGAGGATTTACCGCATCTGACGATGGAACAGGCAAGGTGCAGGCAGTGTATCGGTTTAAGCGAATGGAGTACTCTGCCGAAAGAGACGGGGTCAGGACGGCAGTGATTTTTCTGCACATTTCTCATTCAGTATCCTTACAGCCTCGTCGATGATATCCCCGCATTCACGGATCCTTGCGGCAATCTTTTTCCGTCTCTCATATCTTTGCAATGCTTCAAGCGTTATATTGAAGCCGCCTCCCAGGGCCTCGAGATCATTTCCATTATCGTTGTGCCAAATGTCAGCGGTGCGTTTATAGAGGGCAATCACACCGTCAAGATACGCCATGTCCGGATTTAATTCCATTGTGCGCTGCAAAAAGCCGGGACAGCAGCTCCCGTTTGTGGCAAGTGACAAGACAAAATTGACGTACATTGACAAAGAATCAAATTCCTCGGGCTTTATCTGCTCAAAATATCCGTTTTCAACGTCATCCGCCCACTTGCGGAAAGCCGGCGCGCCAAAGCAGTAGTTATCGTTGTCAGTTGTCAGAAGTTCCGGCAGCGCATAAATTGCTTCACGGTAAATTTCTGCGGCTCCCTTTTCTTCTTTTCTATCGCCGACAAAGATCCAGCCGCTTTGATCAGTCCCGCATCCCATCGCATCCTCATACGAAATGCGCTGCGGTTCACTGTTATTTCCCGAAATGTATATAAGCGTTTTTCCGTATTCCTCGTAACCCACAAACACGCCGCACGGCTGATCCGAATATCCCGTGGAGATAACAGGAATGCCTTTGTCAATATAGGCAATGAGTCTTTTCAAATACATGTCTTCATCTTTTCGAAGGTCACGGCTGAAAACATACTCGGCTGAATATCCGCACTTTTCAAAAATCCCCTCAAAAAATCTTCTATCGCCGTCAGCCTGATAATACGCATCTACGCCGTCGCCGGCAAAGGGCTGCCTGTAATGCTGGGCAAACACGTCACCGGTAAGTCCCGCAAAAAACAGATAATCAAACTCTTTTTCTCCCAGACATTCCATTACGTATGCGGCACTTCCGTTGAACCGGTAAATTTCACCATACTCTTCCGTGATAAGACAGTGGGTAACGGGAATCAAGTTATTGCTTCGCTTAGTATTGACAGTAAACTCTCTGTTCCTTATTTTGTTTGTCTGAGAATACGCAAGCTGTGAAATCCTGATTTTTCTGAAATATTTCATTCCCTGACCATTCGATCCGATAACGATAGGATATGTTTCTTCACGGTTCAGGTCAAGGGACATATACGGGAAACCGGTCCCGCAATACCGTATTTCCCCGTTTATTATGACAGCGAGATGATTTTGTCCGACGATCCATGTGAGATGATTATATTCGCCCGGCTTGATTCGACCCCTTTTCGGGAAATGATAAAGGTCGTGAAAGACCGGCTGATGAAAGCTGAGCGCCTCTTCCCGACAGTTCGAATGGTTATTCCTATTGATGCCGAAATCCATCATTCGGAGATTTTCGCCACTGTCATAGCTGTTGGAACCGTGATAAAAAATAATGCTGCCTTCGCTGTCACCATAGCCGAACCTCTCGTCATTCATCGGGACGCGGAAATCGATATCTACCCTGAACGGCAGCTTTACAAATACATTTGTGTTAAGTATCCGTGAGGAAATCCAACCGGTATACTCGGCCTCACCGCTGTCGAGTACCCGGTAATGGGGATCATTGATGGGCGTAATCTGGTCAAGCGCCACCTCCTTTTCCCACAGCAGCGGATTCTGAACGTTGATCTCGTCTTCCATAATATCAGCGACCTCAACAGGCTTCGGATAAAGCGTCACGTCAGGAATCCGTTTTTTTACCGGAACATAGAAAGCCACAAGCTGTCTGCTTTCATCGGGGGAAATGAGATTTTCTGTCATGACGGCATGGCGCAGACTTCCGTCCGGCTCGTAATCTATCTGATAAAATTTATTTTCGTCAAAGCATTTTATCAGAGAGTGAAACGCCTGGTCCATATCGTCGTCGAGATACAAATTTGCCGCGGCAAACAGACCTCCGTCAAACATATAATCCACAAAACAGCTGTCGTTTACAAAGTCGTCGGTAATCTTTAAGACCATAACGTCATGCCCGTTTTCCCGATATTCAAAACATCCGTGATACTCCGTCCTGATACCATTCATCTGCATATAACGTGAAAAAGCATCGGTATCAGAGTTTTGCGGATCGGCTTTCAGGTATGAGGACAACACGCGCATTCCCGGCAGTTCTACAATCGAAATATCAAGGGGACGCACAAGGCTTCCCGATATCTCGGGAAGCCGTTCCATGCCGATGCTTTCCCGCACGGTGAGCTGCCTGTCCATTTCCTCATACAAAAGCGGCAGGGCAGAGATATGCCGGATGCCTTTTTCGATCATTTGATTCAGAAAGTCGTTAATAATGCGTTTCAGTTCAGACAGAGCCGTGACCTCGCGGTCGATTTCACTGAGCCTGTCCACAAATACCTGTGTGATGTCCAGCATTTCCCGACTGTCGTAAATTCGCACGATATCTTTTATCGGTATCTGCATTTTGCGAAGTATCACGATCTGCCGCAGCCGCTGTACATTTTGTTCATCATAATAACGGTATGTTTCAAACTGCGGCCGAATGCTTGTGATAAGTCCGGTCTCCTCGTAATACCGCAGTGTCCTTGATGATATTCCGAGTTGGGCGCTGAGATCGGTTATTTTGACTAAACTCAAACGTACCACTCCTTCCTTTAAACGTTATACCGATTTCTTTAATTTTTTATAGCGTTTAATATTTCCCTGATCCCATCGGCAACCGCCCTGTCGTTATCAAACACAATTTTAAACAGCCGTTTCAGTTCTCTCTGTACATCAGGCTGTTGGATCAGCTTGAATGACTCCTCCGTGGGAAGATATCCGGTGCGCGGTCCGACCTTCAGGCAAGCCCAGATTTTCCAGCCGATCCCATGGGTTTCGTTGTTCCCCTCCGCAAAGTAGCGCTTAAAAAGCAGATCTGACACTTTTTCAGCCACAGTTTTCAGTTCGTCTGAGTCCGCCGAATCTGTCGATGACGAATTGACAAGTGCATACAAAAGATTGTCCTTTGAGGTAAAGGCTTCTGCTGCGTGCCATCTCGCTTCGATTGGAACACCGTTTATCCCCATTAGCTTGTACGACAGCATTGCGGCGTTTTCAGGCGTGACATTTGACAGATCAGACATTATCTCATTCTCCAGGGCATCATGGGAGGGGTCGCTCAGTACAGCATGTATCCGCCTGAGCACGCCAATATAAGCCTGCCTGCAGGCTGTCCTGTCTGCACGGTTCACTTCGCCGGTGATCACAATGATATCCTCATATGAGCCGTCAGCCTCATCGCTTATTTCTCCGCCGTAATTCATCACAGTGATTCCGTCGTCAGTGTAGCCGCTTACGACCTTCCAGCAGGAGACCCATGCCATTTCATCCGGATAAACACTGTGATTTGCCGCCATGGCAGGGTAACCCGCATCAATCGAAGCTTTTACAATCTCGCGGATCTCCGCAACTGTTTTATTCTTGCAGCGAGTAAAAGAAAGTCCCGCGAAATCCATGATGTCCGCCAGAAAGCCGTTGTCCCAGCGCCAGCCCACCGGGGTATCGGGGATCGTGTGCGCGCCAACGCTGTCGTCCTCGGGGTAATCAAAGCCAAACGCCAGTCCTGACGCGGTAAGCAGACAATGATAGACGCTCACCTGTGTCTTGCCAAGCGATTGTCCGTCACAGCCGCCGCATTTCATGCAGTAGCAGTCATTTGGCGTACACCAGTAGGGGGTATCATCGGTGTATTTTTTTGCAGCGCATACCACACTCGATAAAGCCGCAATAAATCCGTCCGATTCTGCATCACAGGGGAAAGGGTGGATCGTAAGTTGTTTCTTCATGTCGGTTCTCCTTTGAAAATTAAATTTACTCAAGATGTTTTCACATATGGCCGGTACATCTTTATAAATAGTATACCGCTTGACGTTACGTCAAAGTCAAGAACCTGTCTGTAAAATTCTCTTTTCCAGCCTTTCAGGCGCTCTTAAAAATTTCCACCTGTGCAGTTGGACGCTCCAGGGACTATCCAACCTGACTTACACATTCACAAAACCCACTCTTTCGCGCTTATGCGTCTGCTTACGCATCCGCGTCCTGCCCAGCAGTTTCCTTCCCCTCCTCATACTCTTCCACCGCCGGATCCACGATGCCATTCGTCCTGACCCACTCCTTCGTCCCCTCCACCTTCGCCGCAGGCTGGGTATGTTTCGCCAGGAACCTGGTCAGGGCGTACACATCCACCCAGATCTCATTGTTTCCCTCCCGCTGTGACTCATCAAAAATCAGCTGTAATCCCCAGTGCAGATGCGTGATTTCAATATTGTTTACATTCTCCTTGGTACTGTATCCAGTATGCCCCATATAGGATTGTGTCAAGTTAGGACTAAAAATTTTTAACAATTCCGTAACAATTTCTTCGAAACCACTTTCCAAATTAGCACAAATCCTGCATTTCCTCAAACACGAAACTAATTACCACCTTTTTCAATCATTTCTTTTATGGCCTTATCAAAATCAGATTCAATTGGCTGCTTTCTGTTATAAATCTCATACTCCCCATAAGCCTTCTCTACAGCTTGTCGATGCGATATGCTCCCGTTATCTTTAAGAATTTTATACTGCCTGAACTCAAGAAATGCATTAACACTCTTTTCAAACTCGGCCATAGTAAATACATTTTCCCGCTCAATCAAATCTTCAATATAGTCAAAATATCCCGTAACTGCCCGTTCCAATTGTCGAATCTGCTTCTCCTCAAGATAATTTTTCGCTATTGACACATCTGATTTTAGAATTCTGCCTTCCGGCGCATTTTTCCATGTCGTCAGCCCCATATGTTCCTTTTGATGGTCAGCAGATTTATACACAATTTCCGCAGCAGTATGATTCGTTATGGCATAATGGAACTTGTTCTGTATTGTAGTAAAAAAATGGTAGGCAACCTCGGAATCTTTTGCATAATCAATACTGCATTCCGCAAATATGTCTGTAATCTGCTGCCATATTCTGCGCTCACTTGCACGGATGGAACGTACTCTTTCAAGAAGCTCTTTGAAATAATCTTTTCCAAAAGCAGTTTTCCCTTGCTTTAATCTCTCATCATCCAGCACAAAGCCCTTTTTCATATACTCTTTCAGAATCTGGGTTGCCCATATCCGAAACCGCGTAGCCTTTTTTGAGTTTACTCTATAGCCAACTGATATAATTGCGTCAAGGTTATAATATTTTGTTTCGGAAGTTTGCGTTTTCCCATCCATTGCGCCGTGCTGAGTGGTTGTTGCAATTTTTGCAACAACCACTCTTTCATCCAACTCCCCAGTATTAAATATATTTTTCAAATGTCTGCTGATTCCGGATTTGTCTACACCAAAAAGCTCTGCCATAGCTTTTTGGGTAATCCATAAATCTTCATCTTTTATGTAGGCATTTACTGATACGGTGCCATCTTCTGAATGGTATAACACCATTTGCATTTGTTTTGAAAAATCTGACATGTCTATTCCTCTCCGGGATTGTCCATCATATTGTCGATAACAGTTGTACAATTTAATCTGTCGTACAACACGTAGCATATGCAAGTTGATTTCTACATGTGGGTGTAGATACAAAAAGGAGGTATTTGCAAACATACGCCTATATATTGCTGTTTTGTATAAATTAATGCACAAAATATAGTGGAATAATGGCATTTGCTACCAAAAAATATCTACACCCTCTACATGTATCCACTATCTTTCTCCTACCAAAGAACAGATTAAACCATTTTAACAACTCTGTAACATAGTTACCAGAACCCGCTATTCTACTACAAAATCCTCTATTTTCCACCTTATTTCAACTCTGTCCTCTGCATAAACCTCCACCCGCTCTATC
>CAOKWI010000090.1 GCA_948473115.1 uncultured Lachnospiraceae bacterium | reverse complement strand
CGTCCGCATAGGACAGGACAGCATGGCGCCGCCGTCCCTTTAGCAAGCCGCCTGGTACGATCGGGGCTGAATAGTTACGGGTATTTAGTTCTTACTACATAAAAATAATAGCATGGTTTGAAGATATATGATATAATGACCTTATTCATGACAGTCAGCGGCCGGATGGCCATCCATCATGAATCGTAGATTCATGATATAATGACCTTATTCGTAACAGTCAGCGGCCGGATGGCTATCCATCATATACTATATAACGCCAGAATTTACCGTACTGCACTGGTTAAACGTATATGGCTGGCGTTATGTAGTCAGGTTGCTCGGAAATTTGAACTGTTAGGCAGTATAAATTGTCGAGGTGGAGTATGGGGTATACTTACATAGAGAAAAGGTATAATGTAATGGGACTGGCTTCTATAGAAGCATTTGCCGGTGTGAAGGGCGGAATGAACGGGAACTGCAAGGATGTCTATTTTCTCAGGGTCACAGGCGCCAATCAGACTTTTTCCAGGGATGTTGCATACATGGATGAAACCCAGACAGACAGGATGCTGCGGGGACAAGGAATTTATAACAGGGTAGGGACATTTCCCAAGAATATTGCGGCGGATCTGGCAGCCCGGTATATGGGATGCTACCAGAACTGGCTGAATACGGGCAGGGAAAGGCTTTATACCATAAAGCTGGATGAAAAATCCGGTGTTGGGGAACTCCTCGGCACTTCCTGCAAGAAGGTATTGGAGACTTACCATGCCTGCAACGCAAGTCTCAATGAATCCATTGAAAAGAATTTTGTGGTAAAAATGTTATACTGGCTGGATGAATTGGCGTATGGATACCTGAGGGAATGGAATCCGAGGCAGTCGATGAAATTTGTGGCACAGGGCATTACAAAGGAGCAGGAGTACTTTTTCTGTTATTTCCTGACCTTGCTGGGCATAGATGTTCTGCTGTTGCAGAATGAAACGGACATTGATGAAAGGATAGAAGCGCTTCACCTTTCCGGACAGATTACCCTGGGGGAAAAGAAAGCGGTCACTCTGGAGACCTATGACAGTGGAAAATACGAAATCCAAAAGAAAAGTGCCGGCACTATCTCCCAGGGAGGTGGGCAGATTCGGACAGAAACGGTCAACCAGAGACCGCGGGTGGTGATTCCGCCGGGCAGGCATGGAACGGCCGGAAACGCCAGACAGAGCACAGGAGGCGGAACGGTCAGGAACGCCGGCCAGGACGCAGGAGGCGGAACGGTCAGGAACGCCGGCCAGGACACAGGAGGCGGGACAGCCGGAAACGCCGGATGGAATACAGGAGCCGGAGCAGTCAGAAATGCTGGACAAAATACAGGCGCAGCGGGTCGGGTGGCTCAGGAGTTGGACTTTGAGGAATTGGCCTTAAGGGCTTCTTCCGTGGTCATGATAGCCATACATGACGACAGGGGTGATATTGTAGGAACCGGATCAGGAATCATGATCGGAAGGGACGGATATATTCTCACCAATAACCATGTGGCCAGGGGCGGCAGATATTACTCCGTGAGGATTGAAAATGATGAGGGCATATACAAGACGGATGAGATCATCAAATACAATTCCGTCCTGGATCTGGCAGTGATCCGCATAGACCGGAAGCTGCAGCCTCTGCCGGTCTACCGGGGCAGTAAGCCTCTGGTACGGGGGCAGAAGGTAGTGGCCATCGGCAGTCCCCTTGGACTGTTCAACTCCGTATCTGACGGCATTATATCAGGATTCCGGAGAATAAATGATGTGGATATGATCCAGTTCACCGCACCCACTTCCCACGGGAGTTCCGGAGGAGCCGTGCTGAACATGTGCGGGGAAGTGATCGGGGTCAGTACGGCCGGAATCGATGAGGGACAGAATATCAACCTGGCCGTGGGATATGAATTTATTAATACTTTTATCAGAGGATTTCAATCATAGGATCTGAAACATAAGATCTGAAATTAAAAGACCTGAAAACATAAGATCTAAAAATTAATCTACGAATGGAGAGAACGAAAATGAAAGATCCGCAGAAAAAATTAAAAATATCCTTTAACTCGCCTGTAATATTGTCTTTTACGATCCTGTGCGCGGTCACCCTTTTGCTGGACTGGCTCACCAAGGGTTATACCAATGAACATTTCTTCAGCGTTTATCGGTCCTCCTGGACAAATCCGCTTACCTATGTAAGGCTGTTCGGGCATATTGTAGGGCATGCCAACCTGGATCACTTTGTGGGAAATATCATGCTGATCCTGGTGATAGGGCCTATGCTGGAGGAGAAGTATGGCTCCTCCAATATCCTGTTTGTGATCCTGGCCACGGCGCTGGCAACGGGGATCGCCCATCTGATATTCGTTCCGGGATATGCACTGTTGGGAGCCAGCGGTGTGGTCTTTGCCTTTATCATGCTCTCTTCCTTTACCAGCCTTAAGGAAAAGCAGATTCCCCTGACCTTTATATTGGTGGCGGTATTGTATATTGGGGAGCAGGTATACCAGGGTCTGTTCGTGGAGAGCAATATCTCAAATCTGGCTCATATACTGGGAGGACTCATGGGATCGGGGTTAGGACTCATCATGCATAAGAATAAGATGAACCGATATTAAATGAAAGTGACCGCCGGATCAAAGGATTGGGAGGGCGGTGACGGAACTGGGATAGTATATGTTTGAACAAAAGGCACTTGACAGTTTGGATGACTTTTTTCTGGAATACGGGAAGCGCCGGCAGCAGGGAATCTATTTTTACAGGATCAACGGGTATAATGATGCTGTCAGGGAATTTCTGGTACGCTATTATGAGGAGGCCCGGAGGGCGGGCGTGGTAATAGAGGGCAAGATTCCCAATCCGGATGAAAAAAACCTGGCATATTATGAAGAGATCATGGGAATGCAGTTTCAGCTCAGCATGGGATTTCTGCTTACCAGTCTGCAGAAATGGCTTCCGAGGATGAAGGATTATCAGCGGAAAAATGTGGCGGAATCCTTATATGACACCCTGAATGATATGCGCAGGGAAGGTAAAAATGATAATATGCTGCGCAACGCTTATATTAAATTTATGTGCTGGCTGTACTATAAGTTTGAGCGGATTGTGAATCAGCTGGGTGAAAGCCGGATTCCCAAAATATTGTATGAGGGCACAATCAGCAATTACGAATTGAAACTACTGTGTATCCTCTCCGGGGCGGGCTGCGATATCGTACTCCTGCAATACCAGGGAGACGGCAGCTACATTGCGTTGGATCGGGATTCCCGTTTCTCCCGGAAGCTGGAACTGCCCGGCATGGGGGAATTTCCCCAGGGATTCAGTGTCAGGGCGCTGCGGAAGGAACTGGAAGACAAAGTCAATGCGGAGCGGCTCTACGGCACGCCGCCCAGGCTGCAGAATTGTACCAACGCCTGGATTGAAGGCAAGGGACTGGCAGATGTACAGAAGCCGGTACAGGAAAGGGGTCAGGATGACAGGTTTTTCTATAACTGCTTTTTGCGGATGGAGGGCGTGGAGGATAAGCTGACTTATCTCAATGAGCTGTACCGCTTTCAGATGGAGATCACCGGAGCGGGTCGAAACCTGGTCATTGTGGAATCGGAGCTGCCGCCGCCGTCCAATGAGGAGATCGGCGCGATCAGGAGAAATCAGTATAGGGATGTGAATCAGCTGATCGGCGACCTGGCCGCGAATATCATATATGCACCTGATATGGAACTTCAGAGAATCCTACGCAAGGCATTCACCGATGTGGTGCTGGAAGAGGCAAAAAATGTGGAAAACCATCTGAACAGGCTGACCAACAGGACGATTTATCTGTTGTGCTGGCTGAAACGCTATCAGGACGCTTTATTTAAAAAATGGGAAAGTCCCCGGGTAGAGTGTTTTATTTATCTGGGCGGTTGTAAGAATGAGAATGAGGCTTACTTTCTCCGGTTTCTGGGCAGACTGCCGGTGGACGTGGTGATACTGGCACCGGATCTGAACAGGAAATGCTGTCTGCAGGCGGATAATTTATACGAATTGCATTACAGGGAGTCTTTGCAGGTCAGGAAGTTCCCCAGGGAGAGCGCGGATCTGCAGCTGTCCACTGCCGCCTATCACGCGGAGAGGGAACTGGATACCCTGATGTACCAGGATACGGGGATGTACCGCAACCAGCAGTATCAGAAGGGAATCTCCGCCACCCTGCAGTCCATCTATGAGGAGATCGGTATCCTGTGGGATCAGGAGTTAAAATACAGGCCGAATTTTGAGGTAAAGGATTCCGTGGTGACAATGCCTGTGATCTATGCGAAGGTGTCCGGAGTCAAGGAAGGACTTGTGCAGCCTTACTGGGTGGGGATCAAGAAGCTGCTGACGCCGGATACACTGCTGATCAAAGGAGCGCCCTATCTGCGGCCGGAGGATCCCAATCCGGTCAGGGCCTATGCAACAGGCTTCCTGAAAAACGGAAAGCTGCAGCGGGCGAAGATAAAGGCGCATTCCTGTTATACTTACGGTGTCCTGCGGGAGGAGGTACAGGAGCATATCCTGGACAAGCTCCAGCTGTTGCTGGACCGGAAGCTGATCAGGGGAATTTACGAGAACGGTACGGAATACACCGTCATTGCCACCGTGCTGAACCTGAACAAGGATATCCTGCGGATGCTGCAGAAGTTTGATTTTACCAAAAAGAATCCTAAGGTGGTATACATTAACACTTCGGAGGCAGTACTGACTCTGGAGGACAGTATATTGACGGCCTTCCTGAATCTGGCAGGATTTGACGTGGTTTTCTATGTGCCTACCGGATATCAGTGTGTGGAGAGGTATTTTAACAGTATAGGTATGGAAGAGCATCAGATCGGCGAGTATGTCTATGACCTGGCAGTGCCCGATTTTGATACGATTTCTATAAAACCGCGCCGATCCTGGCGTGAAATGATATTCAAGAGAGGAGACTAAAAATGGGATTGGATTTCACGAAAACGGCACAATCGCCGGGAGTGACAACGGTGCCGGATACGAAAAACGAAGTGATGGTGGTGGAGAACTACGATATCGTGGCGGACAGGGAACAGATGAATGCGCAGCTTACAAACTCGGCGGAGGTGGATGCACTGGTCAGCACCATCGAGATCGATAACCTGGAGACCATAGTGTCCTTTGGCGCGGAAGCTGCGGAGGGTATTTCCAGGGCGTCCGACGTGGTATTGAACAGCATGGATATGACCCAGCTGGATGAATCCAGCGAGATGCTGAACACTCTGGCTAAGATCATGGAGAAGTTTGATATCGACGAGATCAGGGATAACCCCACTCTGTTCGGGAAACTCTTTGGCAGCCTGAGGAAGCAGCTGGATAAGATCCTGAACAAATATCATACCATGGGCGAGGAAGTGGATAAGATCTATGTGCAGCTGAAGCAGTATGAGTCCGAGATCAAGCAGTCCAACCGGAAGCTGGACCAGCTTTTTGATTCCAACGTGGAATATTATCATCAGCTGGTGAAATACATTCTTGCGGGGGAACAGGGCTGTAGGGAGCTGGAGGAACATATTGCCAAAAGACAGCAGGAAATGGAACGGACAGGGGATACTTCCATACAGTTTGAGTTACAGAGCCTGCAGCAGGCGCTGATGATGCTGGAGCAGAGGACACAGGATCTGCGTACCGCAGAGAGTGTGGCAATGCAGTCCGTGCCCATGATCAAAACCATGGAATTCAGCAATATGAACCTGGTGCGGAAGATCAATTCCGCGTTCATCATCACGCTTCCCGTATTCAAACAGGCCCTGGCCCAGGCCATCATGCTGAAACGCCAGAGAATCCAGGCGGAGGCGATGTCCGCCCTGGACGAGAAGACAAATGAGATGCTGATCAAGAATGCCCGGAACACTGTGGAACAGTCCAAGCTGACGGCACAGCTGGCTTCCGGAAGCTCTATTAAAATAGAAACCCTGGAGACCACCTGGAAGACCATTGTCACCGGTATTGACGAGACACGCCAGATCCAGGAGCGGGCAAGGAAGCAGCGGGCTGACGATCAGGTAAGGCTTGAGAAGATCAAGACGGAGTTTAATCAGAAGTACCACATGCCATAACAGTTCAGCCATGGAATGATTCACAAGCTGTGCGTGGGTGCTTGCACACAAAGCACTGATTGCGAATCATTTCATGAGAGGAGCGCCCTCACATGAAATAAAAAATGAGCCGCACAGCGGCGCCGGATGCGAAGCAGACGCTGAGGAGGGGGCTTGCCCACCTCGTTATGAATGCGAGGGGCTGAACTGTTATGCCGGACGCAAAGTAATTCAATTTATTATATTAAGGAGGGCAAAGATATGCCAATTAATTTATCAAAGGGACAGAAAGTAGACTTGACAAAGGGCAACCCGGGACTGAAGAAGATCATGGTAGGTCTTGGCTGGGACGTGAACGCATTTGATTCCGGAGCGGATTTTGACCTGGATGCCGCAGCCTTCATGGCGGGCGATAACGGCAAATGCCCCACAGAGAAGGAATTCATTTTCTACGGAAACCTGGAGCATCCCAGCGGCGCCCTGAAGCACATGGGCGACAACCTGACCGGAGAAGGGGAAGGGGATGACGAGCAGATCGAAGTGGATCTGACAAAGATTCCCGGCAATGTGTCCAAGATTGCCTTTACGGTAACCATATATGATGCGGAGGTGAGGCGCCAGAATTTCGGACAGGTTTCCAACGCGTTCATCCGGATTGTGGACGAAGTGACAGGGCAGGAACTGATCCGTTATGACCTGGGGGAGGATTTCTCCATTGAGACGGCTATCGTGGTAGGTGAACTGTATAAAAATAACGGCGAGTGGAAATTCAATGCCATTGGCAGCGGCTTCCAGGGCGGCCTGGCGGCATTGTGCGCGCATTACGGCATAGAGGTGGCGTAAGCGCGGAAGTTATGGGACAATATATATACCGTTCCGCCCGAACCTGGCCAGAATATTTGTGGATCCATCAGCAGCTGAAAATGCCCCTGCTGTGATTGCCGCGGATAACCATTGCCCGGCCTGCATGTGCAGCGGGACTGTTGACTGGTACTGTCAGGGCGGATACGGGATGGAAACAGGAGGAGGAACAAGACATGTCAGTATCGTTACAAAAAGGTCAGAAGGTCAGCCTGACGAAAGGGAATCCGGGACTTTCCAAAGTAGTGGTGGGCCTCGGATGGGATGTAAACCAGTTTGACACAGGAGGGGATTTCGATCTGGATGCGGCGGCATTCCTGCTGACGGACAGCGGCAAGGTATCCGGGCAGCAGGATTTCGTGTTCTACGGAAATCTGGAGCACCCTTCAGGCAGCGTGAAACACATGGGGGACAACCTGACCGGCGCAGGGGAGGGAGACGACGAGCAGATTCGGATCGACCTGTCCCTGGTGCCTGCCAATATTACCAAGATTGCTTTTACGGTGACCATCTATGAGGCGGAGCAGAGACGCCAGAATTTCGGCCAGATAAACAATGCGTTTATCCGGATTTACAATGAAGCCAACGGGGAAGAGCTTCTGCGCTATGATTTGGGAGAGGACTTTTCCATTGAGACAGCGGCTGTTTTCGGCGAATTATATAAAAACGGTAACGAGTGGAAGTTCAATGCCATCGGCAGCGGCTATCAGGGTGGCCTGGCAGCATTATGTGCGAATTTTGGCGTTGAAGTAGACGGTTAAAACAAACAGGACAGGAGAGTATTCATTATGGCAATCAATTTACAAAAAGGACAGAAAGTAAATCTTACAAAGAAAGCATCCGGCGGCCTGGGAGAGATCCTGGTGAACCTGAACTGGAATTCCGGAAAGAAGGGATTCCTGTCCGGTCTGCTGGGAGGCGGCGGAATCGATCTGGATCTGGGCTGTCTGTATGAGATGAAGGACGGCAGAAAGGGAGCCGTACAGGCTCTCGGCAATGCCTTCGGTTCCCTGCAGTATCCTCCCTTCATCGCGCTGGACGGCGATGACAGGACGGGCGCTGCCACCGCGGGCGAGAATCTGAGGATTGACGGCAACCATATTGCGGATATCAGGAGGATTCTTGTATATACTTTCATTTATGAGGGAATTGCAAACTGGAAACAGGCGGACGCTGTTGTCACGATTAAATACCCCGGTGCGGAGGATATTGTTGTGCGCATGGATGAATTTAACTCCAGGGATATCATGTGCGGCCTGGTGCTGTTTGAAAACAATAACGACGAGACCTTCAGCGTGGAGAAGATCATTCGCTTCTTCAGGGGACATGAGGAGCTTGACAGGGCTTTCGGCTGGGGTATGAACTGGAAGCCGGGGCGCAAATAATTTTATTTTGCTTAACAGTTAAAAACTTTCTAGCAATCTGACTACATAACGTCAGCCAGATACGTTTAACCAGTGCAGTACGGTAATGCTGGCGTTATGTAGTATCAATAGGAGTATAAAAATGTCAATTAGTTTACAAAAAGGACAGAAGGTCAGCCTGACAAAGGATAATGCGGGACTTTCCAGGGTGGTAGTCGGTCTGGGATGGGATGAAGTCAAGAGGAAAACAGGATTTTTCGCACCCAAGCCTCAACCCATTGACTGTGACGCGTCAGCCCTTGCATTGATTAACGGGAAGCTGACCTATAAGGAAGATGTTGTCTTTTTCGGCAATCTCCGGCACCCCACCGGCGCCATAGAGCATATGGGCGATAACCTGACCGGTGCGGGAGACGGGGACGATGAGCAGATTGTGGTGGATCTGTCGAGGATCCCCGCGGAATATGACAGGATTGTGCTGGTGGTCAATATTTATCAGGCATTGCAGAGGAACCAGCACTTCGGGATGATCGAAAACGCGTTCATCCGTCTGGTGAATGCAAGTAATAATACGGAAATGTGTAAGTACAGTCTGACCGATAATTACTCCGGGATGACGGCAATGATCTTCGGCGAGATTTACCGGCATAACGGGGAATGGAAGTTCAATGCCATAGGCCAGGGCACCAATGATCCCGGTCTGGGCGAGCTGACCAGAAGATATATGTAACAGTGAGGAAAATTTTGAAAGAAAGACATTTTCAAATTTTAATTGACATGTGTGCAGAAGCGCACAGGAGGGTGTAAAGATGAAATTCCAAGGACTTTCAGATCAGGAAGTGCAAAGTTCCCGGGAGAAATACGGTTCCAATGCCATACCTGAGTCTGAACCTACAACATTCTGGGAAGCTTTTAAGGAGACTTTTGGTGACCCGATGATCAAGATCCTGCTGGTGATTGCCGCCATCATGATCACAATGTTTTTCCTGGGGTACGCGGAGATCTATGAGCCGGTAGGTACGATTGTGGCGGTGCTGATCGTGGCATTTGTATCCGCTAAGACCAGCGTGGCCAGTGACACAAAGTACCGGCAGCTGAAGGACAGTACCAAGAAGGATACCTGTAAGGTGTACCGCAACGGCATGGTTACCGTGATCGAGGTGGATGACGTGGTGGTGGGCGACAAGGTATTGCTCCAGTCCGGAGATAAGATCCCGGCGGACGGTATCCTGGTGGACGGTGATCTCAGGGTGGACAATTCCGCATTAAACGGCGAGGCGGAGGAATGTAAGAAGAATGCTGCCCAGGGTCATGTGGAGCTGCCCGATGACATCACGGGCGATACGTTTGTGGATCAGTATTCCCTGTTCAGGGGCGCCGTGGTGTTTGACGGGGAAGGCATCCTGGATGTGCGCAAGGTGGGTCTGAAGACCATGATGGGTAAAATGGCGGAGGAGATGCAGGAGGAGGAACCTGACTCACCGCTGAAAGTGAAGCTTGCCAAGCTTGCAAACCAGATTTCTACCTTCGGTTATATTGGGGCGGTGGTGATTGCTGTCCTTTATGTGATCTTCTTTGTGACGAATGCGGGAGGGGTTACCCAATATCTGGCTACCGGCTGGTCCAATATCCTGCAGGATGTGGTGAGGGCAGTTTCCCTTGCCATCGTGATCATTGTGTGTGCCGTGCCGGAGGGACTGCCGCTGATGATCTCCCTGGTGCTGATGCAGAATACCAGTAAGATGCTGGATCACAATGTGCTGGTGCGCAAGGCGGAAGGTATCGAGACGGCAGGTTCCCTGAATATCCTGTTCAGTGATAAGACCGGTACAATCACGAAGGGTATGCTTGAGGTCGTGGAATTTTTCACCGCCCAGGGAGAGACCATACCCCTCAATGAATTAAAGAATCACGGAAAAGTGAAGGGGCTCGTGGATGTGGCCATCGGCAAGAACACGGCGTCCCTGTTTGATGCCTCCCACAAGGTGATCGGCGGTAATGCCACAGACCAGGCGCTGATGAAATTTATCGGAGAGGAAACCTTTAACCTGCTGGCCAATAACAAGGAATGCGTGGCTGATAAATTCCAGGGCTTTAACTCCGCGAACAAATTCAGCCAGGTACACATTCAGGGTATGGGAAAAACCTTTTACAAGGGCGCTCCAGAGCGGCTGCTGGCGGTGGCCACGAAAGCCCTGGATAAAGACGGAAATGAAGTGGACCTGAACTTTGACGAATTGAATGAGAAGATCAACGAACTGGCGTCAAGAGCCATGAGGGTACTGGCCTTTGGGTATTCCAGCAGGGAACTGGTGGAAAGCAGGATCAATGAGGATGTAGTGCTGATCGGTCTCGTGGCCATCCGTGATGATGTAAGACCTGAGGCGAAGGACGCCATCCGTGAAGTGCAGGAGGCGGGCATTCAGGTAGTCATGATCACCGGCGACAGGCTGGAGACTGCCGTATCCATTGCGGAAGACGCAGGCCTGATCAAAAATGAGTCCGACAAGGCGCTGACCTCCGCCGAGCTGAACAATATGAGCGATGAAGAGGTCAAGGCAATCATCAAGGATATCAGGGTAATCGCCAGGGCGCTGCCTACGGACAAGTCCCGAATGGTGAAGCTGTGCCAGGAGATGAACCTGGTAGTGGGCATGACGGGAGACGGTGTGAACGATTCCCCGGCGCTGAAAAGAGCGGATGTGGGATTTGCCATGGGAAGCGGCACGGAGGCGGCCAAGGAGGCCGGCAAGATCGTTGTGCTGGATGACAACTTCAAGTCCATCAAGGACGCGATCTGGTACGGCAGGACCATTTACCATAACATCCTGAAATTCTGTAAGTTCCAGCTGGTGATCAATGTGGCAGCGGTAGTGGTCAGCGCCATTGCCCCGTTCTTTGGCGTGGACGAGCCCCTCAAGGTAACCCATCTGCTGTTCGTGAACCTGGTAATGGACGGCCTGGGAGCGATCATGCTGGGCAATGAGCCGGCCCTGGAGAAATATATGAAGGAAAAGCCCAGAAGAAGGGACGAGAGCATTGTCAGCAGGAAGATGATGGCCCAGATCATCACCATGGGCGCATGGCTTACCTTTATCAGTTTCCTGTATCTGAAGGCGCCTTTCTTTTCCAATCTGTTTGAGAATGAGGCGCAGCATCTGACAGGATACTTCGTACTGTTTATCGTAAGCGCACTGTTCAATGGCTTTAACGTGAGGGATGACGGCTTTGGGATCTTCAAGGGACTGAACGAGAATACAGGCTTTCTGAAGGTATTCTTTGTGATTATCCTGGTGCAGGCGGCTATCGTGAACGCGGGACTGATCCCGCTGCCTGTGTTTACCTGGATTGGCAATATGTTCAGCTGTGTGCCCTTCGGCATCCTGGGCTGGATTGCCGTAGTACTTCTGGCTGTTACTATGATCCCTGTGGATATGATCCGCAAATGTATTGTGGGCAGAAAGTAGTGTGTGAAGTTTTTATATGATATTTGGTAATCTTTGCCTGCAGTAAAAGATGCTTTGCGGAGAAACCGAAAAATACGTATATTTGTTTTGGAATCCTTAAGGGAACCGGCGACTGTGAAAACGGCTGTCGGTTCCCTTTGCGTTCTGATAAAACTTTAATATTTATTGATATATCAACAGTAATGGCATATAATTTTATATAGACTCAAGGCAAAAGAAAATGCCCTTTCAGGAAATTGGGTTATCCGGGATCAGTGCCGGGTTGGCAGGAAAGGGAGAAGGAAGCTGTCATGTATCAATTTGAGAAGATAGATAAAAAGCTGCTAGGTTCACAGGTGGAAGAAGAGATCATGAATTATATCCTGAATGAACCGGTCAAAATAGGAGAAAAGATACCTAATGAGTTTGAACTGGCAGAGAAGTTCGGGGTGGGCAGAAGCACTGTCAGGGAAGCGGTGAAGGCGCTGGTGAGCAAAGGGATGTTGGAGGTACGCAGGGGCGCCGGCACGTATGTAATAAGTACCAGCACCCTGGAGGAGGATCCGTTAGGTCTGGCGAAGCTGGGAGACAAGTACAAGCTGGGGCTGGAACTGCTGGATGTGCGCATGATGCTTGAGCCGGAGATTGCGGCTATGGCATGTGAGCATATTACGCCGGAGGAAAAGGAGCAGCTCAGGCAGCTGTGCGATGAAGTGGAGGAGTTGTACCTGAGCGGGAAGAACCATGCGAAGAAGGATGTGGAATTTCATACCTGTATTGCCAGATGCAGCAGGAACAGAGTTGTGGAGGTACTGATTCCCATTATAAATACTGCCGTCCTGACTTTTGTGAACCTGACACAGCGACAGCTGATGAAGGAGACACTGGAGACCCACCGCGCCATTACAAATGCAATATTAAAGGGGGATTCGGTGGGTGCAAGATGTGCCATGAATATGCACCTGACATATAACAGGCAGCGGATCATGCAGATCTATGAGGAACATTTGGAGGAGGAAAAGAAAGACAGGATATAAAGGGTATAAAAGGAAAAATATACAAAGGAGACCACGTCTTTAGAGCATAGCACACAAAGTGCATAGGGTGTGAAAACAGGGAAATACATCTGATGAATATAGATTACAGCAGGAAAATCTAAGGAAATAGAATACCAATTTAGAAAAAATAACCAAAAAAGGCAGGTTTGCAAATGCAAAACTGCCCTCTTTTTTAGTCAAAAGAGAGAAATAAAAAAGAAGACATCAGATGTATTGTATAAATCTTACAACAAATATATAATATTAACATAAAACATAAGACGTCTGATGTAAAAGAGAAGAAAACCGTACTTAGCAGATGATATCCGGGTAAATCCCGAAAAACAGTCAATGCTAAGATAAACATGCCTGAAGCTTAAGCGTAGAGAAGCTGATGGTAAAAAAGGAGGTAACATATGTCGGCTGGAGCAGCAACATTAAATCCCACCAGACTAGTGATCGCAGCGGTGCTGGGATTGATTATTTTATTAGTCCTGATCATAAAGTTTAAGATTCATGCCATGGTTTCCATTCTTCTGGGAGCCTTGTCTATCGGCCTGATCGCGGGCATGCCCTTTGATGATATTATTTCAGCGGTGAATGACGGAATCGGCAACACCTTAAAGGGAATCGCCCTGCTGGTAGGTTTGGGGTCCATGTTTGGAGCCATACTGGAGGCGTCCGGAGGTGCCCAGTCCATAGCGGTCACGCTGGTCAACAAATTCGGCGACAAGAGGGCGGCGTGGGCGCTGGGAATCACGGGTCTGGTGATCGCAATGCCGGTATTCTTTGATGCCGGACTGATCATTCTGATTCCCCTGGCATTCTCCCTTGCCAAAAGAACCAAACGCTCTTCCCTGTTTTACGCGATCCCGCTGCTGGCGGGGCTTGCGGTAGGACACGCTTTCATCCCGCCCACACCGGGGCCTGTATTGGTGGCCACCATGTTGAATGTGGAACTGGGATGGGTCATTTTAGTAGGCGTATTCTGCGGTATTTTCTCCATGATTGTGGCTGGACCGATCTGGGGTGCTTACTGTGGGAAAAAGTACAATATTCCGGTGCCCGATCATGTGGCGAATCAGGAAGACTTTGACGAATCCAAGCTGCCCAGCTTCGGATTGATTGTGGGCATTATTCTGATTCCGCTTATCCTGATTGTACTGGATTCCATTGCAAGTGTGATTCCGGCGCTTGCGCCCGTACAACCCATCCTTGGATTCCTGGGAGAGCCTTTCGTGGCATTGTTGATCGCAACCATTGTGGCAATGTTTGCACTGGGGATCAGACATGGATATTCCCTGCCCGATCTGGAGAAGATTATGACGAAGTCCCTGGAGCCTACGGGCCTCATCCTTCTGGTGACGGCTTGTGGCGGTGTGCTCAGGTACATGCTGCAGTACTCCGGCCTGGGCGATGTGATCGGCAATGCAGTCTCGTCTGCGAACCTGCCCCTGGTTCTGGTAGCCTTTATCGTAGCCGCACTGGTAAGGATCTGTGTGGGCTCCGCAACCGTGGCAATGACCATGGCTGCAGGTATCGTGGCGGCAATGCCCGGTATCGCGGATCTGTCTCCCCTGTACCTGGCATGTGTGACCGCGGCGGTGGCAGGCGGTGCAACGGTCTGCTCCCACTTCAATGATTCCGGTTTCTGGCTGGTGAAATCCCTGGTGGGCATAGATGAAAAGACTAATCTGAAAACATGGACCATCATGGAGACACTGGTAGGCGGAACGGGATTTCTGGTGGCGCTGGTCATATCGTTCTTTGCGTAAAACCACGGAAATCAATTTTCAAAAAAAGATAGATAAGATATAATGAAGGCATGGATAG
>CAOKWI010000089.1 GCA_948473115.1 uncultured Lachnospiraceae bacterium | reverse complement strand
ATGGAGTGTAAGACTAAATTCAGCCAATAGTGGAATTTACTTTTTCATTTAACCGTAAGTGAAGGATATGTTGGAGATTATTGCGAAATAGCTGAAAATATGGTAATATCAAACTGTTGAAATGTCAACGCACATTAATCTGGGAGGAGTGATTTTATATGAGAAATAGAATACAGGATTTGATGAAGAAAAATGAGAATGGGAGGGAAACATTATTTTAACCCTCCCGAATAAAACGGAGGATTTTAAAATGTTTTTACAGTACAAAAATTTAACAATCAGAAATGCAGCTGTCGAAGACGCAGATTTATTATCATTGTGGTGGAATGACGGCAAAATAATGGCGCATGCAGGTTTTCCAAATGGAACGGGTGAAACGTCTTATCAAATTGCCGAAAGTCTCAAAAGAGACACTGATGAAGACAGGCGCTTGATTATCGAACTTGATAAAAGGCCGATTGGCGAAATGAGTTACGGCAAGGAAGGGGAAGATACCGTCGGAATCGGCATTAAGATTTGTGATTTTTCAGAGCATGACAAGGGGTATGGAAAAATACTTTTAAGTATGTTAATCTCTTCTTTGTTCAAGGATATGGGATACAGAAAAATAATTCTTGATACAAATATGAACAACAAAAGGGCTCAGCATGTATATGAAGAGCTTGGTTTTAAAAAAGTACGGGTGAGAGAGAACTCGTGGAGAAATCAACTGGGTGAGCTGCAAACATCTGTTGACTATGAAATGTATCAGGAAGATTTTGTCAATTTTGCAAAGTAACAGTATTATATATCCCGATAAACCATGAAGATGTACAAAGCACCTAAGAGAAGCTTAGGTGCTTTTCTTCTGCCTTGTCCGCCGGCTTCTTTCTGTTCCTGTTAGATGCAGGCATTTTTGAGGGCAGGCACCCACACATCTGCCACATCGGATGCACTCGGGGGAGCGGGAAATTTCCCCAACAGTAAGGGATACAGGACATGCATTTTCGCAGGCGCCGCAGGAAATGCATCGTTCCTCTTCCCAGTGAAGCTGCACAAGACTGAACCGGTTGAACCAGCCATAAATCGCGCCCAGAGGGCACAGATACTGGCAGAAGGGCCGGTATACTTTTATGGAAAGAACCAGAATAAAGATCAAAATTCCCAGCTTCCAGAGAAACAACCTTCCCGCCTGGCTGCGCAGCATTTCATTGGCAGCGAGGAGAGGGATTGCGCCAAATAGCGTTCCCGAGGGACAAAGGAATTTGCAGAAGGCCGGAACTTTGGCAAACCCTCCAAACAGGAACAGGGAACCAATGCAGACCAGCAGGATCAGGACCACATATTTCCCATATTTTAAGACAGAATGGAAGGGCAGCCGCTTCCTCTTTCGAAATAGTGGGATCTTATGCAGAAGATCCTGCACCAGTCCGAAAGGGCACAGCCAGCCGCAGACAAAACGCCCCAGGAGACTTCCGAACAGGAAGAAAAATCCCAAAGCCGCAAAGGGAATCCGGAAGCCCTGCCGGTTCAGCAGTGCCTGCAGCGCCCCGATGGGACAGGAAGCCACCGCCCCGGGGCAGGAGTAACAGTTTAATCCCGGAACACAGGCGTATTTCAGCCTTCCCTGGTAAATTTTTCCGTTCAGGAAGCCGTAAGTATATCCGTTTGTAAGAATGGTAAAAAGAAGCTGTACCGTCAGCCGTAATTTCTTCATAATGTCACCCGATCCCGATGCATTCCATGCAGATCATCACTGCTTTTTTCCATATGACAGAAAACTGATCGCCGATAGCGCCCATGCCAAGGCACAGGATGCCGATCAGTAACCCTGCCAACCATGTATATTGTCTACTGCTCTTCCAAAAGCGCATTGATTTTCTCCTCCCATGCCGATTTGTCCATGGAACCGATTACCGTGTCCAGTATCACCCCCTCTTCATCGATGAAAAAGGTGGTGGGAACAGCGGACACATCCGTGAGAAGCGCATTATAAACGGATTCGTTTAAAACCAGATGAGTATAATCCGCTTCTGTCTGCTGAATCAGGCCTGAGGCGTAATCCATCGTTCTCTGGTCTGCACCCTCCTGGACATCACTGATAATGCCGATGATCTGAAATTCCGCAGGGTCATATTCCCCGGCCAGCTCGCCAAGACCCGGCATTTCCCGCAGGCAGGGATTACAGAAGGTGGCCCACACATTTACCATGGTGAGTTTTGAATCTGAAAAAATGTCGGAAGAGACGGTGTTTCCTGCCATGTCCAGTCCCTCGAAGGTAACTGCGGCGGCAGATTCGTCATTCTCCGGAGAGAAGGACACTGCAATATCCTGTGAGGAACGGATTTCCTCTTCTTTCGTATCAAAAAGCTTTCCGCAACCGCATAGCAGAAGGAATGCAGCGGCAGACAGCAGGCATATTTTACATATTTTTTTCATTTTTGGTTTCCTCCATATCCGCTAATGCCTGATCTGTGATTTATATCCTGTATTGCCTCATATTTAATGGTCCTCTCTAAATTTCGCAAAAGCAGAAACAGCATCCCGTTTTTTCCATATCAAATCATCTCCTTCAGCCGAATTGTAACGCGCTTGTTGTTACTTGTCAATGTAAATACGAAAAGGTGGAGCAGTATCCCGCTCCACCGTAATAACTATATTTCTCTTCTTCTAAATAATGCATAGCATTTTCCGCATCAAATATCAATCATCTCAATATCACTGCCCTATATTTACGGCCTACTTCAGCCGGAAGCCGCTGGTCTGCTCCTGTAAGAGGTTGACCTGCTCAAACAGTTCCACGCTGACGGTTGCGGATTCTTCGCTGTTGGCGGAATTTGTCTGTACTACGGCGGATATCTGCTCGAGACCTTCCGCTACCTGGGAAATGGCAATTGCTTCTGTATGTACCGCATCGGTAATCTCGCCGATGGCAGTGTTGGATTGAAGCACTAAATCTATCGTCCTCTGTAAGGTAGAAGAAACCTCTGACACAATCTGATTGCCCCGTTCAGCAGCTTTCACAGAGCCTTCGATCAGATTCTTGGTCGCCTTGGCAGCCTGGTCAGACTGGCCTGCAAGGCTGCGCACTTCTTCGGCCACCACAGCGAAGCCTCTGCCGGATTCGCCGGCTCTGCTTGCTTCAACCGCTGCATTCAGTGCGAGAATATTGGTCTGGAAAGAAATATTCTCAATGGTGGAAATGATCTTCTCGATCTGGGTGGAAGCAGTGCTGATATCCTGCATGGCCTCCACAAGCAGCTCCATCTGCTGGCTGCTGAGGGTAACCTGATCGCCGGTAAGCTGGGCATTGTCCTGCGCCTGGGACGCCATCTCGATATTCTGCTTTGCACTTCTGGACAGATCGTTCAGGGTAGCGGAAAGCTCCTCCACCGCGCTGGCCTGTTCCGTTGCTCCCTGAGCCAACATCTGGGAGCTGTTGGAAAGATTCTGCGCGTGGTCAAAGACCTCGTGCTGTACCTTATTTATATTGGACATGGCCGATGAAAGCGAAGTCGTAAAGCTGTCGATGGATTCCTCAATAGAGCGGAAGTCACCGATAAAGGGAACGGAGGTCGTCACATTGAAATTGCCTGTGGAAAGCTCGTGCATGATACGGTTGATGTCTTCCACGTACTGGTTGGTCTGTTCCAGGGATTGTTTGAGCGTCCCTGCCAGATCACCAATTTCATCATTGTGGCGGTAATTCAGGTCTATCTTCAGGCGACCCTCCTGTAAGGGTCTGGTTTTATTGGTAATCATGAGGATCGGTTTCACGATACGTTTCATGACATATAATACCAGGCTTAAAAGGCAGAAGAGAACCAGAGCGAGTCCTGCAGCCGTTACAATATGCATGGTCGAGATAATTTCACGCATATGCGCCGCGCTTGCTTCGTTCAGGGAAGTACACTGGTCTATCACTTCATCCAGCATCCCTACAAGGACGGTCAGGTTGCCCTGGATTGTCTCCTGGTAATACTGCTGTGCCTGCGCGGGGTCGGTTTCATACAATTCCAGCACATAGACTGCAGATTGGTGAAGTTCCTCGTGGAGAGGCTGCAGCTGGGAACGGAGTTTGAGGATTGTTTCGTCGTCCGTACCGGCCTCGCCGTAGATCCACTGCCCCAGCACACAGCCGGTGGGATCTGTGCTGCCGGTGAACTCCATGCCTGCATACAGGGCATTGCTGAGATTGCTGGCCCATTTATAGTGGGCGGCTTCCGCTTTCTGAGCCCGCGTCAGAAGCGCGTTTACCGCACTGTTGTTCTCCTCGGAATGATCCACGTTGATAATGTTTGTTGTGGTCAGCACGCTGAACAGCATCATGGATAGAAAAGCTGCCGCCACTCGGATTCCGACCATCAGTTTTACACTTTTCCGCATTTTGTTTCTCCTTTTTCCTGATATATTAATAGGTATGTATAAAAATCCGGTTATATTTCATGGTAACATAGCCGTATTTGGTAATCTGCCATAAAATAAAACCGGAATAAATCCCTGAAATTAGTTCATCGTATTCTCCCAAATGCTGAAAAAGAATCAAAATATTGCCTTTAACACTTAAGTGCATTGTATCATAGCCGGTATTTTATTTCAACAGTATCTTGATACTTACAATTATTTACAGCATTCTTGCATAAGACAGGAAACTTTGATAAAATAATATTCTGATTGCGGGATTCGCAAAGGCAATTTCTGCAATGCGGGTCAGTCCGGATCATTGGGGACTTTGGGGACTGCACGGTGATAAATTAAGCAGGACGGATTGACTGATGGAGGAAACCTGTAGATGTTATTGGCGTTTATCAGCTGGATATGGATCGGAGCAGCGGCCTTTTTATGTGGTTTTTTTGTGCTAAAATGCATTTTTCCACAGAAATCGGGAAAAGAACGGAGCCTGGACCTGTATCTCATGACAGGTTTATGTGTATTGACCGTGTATGCACAATTTTTCAGCCTTTTTTATAAAGTGGGGGGAGTCTCTACTGTTATTTTAATGATTGGATGCCTGGCGATACTCCTTATTTTACGGAAAAAAGTCTGGAAGTATTGCAGGGAGCAGATAGAGACGACCAAGTGGTATTGGCTGATTTTTCTGATTGTATTAGCGGGTGTCATCCTAATATTGACGATACAATACACCTTTCATTCCGATACGGATGGATATCATGCGCCGAGCATCCGATGGATTGAAGAGTATGGTGTGGCGAAGGGATTGGGTAATCTGCACCATCGCCTGGCATATAACAGCGCTTTTTTCTGCCCGCAGGCTCTTTTCAGTATGAAATTTGCCGTAAATCAGTCATTGCATACGATGAATGGTTTTATTGTATTTGTAATGTTGTGTTATGCCATTATGAGTCTGAGTATTTTCAAAAAGGGCGAAAGAATTAAAAGTTCGGATCTGATAAAACTATGTATTATCTTTTACTTATGTATGTTTGACAATCGATGGCAGATTTCGTCACCGGGGTCAGATATTTCAGCATTGAGCATGATTTTGTATATCAGCGCGAAATGGTGTGAATTATGGGAAGATAAGTGTGGGGATATCCGGGAGTATGGCATTCTTTGCCTGTTGGCAGTGTGGTCTGTAACCCTGAAATTATCCACTGCCATGATCGCGCTGCTTGCGGTTTATCCCGGCATCCAGTTGATCCGCCAGAGAAAGTGGAAGCAGATTGGCTTGTTCCTGGCTGCCGGAATGGTTATTGTTTTGCCGTTTCTGGCGCGGAATGTTATTATATCGGGTTATCTTATATACCCATATGCATCCATAGATATTTTTGATGTGGATTGGAAAATGCCGTTGGCGATGGTGGAAGGTGACCGCAGGGAGATAACGGCATGGGGAAGAGGAATGACTGCCAGAGAGAATTATGACGCGCCTTTTTCCGTGTGGTTTCCGATATGGTTTCAGAATATAGGTGCAGGCTATAAGGTGGCGTTTGCCGCCAACCTATTTTGTGTTTTGTATACAGTGATACATGGGTTGGCCTGTCTGCGGCAAAAGAAGAAATTGTGGGCATTCAGCCTGCTGGCGGTCAATGTGGTCAGCTTTGTTTTCTGGTTTATTTCAGCGCCGCTGATCAGGTATGGGGTGGTGTACATGCTGATTCCCCTGGCTATATTGTCCGGGAAACTTCTGGCAGGCTGGAAATACAGCTGGCTGCCTAAGGCTGGAGCGGCAGTTGTTTTGACGGCTGGGGTTGCGCTGTTGCTGAAGACAGTGTCGTTTTATGGTCCGATTCCCTGGAAAAGGCCTGTAGAGTATTCTTATCATGAGGTGGATCAAAGACAGCTGGGCAATGTGACAATTTACGTGCCCCAACCGCCGGATGATACCGTGGGATATCAGTATTTCCCATCAACGCAGCATTTATGGGTACTTGATTATCTTGAACTGCGTACCGGAAGTCTGGAAGACGGATTTTGCATCAGGAAAGAATATGAGGGGGCAGAATGGAGGTAAGCCTGAGACAAAGGCTGCATGTTTGAAAGGAGCGGAGGATGTCCGAGATATATAGGAAAATAAAAGAGAACTGTTGGGTGGAACGTTTTGCTGTTCTAATGATAGGTATTTTGTTGGTCTTTGGGACTCTGTACAGGACAGGGACAATAGCTTCCGGATTCCATATGCTGGATGACCATGAGCTGATCCGTTATCATCTGGCTTTTTCGGAAAACAATGCTTCTTTGGCGGGGACGATCAAGGCTGCCATAGTCAATGACTTCGCGGGTGGAAGATACCGTCCTTTGTATTGGACTGAAAGAGTAACGGGATGTAAGCTGTTTGGCGATGAATTGGCCTGGTGGAATTATTATACGGCGATAAAGGGAGTATTGACTTTTTATTTTTTATATTATGTTGCCAGATATTTGAAATATAACAGGATCCTTTCTTTTTTATTTGTTGGTATCATACTTTTTGGCAGGCAGTTCACGCCCTGGTTTCGCAGTGCGAATCAGGAAAGTACGGGGTTGCTGCTGTGTGCCTTTACATTATGCCTTATTGCCAGACAGTGTTATTATAAAAAATATAATAACGTGGCATATAATATCGTTATTGTTGTGGGAACTGTCCTTTGCGGATTGGTAAAGGAATCTTTTACGCTTTTTATGCCGGTGTTTGCAGCGCTGAAGATCTGGCTGGAATATTGCGATAGGGGGAAACTTGTCAATTGTCTGAGGAAAAATATAGCAGTTTACCTGGTAATCGCATTATCCATGATGATCAATGTAATTATGATTGTGTTTTATGTGGGAATAGATCAGGTCAGCTATGCAGGCTTTCATGAAGGTGTCTCTTTGGCGGATTATTGGTCAGGTATTGTGTATAGCTTAAAATTTAATATGGGAAGCTATACGATAGCCGGAGGGGTGTTCTTGTTTGCGATAGTCATGTACGTTCTTGAAATTTCAAAGGAACTGCGTAAGAAATATCTTTGGTTTGCTGCCATAAGCGCTTATGTGATGGCAGTGCAACTGATCGCCCATGCGAAGAGTTTAATGTGGGAGCGCTATATGATTCCCTGGGTTGTGGGCTATGCGTTTTTATTTGTGTTATTGGGCTATCGTATTTTTGAACAGAATAAGTGGAGAAGGACTGTATATACTGCGGTTTTGATTATCCTATTTCTGGTTGAGGCGCCGAAGGCATATCAGATGTCCAGGGATTATGCTTATGACGGACAGATGTTAAGGGTATATTTTCAGAATATATTGGACAATACGGATGAAGAAAGCCAGGTTGTGTGTGCTTTTCGTGATGAAGAAATCAATCTTGCTACAGAATGTTGGTTGGAAGTACATGGACGCACACAGGTATATTCTTATGACACCCTTACAGGTGAGTTTAAGAATATCGTCCAATTAAAGGGCGCTGTGCCGGAAGAGTTTTCATGGGAACAGGCCAGGGTAGTTGTGTGTTACGGAGACCAGGTTGAAATAATGTTGCAATTGATGGGGCTTTCGGAGGAGAGTAGTTACAGTGTGAATCAATATAGCAGTTACAGTGTGATTTCCGTCTTGTAGTGTTGTCATATTTTATGAATACGTCAAGAGGGATGGTGGATCCCCTCTTGACGTTACTGGCTTTCATCATGGGAGACCGCTGTCAGCCTTGCCTTTACCGGAGTCAGGATCAGGAGGATTCCCACCACTGACCACAGTACTCTGTTTCTGCATATTTTACCTAGAGTTTCTTTCATTCCCGTTTACCTCTGCCTTTCTACTATTAATAAAATCCTTCGGGTTTCTGTTACTTCTGTTTTACACAAAATAATTGTTTTTTTGCTTTTTCTAAATTATAATGGATACAGCTGCAGACCAGTACATCTTTCGACAAATAACCGGATCAATCACTCAGAGAAACCCAGAGAAGCAGGCAGGCGATAGGTGTAGTTACTTGTGAAACGATGTGCCAGTATCAAGAGTAAAGGAGAAGAACTATGAAAAAAGTATGGGCATTAGGAATTATCACGGTAATTTTTATTGTGGCGACGGTACTGCTGAGGGGTCCTATGGATAATGCCGATGTGGAGTATCAGGAGGTAAAGGTAACGGTCATCAGTTCCGAGACAAAAGAGACAACGATCAAAGTGGGAAATTCCAGTTCTGAGATGACTACATACGATATCGTTGTCAACTATAACGGAAAGGATTATGACCTGAAAAATGCGCATGATTCCTACTCTTACCGCGAGGGATCGACGGTTACGGCGTATCTCTCCAACGGAAAAATGTATGCAAACATAGAAGGCGTGCAGACCTCGACACCTGCGGCCACGGCATATTTTGTGGCGCTTATAGGGTCTTTTGTGCTGTTCTTTATCTTTGTCTGCACATGGGCAAATGAGGCGCAGCGCAGGCGGAGACAGCGGAGAGGAAATCAGTAAAAGTATAAAATAGGGGATAAGGGGTAAGATGGAAAATTTATATGGCACAGGCAATCCGGCAAAATATACGAAGAAGGGCAGCATGGACTTTTTCAGGAATTTTGAAGAGAAGACAATACCCATGATGAAGCTGATCCTGGAGGAAATGCCGGGAGGTTTTTTCATCTACCATGCGGACGGAAAGGAAGAACTGATCTATGCCAACAAAGCCATACTGAGGATTTTCGGCTGTGATACGGAAGAGGAATTCCGGGATCTGACGGGATACACTTTCAGGGGAATGGTGTATCCTGAGGATGTGGATAGTGTGGAAGAGAGTATTGCGACACAGATTGCAAACAGCGTATATGATCTGGACTATGTGGAATACCGGATCATCCAGAAGGACGGAAGTGTGCGCTGGATAGAGGATTATGGGCATTTCCTGCACACGGAGGCTTTTGGGGACATTTTTCTGGTATTTATAGAAGATGCCACTGACCGGATGAAGCAGAGGATGCATAAGCTGGAGAAGATCAATGAGGAGCTGCGCAACGCCAACGTAAGGGAGAGCCAGTATAAAAAAGCGATTTTGTATGATGCCATCACCTTTTTTGAAATCAACCTGAGCAAGGACAGATTTATCAGCGATGCCCTGCAATTGTCGGAGGGGCAGATCTATAATCTGTTTGAATACATGAATCCGGAGTCCCATAAGAAATACACGGATTATATAGAGTCCTGCGCACAGAGCGTGGTTCCGGAATCCCAGGCGGAGTACAGGCAGTTTTTTGACCTGGGTAGGCTGGTCCGGTGTTACGAGACGGGGGAGCTGGAGCAGACCTTCGAGGGCTGGATCCTGGATGCAATGGGCAGGAAGCGCCTGTGCTTCTACATATTGCTGCTTGGTAAAAACGAGTATACGGGAGATATCGTTACACTATTTGTGGTAAAAGATATCACGGATCAGATTGAGAAGCAGAATCTTCTTCAGACCGCGTTACAGCGGGCGGAGACAGCCAATCTGGCGAGAAGTATATTTCTGTCCAATATGTCCCATGACATCCGCACGCCGTTGAACGCCATCATCGGTTACACGGAACTGATCAGGAATCATATCATGGAGCCGGACAGAATCGATGAATATAACAGAAAGATCCGCGTATCCGGCGAGCAGCTGCTGGCTATTGTGAATGAGTCCCTTGAGATCACCCGCATGGAATCCGGGAAGGTGAACCTTGCGGAAAGCGAATGTCATCTGGCGGAGCTGCTCATGGATGTAGAGAAGGCAATGATGTTTGAGATCAACGCAAAATCATTGCATTTTCAGTCGGATAAATCGGGGATAAAGCGGTTTGCGGTGATCGCCGATTATATGCGGATCAAGGAGATATTGTGCCAGCTGCTTGACAATGCGGTGAAATATACCGAGCCGGGGGGCAACATTTCCCTGACCGTTGAGGAGGAAGAGAATGATTTCCCGGGATATGGCAGGTACCGGTTTATTGTGGAGGACGACGGTATCGGTATTTCAAGGGAATTTATAAGCAGCCTGTTCGATCCCTTCAAACGGGAGAGCAATACCACCCAGAGCGGTGTGCCTGGAACCGGACTGGGTCTTACGGTAGTGAAAAATATGGTGGACCTGATGAAGGGAGATATTGAGGTGGAAAGTGAACCGGGAAAGGGAAGCCGGTTCATTGTCAGTCTGCGCCTGAAGCTTCAGGAGGGACAGGGAGCCGGCAGCGCCGCTTTACCGGAGAAGCTTCTTGACCAGGAAAGCCTGAAGGGTAAGAGGATCCTGTTAGTGGAGGATAACGCGATCAATATGGAGATTGCGGAAGAGCTGCTTACCACACAGGGATTTCTTGTCGAAACGGCGGAGAATGGGAGCCTGGCGCTGGAAAAGGTGGCGCAGTCCCGGCCGGGATATTATGATCTGATCCTCATGGATATCCAGATGCCGGTGATGGACGGGCATGAGGCGGCAAGGAGGATCCGGCAGCTTACAGACAGGCAGCTGGCATGCATTCCGATCATTGCCCTGTCCGCCAACGCTTTTGCGGAGGATTACCAGAAGTCCATGGATGCGGGAATGAATGCGCATTTTCCGAAACCCATCGATATCCATGAACTCCAGGAATTAATCCAAAAAGTATTGTTTCGTATCTGAGTAAGAAAAAGAGGTAATGCAGAAATGAAAAATAAGAGTTCTCGTGTACTGATAGGCAGTTTTGTCCTGATGTTCATTATGTGCGCATGTATTTTCTTCTTTCTGATGAATCAAATGGCGCAGAGAAGCAGGGACACCTCCGCGGAGATCAGCGATCTGTATCTGGAGAGAATGAGTGCACAGATATCAAGCCACTTTCAGACCACCATAGATATCAAATTGGCACAGGTGGAGAGTATCATAAAGACCATGCCGCCGGAGGGAGAACTTCAGGGCGCGGAGCTGGCGGAAAGTATGCGGATAAGCGCTGTGGCAAGGGAGTTCAAGTTCCTGGCGCTTCTGGCGGAGGATGGCAGCTTTGAACAGATCCTTGGCGCCCCGGTGTCCATACCTGACACGGAACCGTTCCTGGATGATCTGATCAGGGGGAACAAAAAGATAGCGGTGGCGGATGTTCCCGGACAGGAACTAGACCTGGTGCTGCTGGGTGTTCCCTGTCAGTATGACATGAAGGACGGAAATAAAAGTGTGGCCCTGGTAGGCGGCATTGACCTTGAATATATCTACACGACACTTTCCCTGGACAATGGGGATGTGGATTCCTATTCCCATATTATCAGGCGAAACGGCGATTTTGTCATTAAGAGCAGTGTGGCGGAGGAAGACAATTTTTATGACCGCATTTATACTGTAGTGAAAGATACAGATGGTAAAGATGCGGAATCATATGAAGAAAATATAAAAGAGGCGATCATTGACAGAATGCTCTACGCAGATATAGTCACCACCCACAGTGGTACAAAATGCGTGTATGTTACGCCCCTTGCCTACTCTGAATGGTATCTGGTAACGGTAATGTCCTTTGAGGATCTGGATCACATTATGCAGAAGCTGGATAATCAGAGGGTGAGCGCCTTCCTGATAGCCCTGCTGGGAATGTTCCTGATCTTTATCATTGTGTTTGTCCTGTATTACAGGATGTCGAAGGCACAGCTTGCCGAGACGGAGGCCGCCCGCAATGAAGCCATTAAGGCCAACAAGGCAAAAAGTGAGTTCCTGTCGAATATGAGCCATGATATCAGGACCCCCATGAATGCGATCATCGGAATGACGACGATCGCCACGGAGAATGTAGACGACAGGAACCAGCTGATGAACTGTCTGCGGAAGATTACACTGTCAAGCCGCCATCTTCTGGGGCTGATTAATGATGTCCTGGATATGTCGAAGATTGAGAGCGGTAAAATGACGCTCAATCCGGAAATCATTTCGCTTCGTGAGACCATGGAGAGTATTGTGAGCATTATTCTGCCCCAGACCAGGTCAAAGGGACAGAAGTTTGAGATCCTGATCTCCGATATCATATCGGAGGGCGTATTGTGTGACAGTGTCAGGCTGAACCAGGTGCTGATCAATTTCCTGTCCAATGCCTATAAGTTCACACCGGAGGGCGGCGAAATACTCTTCTCGTTAAGGCAGGAGGAATCCCCTCGGGGAGAAGGGTATGTGCGGGTTCATTTCCGCGTGAAAGACAGCGGGATCGGGATGCCGCCCGAATTTCAGGAGAAGATATTCGAGTCCTTTTCCAGGGAGGATAACGCCCGGGTCAACAAAACGGAAGGCTCGGGTCTCGGTATGGCGATCAGCAAATATATTGTTGATGCCATGGGCGGAACCATTGAATTAAAGAGCGAAGTCAATCAGGGGTCGGAGTTCCATGTGACCATTGATATGGAGAAAGCTGCGGCCCAGGAAGGGAAAATGACGCTCCCCGGCTGGAAAATGCTCCTGGTGGGCGGTAAGGAACAGGTTCGCAGGGAGGCAGCGGTCTGCCTTGAAGAATTGGGTGTGATCTGCGATCAGGCGCCGGACAGCAATGCGGCAATGACCATGGTGGAGGAACGCCATAAGCGGCAGGATGCTTACCAGATCCTGCTCTTTGACCTAAGGGGGGACGAAAAGAGTTGTCTGGAGACCGCCGGGAAGATTCATGAGGGATACGGGCAGGATGCCCCCATGCTTCTTGCCGCGGCATATGACTGGAGTGATCTGGAGGAGGAAAGCCGCAGGGCGGGTATCAGTGGATTTATTCCGAAACCGCTGTTCAAATCCACGCTTTATCATGGCCTGCTGCAGTATATGGATCCAAAGCAGGAGATACTGGAGGTGCAGAAAACCCCCCGGGAGGATTTCAGCGGTGTCAGGGTGCTGCTGGCGGAGGATAATGACCTGAACTATGAGATTGCCAGGGAACTGCTCACCAGCCGGGGGCTGGAGATCGAATGGGCGGAGAATGGCCAGATCTGTGTGGAAATGTTCGCAAAATCTGAGGTGGGATATTATCAGGTCATACTGATGGATATCCGGATGCCTGTGATGTCTGGTTATGAGGCTGCCCGTAAAATAAGGGCCCTTGACCGTCCCGATGCGGATCTGCCCATTATAGCCATGACGGCGGACGCCTTTTCCGAGGATGTGCAGAGATGCAAGGAGTGTGGTATGAACGACCATACCTCCAAGCCCATCGACATGGATGCACTGACCCATAAGCTGGCCCATTACCTGCGGTAAGGGCTATAAAGCTGACTGCCTCAAGATACAGAGGGAGTCAGCTTTTCTACATTCTTTTGCCTCGTAAAATTCTGCGGACAATTTTACAGATCAGAGAGATCAGCAGGATCATGATGATCAGAGCTGCCAATATCACCCCCACGATCATAAAGGCATATTTGTTGGGCTGCTTCAACAGGTCTTTCAGGGAGGTACTGTCCTCCACAAGCTTTCTGCCCTGGGCTGCCGCATAAATCTGCGGTATATTGGCAATTCCGTCGTCGTCGCCATCCTCCAGGGATTCCATGTACCTGGCAAAGACGGTCCAGGCCTTCATTTCCCTCCCGCCTTCCATGACGATGGCGTCCTCAATATTTTCTATGGGAGTGCCATCGGCAAATTTAGGCGTTACGGTTAAGATACCGTAAGAGACGTCGGTGACAGCGCCCAGCATCTGTCCGCTGTAGAGGTCGCCCACCACGCGGTAAAGTCTGTCGTCCTCTATTTCCACACGATTTCCGTCATGATCCCGCAGATAGCAATCCGTCACCTTATTCAGGATCAGCCGGTGGGGGTTGTAGGTAAATTCCAGCCCGGAGGTGTAAAGCCTGGCGTAGATCATAAGATCCGAGATGGAGGCATCAATCTCCGCCACCGTCTTTAATTCCTCTCCCGTGAGATAGACGCTGATCACCGGGTAGCCCGGGATCTCATCAAGACCGATGCCCAGTGAAAAGGAGTTAAATACATCTGTAACCGTGATATCGCCGTCCGGATAGCTGTCGCGGACACAGCCGTAGGGAACTATGGCCACATCCACCGGATGTCCGTCATAATCCGTGGCATTCTCGATGGCATATACGTAAGAATCAGACATAAAATTTCCCAGGTTCTGATCGGTATGGGTACTGCCCAGATCCTCCTGGGGACAGAAACCGACGTCATTCTGCGCCAGGACCTGATCGCTGGCATAGCCGAACTGAGAAAGGTATACCGAATCCACCAGGTCCATCAGGGACTCGATTTTCTCCTGTGTGGCGGGATCGGGAGCGATATCGTCAGTGATGGGAGTCAGGCGGTAATCACTTGACCCATCCATGGTCCATCTGCCGTTTTCCGTCTGGCGGAGGGTGAGAGAGCCCAGGTATTTCCCGTATTCCCCGGCGGACACGATGTAAGTATCGCCGTGCCGGATAGGCTCTGTCAGCAGGGAATGGGTATGTCCGCTGATGATGAGGTCGATCTCAGGGACACTTTTGGCCAGGATCTCATCTTCTGATTTGTCCGCATCCGCATTGGTACCGCTGTGGGAGAGACAGACAATCATGTCCACGTCCTCTTTTTCCTGTATTTCCTTTACTGTTTCAGCGGCGGCTTCGGAGGCATCCCTGAATTTTAATACGCAGGTGGGCGCGCAGGCCAGGGAATCCTTGCCAAAGACACCCAGGATCGCGATCTTTACGCCGCCCTTGTCCACCACGATATAGTCCCTTGCGCCGTAATGGTCAAAGGCGTCCTTCAACAGCTGCTGGTCTGGGGTCAGTCCCTCCGTCTCCATAGTCTTCCAGTCTATATTGCAGAGCACCATGGCGGGAACCGGTTCGCCGGAGTCGATAGCGGCATCCAGGGCGCCCGCCAGTCCCTTGGAGCGATAGTCAAACTCATGGTTTCCCAGGGTGGTTGCCTCACAGCCCAGGGAGCCCAGCATACGGAGTTCCGCGGATTCGCTGCTGAAAATGGCCTGCACCAGGGTTCCCATGGAGAAATCCCCGGCATCCACCAGCAGCGTGTCAGGGTTTGCCGCCATCTGCTCATTGATCAACGTCTTGATCCGGGCAAAGCCGCCCACCACGGAAATCAATTTTCAAAAAAAGATAGATAAGATATAATGAAGGCATGGAT
>CAOKWI010000088.1 GCA_948473115.1 uncultured Lachnospiraceae bacterium | reverse complement strand
CCGTCCGCATAGGACAGGACAGCATGGCGCCGCCGTCCCTTTGGCAAAAAAGCCGCCCGGTACGATCGGGGCTGAACAGTTACAACAGTGTAGCCGTGACATGTTATTGGAAATAATATTGGCATGCACTCACAGCTTGCCAGAATATGGAACCCACGATATAATAATATTGGCGGTGAATGAAACTTTACAGAACAGAACGACCCTGCAATGGCCGGAATGAGTGCGGAACGGGCGGGTCAGAATGAGAGGCCGAATATGCTGCGTATAATATTTAACCTGATACAATTGGCAGGAATCCTTGTCCCCCTGGTGGGATGCATCTGTCTTTTAAAGCAGGCCAGGAACCGGACTGCCATGTATCTGTTACTGGCAAACCTGGGATGTCTGATCATCAACATCAGTTATACGCTGCTGCTCCAGACCAAAACCCATGAGGGGGCGCTGATCTCCCTGAAAATGGAATATTTCGGAAATGTGGTCTTTTACCTCATGTTCGGTCTGTTCCTATGGTCCTATCTGGGGATGAGAAAATTCAAATGGACCATGATATTACTCTGGCTCTGGTGCGCCATGGATATGACTTTTCTGTTATGTATCTGGCTCCGGGACGGCTTTCCGCTGGTATTTGAAACGCTGCAGTTCCTGCCGGAAGAAAGCTTCGGCCTGGTTTTGGTCCTGACCACTCCCGGTGTGCTTTATATGCTTCGCTATTCCATGATGTGCGTGATCCTGCTCTATTTCATCATTTATACTGTCGTGCGCATTTTCTCCGTGCCCATCGCCGCCGAGCGCAATAAACTGATCAAGCTGGCGCTGTCACAGGCTGTGATCTTTGCCTCCCTGATCCTAATGCTCTTATTTAACTTTTCCTTTGATATCGTGCCCATCTTTGCCTCCACATCCATCCTGTCCATTATCATCAGCGCTTTCCGGGATGAATTTTTCGGCATAACAGAGCTGGGCCAGCAATGGGTATTTGAGCAGATGGAGGACGCTTTTATCATTGTTGACGAGATGTATGGGTACCTGGACTCCAATCTCTATGCCAAGAAAATGTTCCCTGAACTGAATTATAAAAGGCGAAACGAAACCGTTTCCGGGGATATGTTCCGTCTCATTACCAACGAAGAGAAAATCGTTCAGATTTATGGTAAATATTACAACAAGAAAATCGTGGAGCTCCGGGACAAGGGAACCCTGTCCGGCTACAGTATGCTTCTGACGGATTTTACGGAACAGCACGAGCTGATGGAGCGGGTCAAGGAGGAAAAAGAACGTGCGGATGCCGCCAATCAGACAAAGTCTGCCTTTGTCTCCAATATTTCCCATGAGATCCGCACTCCCATGAATGCCATTGTGGGAATGACCCAGATCATGCTGCGCCAGGATGACCTTTCCAAACAAAACCGGGATTACCTGACAAATATACAGAATTCAGGAAACTCCTTGCTCACCCTCATCAACGACCTGCTGGATCTGTCCAAAATCGAATCCGGCAAGATGGAGCTGGTGGAGGAAGAATATGATTTCATGTCCATGTTAAGCGATCTGGGAATGATCATCCTGAACAGGATCGGCAGCAAGCCTGTGGAGCTGCTCTATGACATAGACCCCGATATTCCTGCGGCATTATGCGGGGATGCCCTGCGCATCCGCCAGATCATCATCAACCTGATGAACAATGCCACCAAGTTTACGGAAAAGGGGTATGTCCGCCTCGTTGTCAGGGTAAACCGAATCCAGGAAAAGGATCTGGAACTGTTCATTGCCGTACAGGATACCGGACAGGGGATCCGGAAAGAGGATCTGGATAAACTGTTTGGCGCTTTCCAGCAGGTGGACACAAAGAAAAACCATCACAAAGAAGGCACCGGGCTGGGTCTTTCCATCTCCAGACAGCTGGTGGAGCTGATGCACGGAACCATCGGAGTGACCAGCGAATACGGAAGGGGCAGCGAATTCCATTTTACCATTCACCAGCAGATCACAGACACGCAGAAAGCCGCCCGGATCACCGAAGGCAGGCAGGCTGTCATTTCAGGGAATATGGAAAACAGCGAAGCGGAAGCGCTGCTGAAGAACCTGGCAGAAAGATACGGGCTGCCTTATGTGGATGACGTGATGTCATACCATCAGGACGGAAGGACTCTCTACTATTTTACAGACAGGTACAGCCTGCTCACCGAGGCGCTGAAGCGGCAGCTGGAGGAATGCGGCGCCATTGTCTGCGGCATGCAGAATCCCATGGCAGATAATGATTTGCCAAAAGACCTGCTGACCATGAACAAGCCCTTATACAGTTACAATTTCTGTAATTTGATCGATCACCGCCAGGAAAATACAGAATCGAAGGCGGTTGCCCCTGACCGGGAACGTGTGCAGGAATCCACTCCGCAGCCCAAAGCATTTACAGCGCCGGAAGCCCGCATCCTGATCGTGGATGACAACGAGATCAACCGCATGGTGGCGGAAGAAATGCTGAAGCCCCTCCAATTGCAGATGGACACAGCCTCCGACGGCCGCCAGGCGCTGGAAATGATACAGCAGGAAACCTATGACCTTGTGCTGATGGATCACCTGATGCCTGTGATGAACGGCATTGAAGCCGTGGAAGCTCTGCGGAAGCTGGACGGCGCTTACTATCAGAAGCTTCCCGTCATCGCCCTGACAGGAAATACGGGAAAGGATCAGCAGGAAGAATATCTGCGTGCGGGCATGAATGATTATCTGTCCAAGCCCATTGATATGGCTGACATCTACCGAAAGGTAAAGAAATGGATTCCCGATAAGGTCAGGGAAGCTGCCTGCGGGAATTAAGCCTCTGCAATTGCAGTTCCGCGCACATCCGCCGGAACCCCTGTGGAAGCAGTCAACACCCCCGCTGCAGGCAACGGGGCATCAAGCCTGCAACGCTGCAGAGCAGCGGGGTGACAAGCCTGCAGCGGGAATAATCGCATCAATTCAGCCCCAGGATCCGTTCTTTTGCGCTCTTCTCCTCCGGCTCCGGTGGAACCGCCTCACGGAAGATGCCGTCATAGTACTCCCGGATCCAGTCAAAGGAATCATAGATTCCGGCCAGTTCCCACTCCCCTGGCGATCCCATGATTATATTGTAATCGTTCATGCTGCCCGCCCCCCCTTCGGGAGAGGGCAGTTCCTCGAATCCTGCCACCAGATACCGGACTACGTCCTCCATTCCCTCCTCCGTGTGAAATCCCACAAATTCCGCCTGAATATGCTCCGTCTGGCAGATCCCATGGCTCACGTAAACGGGCAGGCTTCCCTTCAGCCCATAGGTTTCCCCCGCCACTGTATAGACATAGGAAAACTGATAAATCCCATCACCCCTCTCCGACTGATAGCGCCGGAAGGTCAGATCTGTGACTTGATCCCCGAAATGCTCTTCTGCATATTCCTCTATGGTGTCCCGACATTTCTCCCAGTCTGACAGGGTTTCCACACCGGCCTGCTCCTTATCCCTGATGTGGCAGACGACCCGCCCATGATCCGGCCCGGTAAACACCAGACTGGAATATGCCTCTCCTTCCTGCGTAAATCCCACTGTACAGCCGGTAAGCGCCCCGAAGCGGCATGACCCCATGCGTGTTCCCTCAGAAGCCGTCTCCTTTCTCACGTATACATTCCGCGTAAGCCGCAGAAGCGTATGCGGATAGATCAGTTCCGGATCCGTGATCACATCGGGATTCATTTCCACCAGTTCCGGATATCTTTCACCGCTCCCCAGATATTGTTCGGAAATATTCCACAGGCAGTCCCCCTCACAGACCTCATAATTCCCCAAGTCTTCTGTCAGCACCATGTATTCCCCGACAGGATCCTCCGGAATCCCGTAACAGGGCTCATAGGAAAAAGGGGCTGCGCATACGGGAACGGCTTCCGCCAGCCAGAAGATCCCCGCCGCGATACCACATGCTATCTTGTTGGATACTCCTGCCTTCCCAAATACTCCTGTCTTTCCGGACACTCCAGCCTTCCCGGACACTTCTATCTTTCCAGATAATCCCATACACTTGACTCCTCTCCCAGCCACAGGTTATCCTTCCGGTCCTCACAGGGAAGCACTTCCCCTGTGGTCTGGGACTGATCATACCATTTCCAGAATTCCGATTCCGTCCGGTAAGGCTCCAGTTCCTGTTCTGTCAGCCTCGCCACAAAACTGTTCTCCATAGCCCTGTGATGAACCACCGTTCTGACATTGGGGTCTATGGATATCCCCACCATAAACTCCCCGTCCTCCATCACATAGAAAAACGGCCGGAAAAAGAAGAAATCCTTCAGTTCCTCATCCCCTCCCAGGAACCATTGCAGGAACGTTTCCCTGGTATCGTCATCCCCCAGGATCACGTCCGGATAATCCTCACCTGCGCGCTCACACCATAGCCTCATAAAATCATCGTCGATCCGGAGGATATCCGACAATTCATAGGCTTCGCCCGTCATCAGGTTTACATTGGCGCTGCGCTGGGTCTTATGCACATACCATACCGGTGAAATAGGGGCGTAGGTCTCGTGAAACGCCACGCTCATCAGGTATTGGCTGTGAAACGTGACCTGACAGAGCACGTCGCTGCTGTAGATACTGTATTCCTCCTGCAATTTCCGTACCTCGTCATCCGGAGTAAGATGCCAGTAATTCACTTTATCCATCGCCGTATCGTAAAATATCCCGTTCAGGGTTTCCTCCCACTCACCTGCTCCCGACAGGACAGGATATTCCACCGTTACCACGTCCCAATACTCGTATTTTTCCGAATATTCCACAAAGTACTGCTCCTTCTGAACCGTATAATTCCGGCATCCCCCGGGACCTGCCATGTGAAGGAGCACGTATGCCGCCGTTCCAAGCAGCAGGATCAATACTGCCGCCCCTAAAATAACCTTCCTTTTCTTTGCCTGCACTTCCTTCATGTGATTCCCCCGCTCCCACAATGCTGCATTTTTATATGCTGCATTGTATATATGTTGTATTTTCTATCATGTATCATAATGTAACTGTTCAGCCCTCGCATTCATAAAAGCGTCTGCTTCGCATCCGACGCCGCTGCGCGGCTCATCTTTTATTTCATGTGAGGGCGCTCCGCTCATGCAGCAATTCACAGATCACGCTTTGTGTGCAAGCACCCACGCGCAATCTGTGAATTGTTGCATGGCTGAACTGTTACATCATAATACATTTTACATGCCGGAATCAACATATCTGCATCAAAATCACATCAAATCTGCATCATTTTCCCTGCAATAATAGTTAAAATACTGTTCCCTCAGCCCTTTGTAGGCGCCTCTGGGCAGATAGATCCTCTTTCCGTTATCCATATGGATCTCTTTCGCGTTCAGGCTTCCTATATAGTTCATGTTGACAATAAACGCAACGCCTATCCTCACAAACTCCGGATAATGTGAGAGCAGCCCGTAGATCTCTGCCATACTCATGCGCAGCAGGCACTGTCTGCCGTTTGCAAGGTACAGCCATTGGGTTTTTCCCTGTGCCTCGCAGGATACAATATCATTGACAGACACTTTCACAAGCCGCCCTTCGATTTTAAGCAGGATATATCTTTTCCGTTCCTCCTCCACATCCGCCAGCAGCCTGTCCATCAGCAGGAACAACTTATTTTCCGGAACAGGCTTCACCAGATACTGGTCGGCATCCACGTCAAAAGCCTCCAGGGCATACTCCCTGGAGGTGGTGAGGAACACCAGCTTTCCCTTATACTCCATCTTCCGGAGTCTGCATGCCGCTTCCATTCCAAAGGAAGCAGTATTTCCCTGCTTATCCGGCATATAAATATCCATAAATATGACATCCGGCACATAACCTTCTTCCCCGATCATACAGAGCAGTTCCTCCGCATCCGGGAAATGCTCAATCACCAGATCCACTCCGGGATGCTCCTTCTCATATCCGCGCAGCAGTTTCTCCGTCTTGACCAGTTCTGCCGTTTCGTCATCGCAAAGCGCTATCAGATACATATTCCCTCTCATTCCGCCGCGCAAGCGGCATTCCATTCAATGGGAACCTTGGGACGCACAACGCCACAAATTTCAGGCCTGAAAATTCAGATTCTTAAGCTTTCACCCCGTGGGCAGAATCTGTGGCATGCTCATGATCAGCCTGAACACAAACACACCGTTGTCATTTTTGAAGTCATACTCTCCTTCATATTTTTCTACCGTCTTGATAATGCTGGAAACGCCGATACCGCCGGTAAATTCCGCCTTGGGCTGCCCGTTTTTCATCTCTGTTTCCATTCTGCATGTATTGCTGCAGGAGATGATCAGCTTGTTTTTCTTTTTCCTGATCGTCAGGTGTATGAAGCATTCCCTGCTTTCCAGCCGCCTCGCTTCCTTACATCCATAAATGGCATTCTCATACGCATTGGCAAGAATCGTCACCAGGTCGATATTCGGTATTGCCAGATCCCGTCCGGGCTCCACCTCCAGTGTGACCCTGATCTGTTCCTTCCTGGCCTTCCTGGTATATGCGGAAAGGATATTGTTGACCGCGGCATTGTCGCAAATCTTCTCCACAATGCCCTGATCCATTTCCCTGTCATATTCCTCCAGGTATTGCAGCAGCTCCTCCCCCTGTCTGCGGCGCACGTATTCCGCTATGACCGCATTGTGATGCCGCACGTCATGGCGGACCCTGCGGCCTGCTTCCACCGACTCCTCCAGGATTTCCAGCTGACGTTCCAAAAGCCTGTGATTCATCTGCATCAGCTGGTTCTCCTTCTCGTATTCCTTCTCCCTGCCCACATGGAGATAGAACCGGAACATGAGAAGCTGCAGGGTGCCTGTCAGGATAAAATTGGTGATGATCTGGTAAATACGGTACGGAGTCGCATCCCTGACATTGGGGTTCAGTATAAAGCCGATCCCGAAAAGCATGCTGATAATCATAACGGCAACACTGAACCTGTCCACCTCTTTCTCCACATAATCGCTGAAAGCCCTGATGGAATTTTTCATTTTCTTTTCAATCAAAAGCGTCATCAACAGAATCAATATGATTCGCGTGATAATGTCCGCCCAGACGTTCCTGTCGAAAAAGATGATCGCGACTTCCAGCCCGCAGATCAGGAAAACCGCCAGCAGGTAAAAGGTCAGCGCCAGCTTATAAATGGACAGATAGACAGAATCACGGCTTATGATAACGGCAAAAACCGCAAAACATACATACATGGCAAAAGCTACGATCCGCACACAGTTTTCCCAGTCCACCACATACCAGATACAGGCCGGCACGAGCACCGCTATGCTGAACCCGCCATAGCAGATGGCCGTCCTTTTCCTGTCAAACCGTGATTCACTCATGCGGGAAAACAGCAATATGACCCCCGCAAGGCTTATTGTAAACCGAAGCAACGCTATCCATACCGAACCGCCTAACATGCTTTCCCCTTTCCGCTTCCGCTTCTCACACTTCCCGTCATTTCGGCACAAACATTCAGTGAAATCAAAGCGCAGTGTGCGCCTTTCAAACCCTGAAAGACGCAACCGTCTGATTCAGCAGTCCGCTTAACCGGAACAATTCTTCCATCTGCCTCATGACCGCCTCTGAGTTTTCGTTGGAATCGTCCGCGGAACCGCTCATATTGCGCATCAGCTCCGCGATTTCCCCCACAAGCTCCGTGACGGCGGCAATGGATTCATTGATCTGTGCCATGCTGGCGCTCATTTCCTGTGAGGAAGCTCCCAGTTCACTGGAAATATCGCCGTAAAACGCTGCATCCTGCTGATACATGCGGGCAAGTTCTATCATATTCTCGTAATCCTCCATCACCTTACCGGTCATAAACTCCAGCAGGCCGGAGGAGCTTTTGGACAGGAACGCCACGTTGTCCACCACCCCTTCCGTCACCTGGCGGATCTTGTCCACCGCCTGCCTCGAATTGTCAGCCAGACTCCTGATCTCATCCGCCACAACCGCAAATCCCATGCCTGCCTCGCCTGCGCGTGCGGCTTCTATGGATGCATTCAACGCCAGCAGGTTGGTCTGGGAACTGATGGAGAGGATCTCTTCCGTCAGCGTATCGATCTCCCTCACCCTCCTGCTGTCTTCTATGGCCTGCTCCAGTTCTCTCTTGGTTTTCTGATAGAGGGAAGTCACTTCATGTGCGGACTTCCGGGAAACCTCATAGCGTTTCCCCGCCCTGTCCATAATGCTGCCGGACTGCTGTGCAGCCTCCCCTGCCTTCCTTGCCACATTCTCAATGGCGTCCCCCAGCTCCTGTCCGTTGTCCTTTATCGCTTCCGTAAGCTCCCTGGCCTTCACGGTCTGGTCCATGACCGTGCCGACAGACTCCGCAATGCCGGAGATGTCCCGGTTCAACACCATCATTTTATCAGATGTTCCCTCGGCAATGGAAGCAATATTTTCCGCTTCCTGCTTTGTATTTAGAATGATCTCCCTGATCTGCTGCCTCACTTCCGCCGTTGCCCTGCCGATCTGCTCCGTCTCATTTTTGTATTCCCGGGGAATCGACCTGTCAGTCACCGCGTTCTCGGAAAAGTCCCCCGAGGCAAACTGTTTCAGCATCTGAATCGGAGCCAGCATCCTTCCGATCAGCCCCGTCATAAATACCGCCACAAACAGGATGATCACCAGAGCCACCGCCAGGGCGATCATTAGCATTGTCCCCAGGGAATCCGTCACATTTGCCGCCGGTACCGCCACACCCAGCTTCCAGCCACAGCCCCCTATTTCCGCCGACGCAAAATAGCAGGCGCTGCCGTCGTAATCCTCCAGCCTGCCCACGCTGCCCCGGTTTTCTTCCATCATCCGCCACACTCCGGGCAGGACATCCGCCACGGACACAGTGGTATCCGCCGTAGGCTCATACCCCTTGTTCCTGTGTGCGACATACTGTCCGCTGCTGTCCACAAGGAAGCCATATACTCCCTCCTCGTAGCTGATGCTGCCTGTCAGGTCAGTCACGGTCTCCAGCGTGACATCCAGGCCTATGACTCCCTCCACACTGCCGTCTATGTATACCGGCGCCGCGATGGTGGTGCACATCTTCCCCGTCAGGGCGTCACAGTAAGGGTCGGTGACAATGACGTCCCCTGTCTCCGCCGCCTGCTGATACCATCCGCGCTGCACCGGATCATATCCGTCCGGCATCTCTATCTCCCTGTTTGACCAGATAAATCTGCTGTCGCTTGTCCCACAGTACAGGTTCAGGAGTTCTCCCCGCCCCTGCGCATGGGTGTCCACCACAGCCTGAAGGAAATCCGTATCTGTCTTTCCTCCGGCCGCTATGCTCTCCACCGCGCCGTGGGCGAGCATCTTCTCCTGCTCGATCCATGTGTTGATCTCCTCCGCGTATTTATCCGCATTCAACTGCAGGGCGCGCGTCTGATCCTGAATCGCCTGCTTACCGGCCACAGTCAGCAGGCCTGCGGCAGTCAGCAGGATACTTGCCACCACAATAGCAATCATACTGACCGTAAGTCTTCCCTTGATCGTCCTTAACATAATAATACACCTCTCCTGTCTGAAAATAGATATGAATATGAAATACGTCATAAAATGAAATACACCAAACAGTATATCAGACAGGGAGAGGCAATTTCAGATTGTGGCACAGTTCGCACTTTTTTCGCCATACTTTGACAGGTGTTTTAGTGACCGCCCCGCGCAAGCCCCCCGGCATCGTCCTGCCGTTTCGGAGCATGAGCTGCCGCAGCTGCCGGAAGTCAAAAGGCAGCTGATGATCCGTCAGGATAAACCGCTGCCAAAGAGAAACAATATTCTGTTTTATGGCAAATCACCTTCCCCGGCCGGACCACCCCGGGCGCCGAATTTTTCTATAAACGCCCTGTTCACTGTCCTGTAAAGCCTTCTACTGACAGGGATCACGGTTCCGTCGTCAAAGACCAGGGCTTCCGAGGTGATCCTGTTCAGATTGGAAAGGTTGCACAGATAGGATCTGTGGCATTTCACAAAGCCCTTTTCTGCCAGCTCCCTCTCCAGCGTCGAAAGACTGCTGGAACAGAACAGCTGCTCCCCGCCTGTCAGCCCCAGCTTCGTGTTATGTCCTGCGGCCTCACAGTAATTGACCGTCTCCAGGGGCAGCTTTCTCACACCGCCCAGGGTTTCCGCCATCAGAAATTGTGCCGCCGCATGCCGCCGGAGCACCCTGTCGAGACAGGCGGAAACCTTTTCCGCGGAAAGGGGCTTCAGCAGATAATTCAAAGCCTCCACCTCGTACCCCTCCTGCATATGATCGGCGATTCCCGTGGCAAAGACCACCGGCACCTTCTCGTCCTTCTCCCGCAGCTTCCTGACCATCTCCATCCCGTCCATTCCGGGCATCTGGATATCCGCAAACACAGCGTCGGCGGGCATATCCTCCCATTCAAACAGAAAGCTTTCGGCGCTGGGATAGGTCCTCACACTGACCGGAATGCCGTTGCGTTTCCCCCAGTCCGCAATATATTGCTCTAACAATCTTCCATGGACGGCTTCATCCTCCACGACCGCCAGTTTCATTTTCAGTATCCCCTTTCCATCTGCGGTAAAACCCAAATACGGATCCATTATATCTGAAATTCCCGGTCCAGGCAATGCCATATCACAAACCTGCGCCGCCCTCTGTCAGCCCCCATTGCTGATCAGCCGCACAGCGTCCCCCTCGTTCCATTCTCTCGCCGCGTCCGCGATGATCCTGGTATCGGTGGTGATTTCCGCACTTTCCACTGCCGCCACCGAATCCGTGTGGTCCAAAACAGTGACAAAAACCTTTCTCACCCTCCATTCCGTCCCCAGGATCCCCTCCCTCTCCTCCGCCACATAGACATAATCTCCCCCCTGCCCGTCACTGTGAACGCACCTGACAGGAACACAGGCGGCATAATTTTCTGTCTGCGCGCGGTAACTCAGTTCCACGTTCTGACCTATCTTCATTTCCGAATCTTCTATGTGCACTTCCGCCAAAGTGTCCCCGTTATCCAGGGTCTCCATGAAGCTCAGCGGCACTTTCCCGCTGATCCTGCTTCCTCCCGGGAGAATGGCCTTTAACGAAAGCTCCGCATTCAGGGTCAGGTAACTTCCGCTGCCCTCCGTAAAGACCGCCTCAATGATCTTCTCCCCGTCATCCGCAGCATACAGAATGCCTGCCCCGTCCTGTGTCCGCTCTCCCACGGCCAGACGGCATTCTGTCACCCTTCCGGCAGCCTCACTGTAAATCCATCCGTCCCTTTCCATCAGTTCCCTCAGTCTTGCCAGCTCCTTTTCCTGCCAGGCGATATCCAGCGCTTCCGCACCGGCAGACGGATTCGACGCCAGGCTGCCCTCCGCATCCTCTATCGCCCTTCCGGCGGCCTGTAAGGCAGCCTCTTTTGAGCGCTCAGCCTCCTCCAATGCCCGGGTACAGGATATCACCTCCTTCGATAGCTGCATTCTCTTCTCCTGCTGACTATACTGCTGTTCAGGGGTCACGGCACCCGCGTCCCCGCCGCTTACCCCGGGGGCATCCTGGGACAGAAGAGCCAGAAACCGGTCATACAGCTCCAGCTCCTGCCTGGCGGTGTCCAGCGCCTGTCTGCATTGATCGATCCGGGCGTCGGCCTCCCGGACGGTATGGTCATAATCCTCCCGGGAGCGCACTACCGCTGTCCGCTGTTCCCTGTCAGACCTTTGATCCGCCTGAAGCTGTTCCCTCCAAAGACTCCTCAGCTTCTCGAGCTCCAGCTCCTTTCCCTCGATGATCCGCTGCAAATCGCCCAGATCCACCTGGAACAGCGGAGTTCCCGGCTCAAAATAATCTCCCTTCCGGACTGACACGGCAGATACTCTCAGTCCGCTCTCCGTGAAAACACCGTACTCCTGCCCCTGCTTTACCGTGCCATTCGCCTTTATCTCATGAACCAGGCTGCTGCTGTAGGGTGTCTGCGCCGTCACCTGTGCCAGGCCGGAGCGATAGATTCCCTTCGCCGCAACCGTACATACCGCCATAAAGACCAGAAATGCGAAAAAACCGATCACTGCCGCCTTTTTTCCTCTTGTCAAAAACATAGCGCTCCCAAACCTTTCCCGATTACTCATGAAGTAAAGCCGCCCGCCCTTTCAGGGCGCGCTTATTCTTTCACAGCTCCTCACATTTTCAACGCAGAGGAAACGATCCCCTGCTCAAGCGAATCCCTGAACATCCCAAACACAAACAGAGATACCGTCAGCGTGATCACGGAGGCCGCGCCGGCTCTTCCCGCCTGCTGCGGCCCTATCTGGGGCAGATACAGGGACAGCGGCCACAGCGACATATCCTTCAGAAAGGCGAGGGGTTCCTCCACCATATTCCACACCTCGAAAAAGCTGACGACAAAGGCTGCCATGATACTGCTTTCCGCAAGAGGCAGCCCCACCCTGGCAAAGACGTCCCACTCCCCGGCGCCGTCCATCCTCGCCGCCTCAAACAGCTCCGACGGTATCCCCTGAAAGCCCCTGTAAGCCAGAAACACGGGAAACGTGGAAAATACAGCCGGCAGGATCACAGCCCAGGCGGTATCCACAAGCCCCAGGCCGTTTAATACCAGATACTTCGCGAGCATTGTGGTCTGGAAAGGAAGCAGCATTAAAAGGATATAGAGGGAGAAAAGCGCTCCCTTTCCCCGAAACCGGTACACTGCAAAGGCCCACGCCGCCGGAACGCCGACCAAAAGCTGCCCGCCGAGGATTCCGGCTGTCATTTTCATGGAATTCCAAAACAGGGTCAGAAAATCCGGCGCATAAAAAAGGAGTTCCCTGTAATTGTTTAAAGTGGGATAATCCGGTATCCATTTCCACTCTATATATTCCCGGCTGTCCTTCAGCAACGGCCGGATGCGCTGACCCCACTCGGTCTCGTCCGCCAGCGAACCGCACAGAAGCAGCGCCAGCGGCACGCAGATCAGGATTCCCAGACCCGCGACACAGAACCAGGAAACTACTTTCAGGCATCGCTCCGTTTTCTTTTTATTCATTGCATGCATCCTCATGTCTCCCCGTGGTCCCAGAGCCTCTGCAGCAGCAGACTGACTGTCCCCAGGACAGCTGCCAGCAGCACTGCTCCGGCCGCCAGCTTATCCTGCTCCAGATTCACATACCAGTTCTGAAAGACATTCTGCAGCATATAGATGCTCCTCTGGGGATAAGCGCCGCCAACCAGATAAACCTCCCTGAATACCTTGAAAAAATTGAGCAGGGACACCACCAGGACCGTGGAGATACACCCTCTCAGGCAGGGCAGCGTTATCAGAAGGAAGCGCTTTACCCTCCCTGCGCCGTCCACCTTCGCCGCGTCCAGGATCGCTTCCGGTATGGCTCTCAGTCCGGCCAGCCACAGCACCATGGTGTAACCCAGGTTCTTCCAGAGATAGCTGCCCACCAGTATATAGAAAGCGCTCTCCTCCCCCAGGAAATTCTCATGCGTGCCCAGCAGCCTGTTCAGGAATCCCTGTCCGGAAAAGAGCAGCTTCCACACCAGCACCATGGTAGCCGCCGGAACTGCCAGCGGCAGAAGATACAGGTATTTATACTTATCCAGCCGGGGACTGCCGCTGATCATCAGCGCAAGCCCCAGACTGCCCAACAGAAGCAGCGGGAGCCCCAGGGCAATGAACCGCGCCGTATTGCGCACCGCAAGCCGGAAAGCCTCATTGTGGAATACCGCCTCGTAATTGCGAAAGCCTGCAAATTCATTTGTCAATACCGTGAAAAAGGATGACGCCGCCATTTTTCCAAAGGGCAAAATCACAAAGCAGGATACTCCCCCAAGGCTGGGCAGCAAAAACAGAAAACGCTTTGCCGCCCGCAGCCTCCGCCTACTCCGCAAGGTATAATTCCAGTTCTTTCTCGATCTCATCCAAGGTCTCCTCTATCCCCGCTTCTCCCGTCAGGGCCGCCTGTCCCAGCTGCATCACCGCCTCATAGATCCGGTCATCACAATAATTTACCCCTTTGACACTTTCCATCAGACTGTCCAGCCGGGCAAAATCCGCCCCGGAAGGCCAGTAGACCTGATGCATGACTGTGGAGCCGTCGGCCAGGGCATACCCCATGGTCGCATAAGGCGCAGCGCTTCCCTCTTTGGGGTTTTGCTGCCTCTGCCGGTAAACGCTTCTGTTCACAGGGGTTCCATTCAGCGAGACCGCTCCCTGAAACTCCTCGGAAAAGATGTATTCCAGAAACAGCCTGCTCTCCTCCCCGTGCTTCGTCCCGCTGTTCATTGCCATCAGCGTGGCGGGCAGGCAGCCTCCGAAGCACTGTCCCGGGAGGGGTACATATTCTCCCTCCTCGTCTATGTAATGCAGCTTCCCCACCGTCATGGGGAAGTCCTCTGTTGCGCTGCTCAGAAAGCCGGCGCAGAAGGGCTGTTCCCCAAAGCGCATGATACAGATGTCCAGCGCCTCCGCCAGACCGTAGGAACCGTTACGCCTTGCCAGTGTATTTTCCCCGCTCCCCCATTCCGTGCCGGAAATGAATATATTCTGTGTCTCTTCCGGCAGATATTTCATCTGGATATCATAGATCCGCTTCACCTGTGTCAGGAACTCCGTCACTGCCTCCCTGTCGAGAGCGCCCTCCTGTGTTCTCCACGCGCCCATGGAAGACTGTGCAAAAAGGCGCAGCGCTTCCTCCGCCGACAGAAAACCGATGATTGACTCCGCCTGCTCATCCGCGGTTCCGGTCTGCCCATCCGCGGTTCCGGCCTGCCCATCCACGGTTCCGGTCTGCTCATCCGCGGTTCCGGCCTGCCCATCCGCGGTTCCGGTCTGCCCGCCGTACTCACGCTCCAGCAGATCGGCCAGCTGTGACAAATTCTCAAGCTCTCCTGCTCCCGCCAGTGTCCCGGCATTTCCCGCCAGTACCGGCACGGCAAAGGTAAGAGGCATCACATACAATCCCTGCTCTGTGGCAAATCCGTCTATGACATTCGCAAAATGCGTTTCCTCCGACATTTCCTCCCTGAGAAACCCCAGATCCGCCAGCACGCCCTTTTCCACATATGTCTCAAAGGGAATGTCATCCACTACCAGGATATCCGGCCCCGTGCCTGCCGCAAGCTCCGTACTCAGGTTCCGCAGGGCATCCTCCTGCGTGGCTCCGTGACCGGGATCCACTCCCACCTCATACCTGATGGATACATCCGGATATTTCTGCCGGAACGCGCTCACTGCCTGCCGAATATTCCCGTCCTCGTACAGGCTGTAGATGCGCAGCGAAATCTCCGGCTCCGCGGGGAGGGAATCATCTTTCACATAGCGCATGAGCATTCCGTCCGTATACAGGATCGTAAATATAGCTTCCCCGGCCCCTTCTTCGTCTCCCCCCGTCACCGCCATGCCCGCAAATCCTCTCCGGATATCGCCGATAGCGCAGGCGCCGCCATCCACAATGCGCTCCATGGATTCTCCGTAAAGCTTATGTAAGAATATCCCATCGTGGGTCAGCACATAGATGTCCTCACCCAGGGGATAAAGCAGAATGGTTGTCTCCTCGTTTAAAAACGCTTCCTGTTTCCCGGAAAAGAAAGAGGATAACACATCGTCCTGTCTCACTGCCACCTGATTTTCCTGCAAATCATATAAAAGCACGCCTTCCCCGTGGATGACATAAAGCATTTCCCCGTCGGAGGCAAGATACAGCGGATAAGATGCACGGAAATCAATTTTCAAAAAAAGATAGATAAGATATAATGAAGGCATGGATA
>CAOKWI010000087.1 GCA_948473115.1 uncultured Lachnospiraceae bacterium | reverse complement strand
TCCTAAAGATTAAATCGCTGTAACCCGCATAAAGACTGGGGTTACAGCGATTCATCGTCCATACAACTGTTAAAGACAAGGGTATACTATGGACAAGTACTTTTGTCAATAACTTTTTTGAAGATCACAATAACAACCGGCACAGTAACAATTCAGCCCGCGCCATTCACAAGGAGGTGGGCAAGCCCCTCCCAGTCGCGCCTGTGGCGTTTTCCGCTGCTTCGCAGCTCTCTTTACTCATAAATAGTTCAACGCAGTTGAACTTGCGCTCTCCTCAGTCCATGTAAGTGACAGAAAATTCGTGCAAGCACAATTTGCTGTCACTTACATGGACTGGCTGAACTGTTACTTCACATCCGCTCCGGTGCGGAGAATCCCAGCACATCGATACAGGCCTCAAGCACCGCCCTGGTCAGATCCAGCAGTGCAATGAGACCGGCGCGCCTTGTCTCATCCTCCTCCGCCAGGATCTTCGTCTCATGGTAAAAATGATTGAACGCATTGGCAAGGTCATAGACATATGCGCACACTTTATGAGGCGCAATCTCCTCAGCAGCATTCAGCATCATGGCATTGAACCCTGCCAGTTCCATCATCAGCGCCTTCTCCGACTCATTTTCCGCCTCCTGGAGCACAGCCTTTCCGACATCTCCTCCCTGCTCCCGGTATTTGCCCAGGATGGACTTGATGCGCACAACGGTATAGAGGATATAAGGACCCGTATCCCCCTCAAAGGAGGTAAAGCGGTCAATATCAAACACATAATCCTTGGATGCCTGGTTGGACAGATCGCCGTATTTCAACGCCGCCACCGCAACGATATCCGCCACCTTTTCCGCTTCCTCCGGAGGCATTTCGCGTCCCTCTTTGATTTTCCTGAGCATCTCCTCCTTCGTGTCACGGATCAGGTTCTCCAGGCGCATCACGCCGCCGTCCCTGGTCTTAAAGGGCTTGCCGTCGCTTCCATTCATGGTGCCGAAACCGACAAACCTTAATTCCGTCCCGGGCGTCACCAGCTTCGTCTTCCTGGCGCAGCGGAATACCTGTTCAAAATATAAATCCTGCCGCTTGTCCACCACATAGACGATCTCATCGGGCTGATACAGCCGCATACGCTCCATAATGGTAGCCAGATCCGTTGTATTATAAAGGGAAGCGCCGTCTGACTTTAAGATCATGCAGGGCGGTATCTCCTTCGTGTCCGTCTCCTCCTTTACATCCACCACCAAAGCGCCCTCGCTGATGTACGCATAATGATTGTCCTTCATATAGGAGACCAGTTCGGGGATCAGTTCATGGACATCGCTTTCTCCCTTCCAGAGATCGAATTCCACATTCAGGCTGCCATAGTTCTTCTTCAGATCCGCCACGGACACGTCCATGATATGTCTCCAGAGCGCGCGGTATCCCCTGTCTCCGTTCTGTAGTCTGAAAGTCGCCTCCATGGCCCGGGCCTTATAGTCGGGATCCTCTTTCGACCTAGCGCTGGCAGCAGGATAGATCTGCTCCAGCTCAGAGATCGTAAAGGGAGCCTCCTTGGGATATTCCCCCTGATAATTTTCGTCAAAATATACCAGTTCCGGATTCCGTTCCTGAAGCCCGGTGATGACCAGTCCCATCTGCAGCCCCCAGTCCCCCAGGTGCACATCGCCGATCACTTCATTTCCCGCATACCGGCAGATCCTCTTGATGCTCTCACCGATGACTGCGGAACGGATGTGTCCCACATGAAGGGGTTTTGCCACGTTTGCCCCGCCGTAGTCGATGATGATCTTCTTAGGCTCAGGGGATACCTCCAGCCCGAATTTCTCCGCACCTGCCATATCCCGCACATACTCCAACAGAAACTTCTCGGAAACCTTTAAATTCAGGAAGCCGGGCGCCACCGCTGCCGCCTCCTTGAACACTTTGCTGTCCGCCAGCTTTTCCGCCACTTCCCCTGCGATCATGACCGGTGCCTTACGGTACTGCTTTGCCCCCGCCATGGCGCCGTTGCACTGATACTCACAGAGATCCGGACGATTGGACACAGTGACCTTTCCCAGGGCCGCATCATAACCCGCGGCTTCAAAAGCCTGTCCTATTTCTTCTGACAACAGATCCAATAATTTTTTCATACAATCCTCCATGCCCTAAAATACAACAATACTGTCTCCCGGAATTCCGCCTGTGTGGGACAGAGATCCGGAAAATCAAGCGGCTGCGAAGCAGACATTTGATTTTATCTGACAGGATAACAAAAGAATCTCTGAGCGCGAAACGCGTCAGACGCGCAGCGGATGGATTCTTGAGTGTATTTTACCCTACTTTCCCGCATTGTGCAAGGAATATCGTAACAGTTCAGCGCCCTGTCTGAACGGTTACGGAATATCCGCATCCACAATAATTCTGCCTGTACAATCCATACTCCGCCGAAAGTTCGATGGAGCGTTTATAACCATTCCTTTTCTTAAAATCAGAGGGAAGCCAGGGCACACCGTACTCCGCAGCCAACGCCATACCGATCTCATTCAGCTTCACTGCGTTTTTCAGTGGACTGATGGTCAGGGTGGTACAGAAAAAATCAGCGTCCGTTTCCTTCGCCCGCTTTGCTGTTTCCCGCAGGCGCAGGTCAAAGCAGCGAAAGCATCTTTCCCCGCCTTCCGGACAGTCCTCATATCCCTTTGCCACCTCATAAAACCTTTGGGGATCATAATCCCCCTCAACGAATCCTATGGGATATCCTCCACGCGTCCCTGCTTCCATTTCCTGATTGTAAGATGCAATGAGACGCTTCTGCTCCTCGGCTCTCTTACGGTATTCAGCGGAAGAGGAGATATTGGGATTAAAATAAAAAACCGTAATATGAAAATGACTGCACAAATACTCCAGCACATAACTGCTGCAGGGCGCGCAGCAGCTATGGAGGAATAACCGCTTTTTCCCTCCGCCGTCCAAAAGCCCTGTCTGCCGGTCCTGCTCCAGCTTTTCCAATATTTTCTCTAATTCTTTTTGGTAATTCGTCATATTCATTGATCCACCCTACCCTCTAAGGAGCTGTCAAGAATTAACTTTGCAGATGACGTAGGATAAATCTTTTTATGCAAGGCGGAGGAATGAGGCGTACTGGGGTACGCCGATTGACAACAACGCGGCATAAGAAGATTTAGGCAAGTCAGATGTAAAGATTAATTCTTTGACAGTTCCTAAGGACTTCTCCGCTCCACGATTCCCATCAGTTAAAAGAATCGTCTCCCTGAAAGAGGCATTGAAGCCTACACAATGTCCGTCATAAGTTCCAGTACCGTATCAAGGCCTTCTTCCACAGCAATTTGGGCAGGGGTTTCCCCCTGGTTGTTTGGCCGGTTGTAATCCGCCCCCTTCCGGATCAGATACCTGGCATCTCCTTCTGCCCCGGCCCGCAGCGCATAATGCAGGGCTGTATCTCCCTGGATGTCCGTCCTGTTCACATCGGCACCGGCTTTGAGCAGTTCCTTGGCCAACTCCTTGTCCGTGTTCCGCATCAGGGCCGTAACCCCTCTCAGATCTCCGTGATTTACATCCACCCCCCGGTTTATAAGCAGAGGGAGAAGCTCCCGTGTGTCATAAGAGACCAGCAGAAGCGGCGTGATTCCCTCCTCATCCGGAATGTCCAGGTGTTCCAGACGATTTAAGATCTGTATCCTGGATTCCATATCCTGCACGCCGCCATGCTTGCTCCCCAGCAATACATAATGTGCAGGGCTTTCCCCCTTATAGGTCTGCAGTGTATCATCCGCGCCGGCCTCCAGGAGCAGTTCCACCATGTCCGCAAAGCCGTTGGAACAGGCCAGGTGAAGTGCTGTCACTCCCGCTTCCCCCGGTTCATCCACTGTAAGGTCCACGTCCACTCCCTTTTCCAGCATGGCCCGCACCATGCCGGTGTGGCCATTCTCCACTGCCAGGTGAAGCGCCGTCTTCCCACCCTTGTCTGTCTGTTCCATGGATTCCCTGGCAAAAAACACTGTTGCCTCTGTATAGAACTCCTCTCCTTCCCCATGCTCCTGCCCCCGTCCGGCCGCCAGGATATGCGCCGGGGTCCGTCCCCTGATCACAGCCTTATCCATGTCCACACCCAGTTCTGCCAGCCTGCGCAGCGCCCCTATCCCATAACAGGCACGAAGGCACTCGTCCCGCAGGCAGAGCATCTCTCCCTCATAGAGCACTGGCATGGTAAAGTCAATACCCGTGTCCCTGCAGGCATCCAGCACATTGGCCTCCTCATCAGATATCAGGGCGTTGTGCAGGATACCTGCCACCTCCCCCAGTTCATCCTCATCATCCGGATCAACCTGCCGGATCAGCTTTTCCGTCAGATACAGCGCCAGGCTCAGTCCATCCCGGTTGTCCCGCTCCACATCCCCGAAAGCATTGCCTGCGACCTGCTGCAGGGGGAGTCGATCCATTCCCGCGCCAGGCACCGGCGTTGCACCATGGTCCAGCAGAGCCAGATACATGCCCTGGTTCCGGAAGTCCATGGCATGCTGCAAGGGTGTTATCCCCTGGTTGTTTGCTACATCTACCAGTTCCGGGCACTGTTCCATCAGCTGAAGGGCTGCCGTCCGGTGCCCGTTCCGCCTGGCCATCATCAGCAGGGTATTGCCCTCCGGATCCACATAATCCGTGCGTGCCCCTTTTTCCAGGAAGGCCTCCGTCAGGGGCCAGGTATAGCTGGCGCTGTATTCTGTGGACAGCAGCCGTTCCAGGGGCGTGAGCCCGTCCCTGTCTCTCTGGTTGATGTCACAGGTCAGCAGGCGGGCGATGTCCCCCCTCTGTTTTACACTGTTTTCCAGACATACGGGATCCAGCACCAGTACCTCCTCCGGAAACCTGGGATACGCCAGGAAATGGTATGCGTTCATGCCCCTTTCGTCACAGGCATCCTCCCTTGCCCCATGTTCCAGAAGCAGTCTGGTCATGGCCAGGTTTCCCCGGGAACAGGCCAGATGAAGCAGCGTACAGCCATGGCCGCAATGATCCGGCATATTAATGTCCTCCCCTGTGATCCTCCCCTCCCGGATCATTCCCTCCACCAGGTCATGGAAGTTATGCCACACCAGAAGGTGGGCAAGGGTAAATCCTGCATGTCCCACAGGTGAGAACAATACGTCCCTGCCGCAGTCTGCCAGGCAATTTCCTGCCTCCTGGATCACATCCTTTTCAAGCATGCTGTACCTGTAGTCTGCCCTTGTAAAATCATCCTTCCACCAGGGAATGAACATGGCCTGGCTGCAATTTTCACTGGATGTAACCAGTAAGTCCGTCAATTTCTGTATATCCATAGGTGCCTCCTCGCAACCCCAAAATTGTGGGTCTATTATACCATGGTTTGATGTAGGATGCTTATTTTTTATCGTAGTTTCTGTTCAATTTGCATTTTCACACACAATATGTTAGTACGAACATATGAAGCTTCCAGGTCTTTAACAGATCCACAACACGAAAGGTACCTACAGGCCGCATAGGGTCTGTATTTTTTTGTCAAATTTTTTGTTCCTATATACAAATCCTGCAGATGGGAATGTTCACGGACGGGTTACCCCCGGCCTTCTCCATTGTAACCCGCATATAGACCGGGTTTACGGCGATTCATCGTCCATACAGCTGTTAAAGACAGGATTGTAAGAAATAATGAGGCGCTTCTCAGCACTCGCTGTTCGCGCCATCGCTGCGTTGGTCTACGCTCCGCTTCGGTCCGTGCTGGACGTGTGCCACTGGCACACAGCACCGTCAGTCAACAATTGCTTTAGCAATTTGATACCGCATCGCCTCCTTCCTCCGCCTTGCAGAGTGGAAATTTATCCTTCGTCATTAGTTCAAAAATGAACATGTCAGCACACTAGTTCTTTTTCGTAATTTATACCGCTTAACAGTTAACATTTCCGAGTAACCTGACTACATAACGCCAGCCACATACGTTTAATCAGTGCAATACGGTAAATTCTGGCGTTATGTAGTATATCACACTCATGATCCACCCTGCCCATTAAGGACTTCTCTGCTCCACGATTCCTTCTGTCACATGAGATAAAATAATAGTCTCTTCTCTATTCCATGAAAAAAATACCTGCCAACCGGAATCTTCCATCTCTCCCTGGTATTTACCTCCGTATACAGTAATACTCTCGCCAGGTTTCAGGATCCTGGCAGGCAGGTTCTCTTTCAAAAGATTATTCCCGTCATCACTTAAAAAGTAATCTTCCAGATGCACTTCAACATTGCCTGTATTGCTTAAAATGATCCAATCATTGCTTCCTCCAACAGAAAATGCCTGGATGGACAGCCTCTCCGTCTCCGTGTACTCTATACAAGGTATCACCGTCAATGTATCTTTCCCTGTCAGATACTCCTTACCCAAAAGCTCAATGGTCTCCCCCTCTATAAAGCACCCATTCACTTCGTATCCAAGCACGCGAATGCCCACAGGCGCATTTACAGAAAGTACTACTGGAATTTCCGTAAAATACAGGCATTCCTCCTTCACCATCTGCCCGCCAATACATATTTGTATATCATCCGGTGCGACTGTCTCAATAGAATACAGGGTTCCACAATCCCAGATGCGCGCCATCTCTGCAGGTACGGCATGCATTCTCTTCTCCGCAAAGGTTCTTATTTCTTCCAATTCTTCCCGGACATTATCAATATTGTTATCATCTGCTTCCCAAAAATAGCCCTGCAAATAATCTGCATTCCCCATCATATATTCCAGTTCACTCCAACGGGAACTGTTATATCTTTCCAAAACCATGTTGACATTTCCTGCTGTAAAGCTTCCGTTTCTCAGACCCAGCACCTGATCAATAAAATAATTCCTACATTCTTCCCTCTCCATACATTTTGCGAACAGTGCAGCACTCCCAAAAGGATCACATAAATTTGCCAGAATATCCTCCTCAGCATCCCTGCCATACCAGCCCTGAAATTTCAATCCCATACCATAATCCAGGTCAAACAGCAAATAGCGATAGCGTCCATCAAACACGGTACCCTCACGATATGCTTCTCCCTTGGCCGGGGCATATCGATACACCTTCACATTATTGCGTGGCCAGTCCGTATTACTAATATAATATTCTATTGCAACATACTGTAGAAAATTCTCCACATCGATAGTTTGCGCCACTCTATACCACACGTCCTGATCATTTACATTGGACTCCGCCACCCAGCTGCAAAAGTCATTATACTCCTGCGCTGCTTCCTGCTCCCAGATTTCCTGCTCATCAGAAATTTGCATCTGCCCCATCTCGCCTTCGCATATTGCCATCTCACCTTGGAAAGAACCATATTTTTCCGCAAAATACCTATCGTCATAAGTATTCTGCAGCCAGTATGTTCCCATATAATGACTGTTCACATAAGCCACTGCGCTGCAAGAAACCAAAACATCAGAAAAGCCTGCCTGCCTTGCCAGTTCGTTACACAAAGCATTCCTGATAAAACCATATCCGTTATCATCCCCGCTGTTGTGCAAAGTCAGACGCTGAAAGTTTTCTATTAGACTACCTGTATTGTCTGAATGCAGCTGATCAAAAAAAATATAGGAAAACTCATTTGCCTCATCATAGTCATGCCTGGCAATCAGCCTGAATGACTTCTGATTCTTCGCACGGGTTCCGTTTCCGGCAATCTTTAATCCACAATCCTGAGAAATAACTTCTTCTCCTGCGCTAAAAACTGCCAAATGTACCGGAATCTCCATATCGGAAAAGTAATTGGCCATGGTATGCTCTACCAAAATGTTTGCATCGGGATTCTGCGCCAGATACTCCTCAAACCGGCGCCCGCTGATAAAGATTCCATCCTCATAGCCAAAAAGAGACTCTTCATTTCCCTTTATGGACACTATATAGTCTACATCCAGCTGTCTGCCTTCTTCCAATACCACATAATTCCGCTCCACCGCTTCAGACAAAGTCCCGTCCGCATGCTGCGTAAAGAAACGAAAACTGTAGGTCCTTCCGTCAGGATCCGATTGCAATACCAAAGGCTCTGTATATTCTTTCACATTATCCCAATTTTCAGAGGGTTCCAGCCCATCAATGGTATAATATACCGTATTCCCCGAAAAAGCCTGTACGCTTATCTGTACGCCTTCCCCATAAACTCCACTGTCCAGGGAAATCGATATCTGGTCGAACGTCTCCGGCATATAATAAAAAAAGAGAAGCCATGCGCTGCTCAATAAAACCAACGCACAGCCTGATATCATCCATTTAATTTTGTATCTCTCCACGGCAACCTCCACCAGCTTATCACTACCCTACGATATCACCCTCGTAAGTCAGAATGGATACTGCCACTCCACTCATTTTCCCCAGCTGCCGCAAAAGCTCATCTTGGCTTTTCGTCTTAATTTCCATAATCACACGCATCTTGCCATCTGACAGATAACTGGACTTTACCTTGTAATACCTGCATTGACAGGCCACCAGATCCTTTACAGCCTCCAGATCCTCTTCCCTACAGTTTACCACAAGGACATAGGGCGCCAAAATCACGGGGACATGACTCAAGATGAAAAGAACTACTGTCAAGATAAATGACACCGTGGCAGCCAGCAAAAATTGCCTTGCGCCACACATGATACCTACTGCGACTCCCCAGAAAAGAAAGAACAGATCCATTGGATCCTTTACGGCAGAACGATACCGCACAATAGACAACGCACCGACCATTCCCAGAGAAAGCATCAGATTCGACTGAATGGTTAAAACTATAGCCGCTGTGGCAACTGTCATCCCCACCAACGCAAGGTTAAAGTTCATATTATAAAAATTCTTTCGCCCTATCAGTCTATAAATAAGAAACAGATACAATGCCAGCACTATTGTCAACGCCATGGAGATCAGAATAACCCGAAATGTTATACCCCCCCCCCACGCACCATCAAAAGATTCTATAAAGGAAGTCTTAAGTATATCTTTGAAAGTTGTCATATGAATTTACCCCATCCTTCTACATAAATAATATTTTGAAAAGGTGCTCTGTTGCAATCCCTCAGTATCCAGCATCTGATGAAGAAATCCCGGTAAAAATTCAGAATATTTCACTTCCAAAAGCTGTTGTCCCGATCTCATTACTGGATTTAAAAATACATTTTCACTGAAAAACTCATCAATCATTGCAGAACAGCATATGGCCTTATCAAAGGTAATCCTGACATTCCCTTCCTCATAAACATAAGGCTCCCTGTCATATTCCACGATAACCCGCGGACAAAGCCCTCTGGTAAAACAATCTGTCAAAAAACGGTTTACTACATTGTTCTCTACAGGGTATTGTATTTGATCCGCATCTTCCAACAGCCTGCGGCAAAATTCCTCTGAAACAACTGCACTGTCCTTACGTATCAATCCCTGAAATTTTATCTTCTGCTCCAGACGTATCAGCCTTGCATTGTGATTATAAATACGGATTCTCCATTTGCTCCGGGGTTCTACCCCCATCTCATTGGCATGAAACCCGCTATCCCGATAATCGTCAAAATAAAGGCTCCGGATATTATATTGCCCTTTATCATCTGTATGTTCGTCGCGCTTGCAGACAGTTCCTATTTTCATCAGGATTTTTTCCTTTTGAATATCGTTTATTATAAATTTTTTTTCTGTTCGAAACAAAGCAGCCTCCCACTTCTTGCACTCGGCTTTCATGATAGCATAAATCAAGTAACAGTTCAACCCTCTAATTCCTAACGAGGTGGGCAAGCCCCCTCCTCAGCGTCTGCTTTGCATCCGACGCCGTGCGCGGTTCATCTTTTATTTCATGTGAGGGCGCTCCGCTCATGCAGCAATTTGCATATCGCGCTTTGTGGGCAAGCACCCACGCGCAATTTGCAAATTGTTGCATGGCTGAACTGTTACTAAATCAAAATCCAGCGCAACAAAATATTTTGCATTTTCAGACATCATATGCTAAAATATTTTATATTCCCAAATAACCACATAAACCAAACGGAGGGATACCCTATGACACAGGAAGAAAAGATGGATGCATTGATGGAAGCCGTAGCTTCGCTAAAGACGCAGCTGGACAAGCAGGACGAGCAATTGGATTACATTGTAAAACGCCTGAATCATATGCGCGAGAAAGCACATGCAGAGAGAGAGACCAAAACTGCATGGCCTAAATAGAGTCAGACACCCCGCAGTATTCTGCGGGGTGTTACTGTATTACCCTGTATTATCCGATTGCTTCCTCATAGCGTTTCTGCGCCTTGCGCCAGTTGATCAGGCCGAACCAGCCGTCCACATAGTCGGCTCTCCTGTTCTGATACTGCAGATAATATGCATGCTCCCAAACATCCACCAGGAAGAGGGGGATCACTTTATCCAGATCCGGCACATCCTGGTTCGCCGTCTGCACAATGGACAGTTTTCCGTCCCTGTCAGTCACCAGCCACGCCCAGCCGGAGCCGAACCTGCCCACAGCCGCCTGCTTCATCTGCTCCTTCCACTGCTGGAGGGAACCGAAATCCCGTTCAATGGCTTCCAGAAGCAGCCCGGAAGGTTCCTGCCCCACAGGGCTTTTCATGGAGTCGAAATACAGTTCATGGTTATAAACCCCGCCTCCGTTATTGCGCACAGGGGTCTGTATGGCAGCCGGCAGGTGGTCGATCCGGCGCAGCAAATCTGACAATCCCAGCTTCTGCAGTTCCGGATAATCCGACAGCGCTGCGTTAAGATTGTCCACGTAAGTCTTATAATGCTTATCATGGTGAAAATGCAGCGTCTCCTGGTCCAGGACGGGAACCAGGGCATCATATTCATAGGGCAGCGGTTTTACAACAAAAGGATAGGTTTCTTCTTTCATAGTCTGATTTCTCCCATACAACAGAATCCACGCTTCGCGGGAATTCTGTTGTCATGAATAAAAAAGAAAAGTTTACATGTCGCAGATATTATATGCAAACTTTTCCATTTTATACATTTGACACTATATATGCATTGCCTGCCCATGCGCATTTCCTGTCTACAATACCGCTTTGATCGCCGCCATCAGCTCCTCATAAGTTTCGTATGCGGGCAGCTGCGGGTTATCCGCCTTGATCTTATCGGTACTCCTGAACAGGAATCCGGCCTTACTGGCATTGATCATGCCGAGGTCATTATAGCTGTCGCCGCTGGCAATGGTCTCATACCCTATGGACTGTAACGCCTTCACGGTGGTCAGCTTGGAATTTTCTATCCGCATTTTAAAACCCGTGATCTCGCCGTTCTCCGCCACTTCCAGGGAGTTACAGAAAATGGTGGGCCATCCCAGCTTTTTCATCAGCGGGGTGGCAAACTGGGTAAAAGTATCGCTGATGATAATGACCTGGGTCAGGGAACGGAGTTCATCCAGAAACTCCTTCGCCCCGGGCATGGGATCAATCTTCGCGATGGTGTCCTGGATCTCCTTCAAGCCCAGGCCGTGCTCCTTCAAAATACCGATTCGCCACTTCATCAGCTTATTATAATCCGGCTCATCCCTGGTGGTCCTCTTTAACTCGGGAATCCCGCTGGCCTCCGCAAAGGCAATCCATATTTCAGGCACTAATACTCCTTCCAGATCCAAACATACTATATTCATGTTTTTCCTTATCCTTTCCAAGTATACCGGTACATCGAATCATTCATAACCGGCCATTAGGCTGAGAACAAATCTTCAAGAATGCATCCTCGCAACTCCCTGTCAGAGCCTCTTCGCCAGTGCGGAGGCGATATCCTCCTTCATGGCAATCACCGCCGCCCTGGAGGCGTCCGCATAATTCTGCTCCCCATACCGGGAGTACTGCTCCTGCTGGTATGCGGCAATGATTCCCCTGGAGGAATTGACAATGGCGCCCAGGCCGTCCTCATTAAAGAAATCCACCAGATCCGCACCCTTTCCGCCCTGCGCACCATAACCTGGAACCAGGATAAAGCTCTTTGGCATCACTTTGCGCATGATCCTGCCCTGTTCGGGATACGTCGCACCCACAACGGCGCCCACGTAGCTGTAACCGCCCTCCGCCGGCATGCATTCGGCGCCCCACGCCGCCACCTGTTCACCCACCCATTGGTAGAGCGGCTTGCCGTCGATCAGCCTGTCCTGAAACTCTCCGCTGCTGGGATTGGACGTCTTGACCAGCACAAAGATGCCTTTTTTCTCCTCCTCGCAGATCTCCATAAAGGGCTTCACGCCGTCGGATCCAAGATAAGGATTTACAGTGATGAAGTCTTCATCAAAGGCAGAATATGCCTGACTGCCCACCTGGACCCTGCCCAGATGCCCCGCCGCATAGGCCGCTGCGGTGGAACCGATATCTCCCCGTTTGACGTCGCCGATCACCACCAGACCCTTCTCCTTACAGTAGTCCACCGTCCGCTTAAATACTGTCATGCCGGGAAGCCCGAACTGCTCATACATTGCGATCTGGGGCTTCACCGCGGGGATCAGGTCACAGACCGCGTCTATGATGCCCTTATTAAACTGCCAGACTGCCTCCGCAGCTCCCAGCAGGGTCTCGCCGTACTCCGCAAAGTTGGCCGCCTTGATGTATTCCGGCACAAATTTCATCATGGGATCCAGCCCCACCACAATAGGGGCATCCGTCTTTTTGATATTGGCAATCAGCTTATTGATCATCGGGTCTTCCTTTCTGCACTACCGTGCCTCAGCTGACACCAGAGGAACGATCTGGTCAGCATATTTCCTGATATTGGAAACATTGACATACTTCTTATGCTTGATTCCGTCCACAACCACCAGGGTGGGCGCCTGCATCACGCCATATCGCGCCGCAAGCTCCATATTTTCCTCCGCGTCTATCAGCACATGGCTGATATCCTTCAAAAGCTCCTTCGCCACCTTACAGTTCGGACAGGTCTTCGTGGTAAAGAGATACCTGACATTCTTTGGCTCCTCCACGCTGACCTCCACATCCTCCCCATAATTAGAAAGGGTCACAACACTTCTGGCGGGGCGTTTCAGCATTGAGTTTGCCGCATCATACTCCCTGCGGTTCGCATACTCCTGCAGCTTGCCGTCATTCCAGTTCTGCACGGGACGGTAATAGCCCGTGATACGGCTGTATACCTCCGTCCCTGCGCCGCAGTGGGGGCAGGCCTTTACCTCCCCGGGCAGATAGCCATGCTCCTTACAGATGGAGTAGGTCGGGGACAACGTGTAATAAGGCAGCTTATAGTGATACGCAATGGTCTTCACAAGGGAGGCAGCCGCCCTCCAGTCTGGCAGCTTCTCTCCCAGGAACGCGTGGAACACAGTGCCCGATGTGTACAAGGTCTGCAATTCGTCCTGAATATCCAGCGCGTCAAATAGATCCGTCGTATAATCCACCGGCAGATGGGAGGAATTGGTGTAGTAGGGAGTATCTCCCTGTTTCCCGGCCGTCCTGATGGCAGGCCACTTCTTCCGGTCATGCTTTGCCAGACGGTATGTAGTGCTCTCCGCGGGAGTGGCCTCCAGGTTATAGAGATCGCCGTACTGCTCCTGATAATCGGACAGACGCTCCCTCATATGGTTCAGCACCTTTTTCGCGAAAGCCTGGGTCTTGCCGCTGGTCATATCCGCCCTGAGCCAGTTTGCATTCAGTCCCACTTCATTCATGCCGATCAGGCCGATGGTGGAAAAATGATTGTCAAAGGATCCAAGATACCTCTTTGTGTAGGGATACAGTCCCTCCTCCAACAGTCTGGAGATCACTTCCCTCTTGATCTTCAGGGAGCGGGCCGCAATGTCCATCATGTGATTCAGCCTGGCAAAGAACTCGTCCTCATTGGCGGACAGATAAGCGATCCTGGGCAGGTTGATGGTGACCACGCCCACGCTCCCCGTGCTTTCCCCGGAGCCGAAGAAACCTCCCGTCTTCTTCCTCAGCTCCCTCAGGTCCAGCCGCAGGCGGCAGCACATACTGCGGACGTCGCTCGGCTCCATATCCGAATTGATATAATTGGAAAAATAAGGCGTACCGTACTTGGAGGTCATTTCAAACAGCAGCCTGTTGTTCTCCGTGTCAGACCAGTCGAAATCCTTTGTGATAGAGTAGGTAGGAATGGGATATTGAAACCCCCTTCCGTTGGAATCCCCCTCGATCATGGTCTCGATGAACGCCTTATTGACCATGTCCATCTCCCTCTTACAGTCCTTATATTGAAAGGGCATCTCCTCGCCGCCCACAATGGCGGGCAGCTCCGCCAGGTCGTCGGGCACTGTCCAGTCCAGTGTGATATTGGAAAAGGGCGCCTGGGTTCCCCACCGGCTGGGCGTATTCACGCCATATATAAATGCCTCGATGCATTTCTTTACATCATAATAGCTTAAATTGTCCGCCTTCACAAAGGGGGCAAGGTAGGTATCAAAGGAGGAGAACGCCTGGGCGCCCGCCCACTCGTTCTGCATGATCCCCAGAAAGTTCACCATCTGGTTGCACAGCACGGACAGATGCTTTGCGGGAGCGGAGGTGATCTTGCCGGTGATGCCTCCCAGCCCCTCCCTGATCAGCTGTTTTAAAGACCAGCCGGCGCAGTAGCCGGTGAGCATGGAAAGGTCATGTATGTGGATATCCGCATTCCTGTGGGCTGCGGCGATCTCCTCGTCATAAATCTCCGAGAGCCAGTAATTGGCTGTAACCGCGCCTGAATTGCTGAGGATCAGTCCGCCCACGGAATAGGTGACAGTGGAATTTTCCTTCACACGCCAGTCTTCCACCTTCACATAACCGTTCACCACCTCTTTGTAGTCCAAAATAGTGGAGGTCATCGTGCGCATTTTCTCACGCTGCTTGCGGTACAGGATATATGCCTTGGCCACTTCCTCATAGCCGGCCTGTCCGAGAACCCGTTCCACGCTGTCCTGAATATCCTCCACGTGGATGGACTCCTCTTTCACCTTATCCTGAAAATCAGCAGTCACACGCAACGCCAACAGGTCGATGATGTCATTGGTATAACTCTTCTGGGTGGCGGTAAACGCTTTCATGATCACATCATTGATCTTAGTCAGCGTAAACTCTGCCTTTTCCCCGTCTCTCTTGATCACCTGCATATAGATAGGACCTCCCTCTGCGGGAAAATCTGGTTTTTCCCAATTAGGAACTGTTAAGAATTAACTTTACACTTTGACGCAGGATGAGATTGCAAAAGCAAGGCGGAAGAAGGAGACGATGTGGGCATCGTCGACTGATGACAACGCAGCATTTGCAATCTCAGACAAGTCAAATGTGAAGATTAATTCTTTAACAGTTCCTTAGTGTTAATCTACCATCTTTTGGTAGAAAAGTCAATGTATACATACTATATATGGTGTCGCTGAGTAACAACTCAGCCCCGATAGTGCCAGGCGGCTTTTTTGCGGAGAAGGGGACGGCGCAGGGGAGACAGGGGTACTTTCTGCGACGGCTCGATAGGCGTTCCGATGAGCCTTATGCACGTCGATGCTCGCCTGAGGGGCTCCCATCGACGAAGTCTCCTCTCCACATCTCGCTCACGCCGCAGAAAGTACCCCTGTCTCCCCTGCGCCTGTTTCCTGCAAGTTTATAGATATACGGATCGGGCTCTTTGATATTATAAAATTGTGTTAACTACACAGAGCCAATTTATAAGACTTTAGGGAAACGCTGAATAAAGCGCTTCCCGCAAGCCAACTTGTTGGCTTTGGGATTCTGTGTTACGAAACAACAAAACCCCTGCAAATCCGTGCGTATCCACCGAAGGCACTGAAGAAGCGATGATTTAATCAGACTTCTTTAGAAATTCTTTTATACCCATATATAGGCACGATTGCCTGGCTTTGACCAAATATATACTGTGAACCATCAGGACTTACAGTGATGCCTTTCAGGAAAATATTTGACTGACGGTCTACAGTCGCAGCTGCACTGTAAATTTAACTGGTGCGCAGAATAAGGAACTGTGAAAGAATTAATTCTTCAAAGTCCCTAAATTGCAGAAAACCAGGCGGCGACGTGCTGTCCTGTCCTAAGCGGACTTTGGGGGGCGGTCTTAGCGGAGATGAAATCCACTGCCTACGTAGACTA
>CAOKWI010000086.1 GCA_948473115.1 uncultured Lachnospiraceae bacterium | reverse complement strand
CGGCGCTGAAACGGCTTGCGGGAAAATCGGACTTGCTGAAAAATCCAATCCCGCAACGGGGAAGAAAATAGTAAAAGCATATTTGCAGGTTATGGAGGAAAAACAAATGAACACGCCTACATTAGAAACAGAGCGTTTGATTTTAAGAAAATTCACAGAGCATGATATGGAAGCACTTCACCTTATACTGCAAGACGAGGAGGTCAATCAGTTTTTGCCCTGGTATCCGGTAAAAAGCATGGAAGAAACTATAAAATTCTACGAGGAGAGGTATGCTTCAAAATATGCCCAGCCACAGGCATACGCATATGCGATTTGTCTCAAAGAGGATAATTTTCCTATCGGCTATATACAAGTGGATATGGAGGAACACCACGATTTTGGATATGGACTTCGCAAGGAATTTTGGCATAGAGGAATTGTCACGGAAGCTGGGAAAGCTGTCATTGAGCAAGTCAAAAAGGATGGTCTGCCGTATATTACAGCAACACATGACAGGAACAACCCCAGAAGCGGCGGCGTAATGCAAAAGGTAGGAATGAAATACCAGTATTCTTATGAAGAACAGTGGCAGCCGAAAAATATTTTGGTCACATTTCGGACTTACCAGCTTAATCTTGATGGGAATGAAAGCCTGGTTTATAAAAAATATTGGGATAACTCGGCGGTGCATTTTATTGAACCGAACTTATAAACAGATTACGAATGCAGCATATAGCAAAGCCAGCCGAGCCAGTCAACGGTCAAGATGAACGGCGCTTTCAGCGCCGCCGTTGACAGTCTCGCCCGTCTTTGCTGATGGGTAATCAAGGCGGGAAAGCCCTAAAATGGCTTTCCCGCCCATTTCAATTTTGAGAAAAGAACGGCTCCTAAAATAAATGAGTGTGGCCACATATAGTCACGGTGTCCAGAGGTATGGGACATTTTGTCCCATAGGCTGGGAACGGTGGACGAGGGACGGGGGCTTTCATATACGCCCTGTCTGCTGCTGAAACCAGCCCTTTGTTTCCGGCTTCCCAGCCCCAAACAAAGCCCTGCTTTCCTGCCGCTTCAAATGCCCTTACCCTCCCCGACGGATGCGCACGGATTAGCAGGAGTGAATGTCGCTTCACAACGCAGAATCCCAAAGCCAACAAGTTGGCTTGCGGGAAACTATTTCTGCATCTTGTACCAGGCCCTTTTATCCTCGTACATCAGGTCATCCGCCTGGGTGATCAGCCTGTCAATATTCTCTCCGCTGTCAGGACGCCACACATTCCCGATGGCCATATTGACCTTCCTTTTTTCCATCTCCTCTTTCACAAGGCAGATCCTTTTCTGGAATTCCTCCTGCCCGATTCCCGCGCACAGGACCAGAAACTCATCGCCTCCCACACGGAACAGCGCATAATCTTTAAAGCCGCTTTTCAGGCACTCGCTGGCGCGCAGCAACAATCTGTCTCCCTCCTGATGCCCCAGGGAGTCATTGGTTCTTTTCAGCCCTGTGACATCGCAGAACAGAACCCCGATACTGTCCTGGGGCTCCAGTGTGGTGACATATTTATTCATGGCGTGGCGATTACTGATCCCAGTCAGCTGATCCAGGAAGCACACATCCTCAAGTCTCCTGACATGATTCCTCCTGTGCAGAAGCGATACCATAAAATTCCCCAGGATCTGAAAGAGCGCCGCAATGCTCCCCAGAAACCGTTCCGGCGGATTATCCACGCCATAGAAACCAATGACCTTCCCCTCGCTGATCAGGGGGCTTACAATGATAGAGCGCACATTCTGCGGCTTCAGGTATGCATATACCAAAGGCTCCTTCTCCCGGATGCTTTCCACATCCTTTATGACGATATTTTCATCCCTACAGAACCGCTCATACCACGCGGCCACCACGTCAAAGGGCACTTCCTGCAGATTATCCCTCTGGGGAGCCACGCCCCCGGCGCACCATTCGTATGTATTGTCGTAGATGCCCTTCTGCGTCTCTTCAAAAAGATAGACTCTCTCGCTCAACAGCGTCTGCCCGAGATATTCCAGCAGACTCGTGATCGACTGTTCCGGTGTATGGGCCGCCAGCGAGACGCGCAGTCCCTCGTTGACCATGATCGCATTTGCCTCATACTCCTTTCCCCACTGTTCCCAGGCGCTCAGGTCCACCGTGATCTCCATCCGGTACTTTCTGCCGTTTTCTTCCAGCATCGTCACCTTCTGGACAAATCGTTTCTTTAACACCGGATGATAGCGCACCTCCTCCAGGAAGCATCCGGGCTTCAGTCTCTTATTATTACAGTGCGCACAGGCACTCTGAACGCCGTAAAACAGTTCGTAACACTTCTTTCCCCTCAATTCCTCCATGCTTCCAATTCCATAGACCTGACGAGCCTTGCGGTTCATATACACCAGTTCGCTGCTCTCCATATCAACAGCATAAACGATTTCATTCATTTTCTCATAAAATTTCCATATTGCAGCAGCTTCCATATTGACCTCCATACTATCCTTGATGATATACGTTTTTCCGCAATCTATTCCGGGTAGATTTTCTGTCATTATAAACAAGTTCTGCCGTTTATGGAAGTCCTTCGGCACAAATTACATATTTTGGGGCATAATTTGCTACATCCTTCCATCCTGCAGCTGCCGCCTGATCCCCCGCACCGTCCTGCGGCAGACTTCACTGACCACAGCGCCGATCAGGAGTATCATCCCGAGACATATGAGGAGCGCGATCCCTTCATAAAAGGTGACCCGCCCGTCATTCGCATATAAAATCATGGCGAACAGGGCATACATGACCCCCATTCCCACCAGCGCCGGGACACGGAATACGCTGCCGCACTGGCTGCGCACCTCCCCTGTCAGAAACGCGGGCGGCGCTCCCAGCTTTTTCAGGTCGTCGAAAATATACCTGTTATTCAGGGCGATGGTCTGGCAGCGGGTATAACATACCACCAGGGACGTGGTAAGGCACACGATAAAAATGAACAGGAACATCATATACAGGACGCCCATCCTGCAGAGATAATCATTGAGCAGCAGGATCCGGAAGCTGGGCTGGTACTCCCATCCCGTCTGAAAGCGCAGGGACTCCCATTCCTCATAGCGGATCCTGAAATCCTCCCCCTGCTCCGTATCCATCCAATAGGCTTCCCCCGCTTTCTCCGCCCTCATCTTCACCACCCGGTCGTAGGATTTATGGTATTCGCAGCTTTCATCGAAGGATTCCAGGAAGCGGCGGTAAAATTCCCTGGCAAAGGGATAGGAGTCCTCACCCTCCACATTAAACTGTATGATCCTCCCCCGCCAGTCATCCGTCAGCCCTTCCTCCAGGGACTCATAATCTGCGCTGTCAAGGACATAGTAGCCTTTCTCATCCCCCGCCATCAGATCATAATGCAGATACCCGGCAAATTCCGTGGAAATACTCTTTCCGGTAACCATATTGGTGAGATCCCCGGCACCCTCATTGAGATAGCCATTGCCCTCCTGTCGGTTGTTCACGCAGAAATACGTTCCCGGCGCCACATCCACCTTCTCTCCGGTGAAGGCACTGTAAGCCTCCTCCGAAAGAAATTTGGCTTCCCCCATAACAGGAAGATATTCCACATGAAAACGATCCCCCCCGTCCTCGATATCGGTGATTCCACCGATTCCCAGCGTGATATAATCACAGCTGCCCCAGTCCTTTGTGGAAAGACCGTATTGCCGCGCCAGATCCCTTACCGCTTCCTCCCCCGGCACTTCCTGATCCGCCCGGTACTGATAAAAATAGTCATTCGTATAGTTAAGGTAGCCAAGCACCGCCGAAGTGCCGGTGGCAGGCAGATAAAACATGGCAAAGCAGCCCCCGGCAATCAGCAGCGTGACCACCAGCATATTATTCACCGTCTGTCTCGCCTGAAACTTCATCATGCCCCTGGAAATAATGTTCTTATAGGGATTCTTCTTATATTTTCCCCAGCCGTACACCACCGTGTAAAGCATGGTCATGTATAATCCCACAAACATGAGGGCATACAGGACGGAGGTCCAGGCGGGAGCGTAGGAACGAAACAGCCATTCCCACACACGGGGCGCAAAGTAGCCCATTCCGCCCCCCGCAAAGATCAGCAGCAGCCCCACAGGTCCGCACCAGCGCCCCAGTTCCTTCACCGGCTCGTTGATATGCTCCTCGCGGATGACTTCCATGATATTGGTCCTTCTCAGATACCGCCAGGCGGAAAAGCAGGCAAAGCATACCACCAGCAGGAAGAAGGCAAGGGAGAGGATCAGGCACCGGTAGTCCAGCGCCAGTTCCATTTCCGAGCTGTCCACGAGGATCAGACGAAACAGTCCCCACAGGATCCACACGAAAGGGAATCCCGCCAGGATACCTGCCAGGGCGGACGTGCCGCTTAAAAAGAGTACCTCCCGGAACAGGCCGGGAAGGAGCCGTCTCCGGGACGCCCCCAGCGCCATCAGGATCCCCAGCTGGGCCGATTTATGGCGGAAGAAAAGTCCCGCCGCATATATGGTGAATACAATGCAGCCCGCCAGCGTCATGATGAAGATGGCATACATCTGTTTCCGGCTGTCGCCGCCCGAGGGGAATACTGTCTGTACGGTCCTGGAGCACATAAGTGCGGAGTACGCCGAAATGATCATCAGCGCGGTAAAATTACAGAACAGGTAGAGGCGGGAATGTTTCCTTCCGGCCTTCTGCAATTTCTGTTCCATGGTTTTCATTGTCAGTGTCATAACGATACCTCCGGTTTTGATTCTGAATTGTATAAGGTTCCCTACTGTGAGACGGAAAATGTGGAGCCGCTTCAAAACGCTATTGGCTCATTTCCTTGATCACATCCAGCAGTCCGTCCTGGAATCCGCCCTGATCCCCGGTTTTTTCCAACTGTCTGTATACGGTTCCGTCTTTCAGGAGAATGACCCTGTCGCAGAAGGACGCCGCGAAGCTGTCGTGGGTCACCATGAAAATAGTTGCGTCCATCTTGCTTTTTGCTTCTATAAAGGTCTCAATGACGGCGCGGCTGGACTTGGAGTCCAGGTTGCCGGTGGGTTCGTCCGCCAGGATGATCCTGGGGTTATTGATCAGGCTGCGGGCCACGGCAGCCCTCTGCTTTTCCCCTCCGGATACCTCCGCCGGATATTTGTCCAGGATGTGTCCGATGCCGAACAGGTCGGTAAGCTTATCCGCCAGTTCCTCCGCGTCCCGCTTCACTTCCCCCTGGACAATCCGGGGAATCAGTATGTTTTCCCGGATCGTGAGTCCGTCCAGAAGCATAAAGTCCTGAAACACGAATCCCAGCTTCGTATTCCTGATCTCCGCCAGCGTCTCCTCGTTCTGTCCCGCCAGCTTCGTCCCGCCCACGGTGATACTCCCCCTGTCAAAGGGAATATAGCAGGAGATGCAGTTTAAAAGAGTGGTCTTTCCGGATCCGGAAGGCCCCATCACCGCCACAAACTCTCCCTGCGCCACATGGAAATCAATCCCCTTCAGCACCTGGTATCTCACCTTTCCCACCTGGTATGATTTGTGTAAATCCTTGACATATAACATAACAATCCTCGTTTCTGCGCTGTTCTTTGCGCATAAGCGGCTTTGTGGCAAACAGCGCGCAGCCACAAAGCGCCGTGTGAAAATGAATTTTTCACACTATTGCCTGCCTTTCTGTTCTGCTGTATCCACAGCATAACAGATTTTGAGACTCCCGCCGGGCAGGATGTCATATCCGGCGCCGCATATGTAAAGTTTGCAGACCGGATGCAGGATCTGTAAAGTTTGGATATGTTTCCTGTAAAGTTTGGCGGGAAAAATTGAGTGAAAATGTAAAAAATATGATAAAATTATGCAAAGGGCATGGTTTTCCCTGCCCGACGACCTGCTATCATTTCAGAAAGGTAAGGAACTGTGGAGATTTCTTCTTTCACAATTCCCAAGATGACTATGCTTCGCATTGCGCTGTGTGACGATGAGATGGAGGCCAGGGACGCCCTCCGCATCCAATTGGAAAAGGTACTGGTAGAAGAAACCGAGGAGATCGTATATGAGTTCTCCTCCGGTGTCAATGCAGCCTCCTGGCTTGCAAAACATCCGGGGGAGATCGACCTTCTCTTCCTGGATGTGGAAATGAACGGTTTGAACGGCATGGAGACGGCAGAACGGATCCGGCAGTACGATGAAAACATTATCCTCGTGTTTGTCACCGGATACACGGATTATGTGTTTGACGGTTACCGCACGGGAGCCTTGGATTATATCGTCAAGCCCGCCTCCGAGCAGAAGCTGCGGGAACTCCTCGCCCGGGTGCGCAGGAAAATGGAATCGGAGAAGCCACAGGTCTTTCTCCTGAAAAACACGGACGGCATCCGGCGATTCCGCCTCCGCGACATCCTGTATTTCTACTCCGACAGACGCCGCTGCATCCTTGTGTCAGGGCACGGCGAATATCCCTTTTACGGGAAGCTTGACGATGTGGAGGCAGGACTGGCTCCCCGCTTTATCCGGATCCACCAGCGATACCTCATCAATCCGGACAAGGTGAACCATATCGGCGGTGAAACCGTTACATTGGGCGCCGCACGGCTTCCCTGCAGCAGAAAATACCGCGACACTGCCCTGGGCAGAATCGCCAAATCCATGATGGGAGAGAATTTCCAGTGAATCTATCTACTATAATATGGCTTGTTTTATCCCTGACTAACGGCTGGCTGGTCAAATGCGCCTTACAATACCTGATCAAAACAGACTCCAGACGGTGGAAACAGTGTGTGCTGTTTTTCAGCTGCTGGATCCTTGACACTTCGATCATTTATGTGGGGGATATCTTTAATATCCTGACAGTGCTGCCCTGCTTTCTCCTGGCGGTCTTTCTGTGCTGTAAGGGAAGTCCGTGGAAAAAAGTCACCGTGGGCATGATGTATGCCTGTACCCTTTTTTCCTTCAATGCCGTCCGGGATAATTTCCTGCATTCCCTTGTGGAATACCTTCTCAATCATTCTTTTTCCAAACATATGGCTCACGCAGATCTGACCGTGCGTCAAGGCGGCTCCCCCGGGGCAATCATAATCCTGAGTGATGCCATGCCGCTGCATACACAGTATCTCCAGGTTTTCAACGCGGTCTCCGGTTGTCTGTTTGCAGCCCTGTTATATGTTGGCATCCGGCACTATGCACCGGACAGGGATTACTCTCTTCCCGACCGCCTGTGGAAGCTGCTGCTCCTGCTCACCGCAACGCCCTTCGGCATTGTCCTCAGCATAGTGCTCCTCTTCCATGACAGCAGCGCCGATGCCCTGTTTTCCCTGACAGGATCCCTCAAATATGTGGTCCTGCTCGCCTTCACCCTGCTGTCCTTTGTGAGCCTGCTGTGGTGTATCTGTGTGCTTGCCCGGCAGCAGGAACTGGAACAGCGGAGTATACTGGCGGAGACGAACCGGAAATATTATGAGTCCATGGAACAGCAGCACTTTGAAATACGGCGGCTGAAGCATGACCTTGCCAACCATTTACAGACCCTGTCCGCCCTGCCGGAAGAACAGCGGGATTCCTATATCCGGAACCTGTCCCGCCTGCCCGCCGCCATGGAACCCCTGTCCTACTGTGGCGATGCCACCGTCAATGCTGTGCTGTCTGTGAAAAAAGCGGCCATGGACCGGTGCGGCATCCCCCTGGAAATCTCCACGGATATTTCCGGGGAACTTCCCTTTGACAGAGTCGATGTCTGCGCATTATACGCCAACGCGCTGGACAACGCCATGGAGGCGTGCCTGAAGCTGGATGCGGAAAAGCGTTCGGTCCGCATTAAGAGCAGGGCGCGGAAGGGGCTGTTCTGCCTGGAGGTCAGCAATCCGCTTCCCGGGGATGACAGGATGCATGACTTTCCATCCACCACCAAGGAGGATAAGGCAAACCACGGATTCGGTCTGAAAGGGATGGAGGAGATCGTGTCCCGTTACCACGGCAGTATGGAACTGAACACCCGGGACGGCATATTTGAACTATTCCTGTATCTCCCCCTGGAACTCCATCCTGCCAGACACTAAACTTTAGGGAAACGCTGATTAAAGCGTTTCCCTAAAGCCAACTTGTTGGCTTTGGGATTCTGCACTGCGAAGCAGCATAAACCGCTGCAAATCCGTGCGCATCCGCCGGAGGCTCTGGGGAAGCGATGATTTAATCAGCGCTTCCTTAGAACTGCCTGTTACACGCCATTGCGGTGTTACACACCCTCTTTAGAGTGAGCTGCTAATCCAACACCTCGTCTGCATTACCATAAATGGCATGCAGACAGGTCATTGGATCGCAGCCGCACAGTTGGAAATGCTTTCCGCCAGATGCACGTCACGGCTTCTTTTTCAAGAAATTTCTTGCAGGCTGTGTATGAAAGCTATTATAATATTTTCAGAAAGAATTCTTCATCCGATACCTTAGCACTTATGGAGGCGGCAATATGAACAGTATATTAAACAAAATAAAAGAACTCATCCACAGTAACCTGGAATCCTATCTGCCCCATGTGAACATCAACGATCTGGAAAAGGACGGGGCCGTTTACTACATGAACGGCAGGGACGGCACGGAATTTGACTGGTATGTCAACGATAAGCTGCCTCCGTTCATGGTGTTTTATAATGATGAAAAAAACATGGGCGCAGTCAAATTATTACTTTATAGTGATAAAAGCATAGAAATATATCTTTACGATGAAAACGGTGAAAAGTTGATCAAAGAGGTCAATACTTATTTAGATGTAAACGAAACAGACCTGTTTGAATTAGCCATACTATTAAGGCACGAGGCCGATGACAAACGGATCTGGGGCGCTGCTATTGAAAGCATAAATACGGATATTGCGGTCACTGATGAAATGATACAGGAATTTAAAGAAAACAAGGGCAATTATGCTGCCATAAAAAGCAAAAAGATACTGTTAAGCTTAAAAGCAATTGTCTCCAAAAAAATAACGGACGAAGGCTGGAAGGTCGGATACATGGAAAGAAATACCCCCCACGACGGAGACGACAGCGGCTGGGTATTTTTCGCGGGAAATGAGAGCAGGGAGTATACGCTCGATTACAGGAATATGGCCCTCATAAGCATAGGAGCCGTATGCCAGCAATTGGATACAAATATTTTCAAATATATCGATATGCCGGTCGGAACGAAGCTGATCAGAATCTCTCCAGATGCCTTTGAACCGGATCAAAATGACAGGGAAATATTTATGGTGAAAAGATAGTCTCAGTGGATAAAGGTAAGGAACGGCTAAGAGCGTTATGAATGAGGAGGTATCTTTTATGGGCTTCTATCTAAACCCCGGGAACAAGGGTTTCTAGGAATCCATCCGGTCGAAAATTTATGTGGACAAGACCGGCCTGATTGCCTGCACAAACAGGCTTATGAATACAAAAGAAAAATTTGTCTGCGTCAGCAGACCCCGTCGGTTCGGCAAATCGATGACCCTTGAAATGCTTGCCGCCTATTACAGCTGCGGCTGTGATTCGGCAGACCTGTTCAGGGGGCGCAGGATAGAAAGCGACAGCACCTTCCAGGAACACCTGAACCAGTATGATGTACTGTTCCTGAATATGCAGCAGTTTTTAAGCAGAACCGGGAACCAGGGCATGATCCAGTACCTGGAACAGGCTGTGGTGGGGGAACTCCGGGAGGAATATGGGGAACTGTTCCCGGAAGAGACAACAATTCTTGCGGAGGCGCTGGAAAGGATTTACGCCAAAACAGACAAGCAGTTTATCTTCCTGATCGACGAGTGGGACTGCGTGATGCGGGAAAGACAGGATGCGGATGAACTCCAGCGGCAGTACCTTGATTTTCTGCGCAATCTCTTAAAGAATCAGCCCTATGTGGCACTTGCCTATATGACCGGCATCCTCCCCATCAAGAAATACGGCTCCCATTCCGCCCTGAATATGTTCTATGAATATTCCATGACTGACCAGAAGGAACTGGAAGAATACACCGGCTTCACGGAGGACGAGGTAAGGGAACTCTGCAAAAGATTTCATATGGATTTCCATGAGACCGGAAGCTGGTATGACGGATACAGGTTCAAAAAATACCGTCATGTCTACAATCCCCGGTCCGTGGTGGAAGCCATGCGGAGCCAGGACTTTTCAGGATACTGGATCTCCACCGAGACCTACGAGGCGCTGAAGGTCTATATGGACATGGATTTTGACGGGCTCAGGGAGGATATCGTGCAGATGATGGGCGGCGGCCGCGCCAGGGTAAATACCCGCAGCTTCCAGAATGACATGCGCACCTTCAAGACAAAGGATGATGTGTTGACCCTGCTGATCCATCTGGGATACCTGGCTTACGATTCCATAGAGAAAGAAGCGTTCATCCCCAACAAGGAAATCCTGGGGGAATTTGAGACCGCCATGAGCGTAAGCGGCTGGGCGGAGGTCATAAAATAAGAGGGGGAAAATATGAGTTTTCATTTAAAGCAGAAGCATTACGGCTGGAGGGATCTGGTGGGCATTCCCCTGGCCTGTAATCCCGTATGTACGCTGGCCCTGATGGGTCAGAAAGCGCTGACAGGCGTTGTCAACGTGCTCTGGATTCCCGTGGAGGCAGCTTTTCTGAACACAGCCATCGACTGTGCACAGGGAAATGCAGAGAAAAGCAGCGTCTATCCGTTACTTGCGGCTATGCTGCTCATTATTTTCTGGAAAAGGATGGGCTGGAACCTGGGACGGCTACCAAGCGGCAGACTGCGGACAGACCTGGAATACCAGACACGCCTGGAGGTGACAAAAAAGAGAGCCCGGCTCAAATACAGCCTGCTCGAAGACAGCAGGACATGGGAGCTCTGCCAGAGAATCGGCAGGGAAATGAGCAGGAACGTAGCCGGTATTCTGTCCAATGTCTGCGATTTTCTAATGGCAATGATCCGGATCGCCGGTGTCCTGGTCATCCTCTTTGCGGAAAGTCCTGTCCTGGGGTTCGTCATGCTGGCGGTGACAGTGCCGCTGGTGTTCGTGTCCGTCAGAAGCGGTCAGGGCATTTACAGGGCATTCCAAAAGGCTTCGGAGAACGAGCGGCGCGGGGAATATCTTCAGACAGTGTTGACGGGACGCGACAGTGTGGATGAGAGGACACTGTACGCTTACACGGACTACGTGAACCGGAAATGGCATCTTCAGCGGGAAAAATACCGCAGGACATTTGTACGGGCGGAGACCCTGCAGGAATCGCGGACGGCCGGCAGCGGTGTGGCGACCAATCTGATCTCCACGGTGATCGTACTTTTCCTGGCGTTGGAACTCTATCATGGCAGATTGGGCATCGGTATCTTTATCGCCCTTTCCAAGGCGATTTATGACACCATTAACCTGATGTACAACGAACTGGGGTATTCCATTGCGTCCATTTCCCGGTCCATGGCTTTCTTTCAGGATTTGACGGAATTTGCAGACCTGGAGGAGACAGAGGGGACGGACGACCTGCCGGCAGCGGAGCGCCACAAATTCATAAGCCTGGAATTTTGCAGCGTGTCCTTCCGCTATCCGGGCAGCGAGCAGTACATAATAAAAAACCTGAATCTGGTACTGCGCGAAGGGCACCATTATGCCTTCGTGGGGGAAAACGGAGCCGGAAAGACCACCATCATCAAGCTTATGACGGGATTGTATGAAGAGTACGAGGGCAGCATCCTCCTGAACGGAAGGGAACTTCGCGAATATGCGCCGTCGGAACTGAAAGCCATGTATTCCAGCGTATACCAGGACTTTGCAAGATACCAGGATACAGTGGAAAATAACATTGAACTGGGGGACATCCGCAGCATGGGAACGGCGGAGGCCGGAAAGCAGGCGCAGGAGCTGGCGCGGAAGCTGGGGATTTACGAGGAATTTGCAAGGCTTCCCAAGGGCTTCCAGACCCCCCTGGGGAAAATAGCGGACGGGAGCGTGGATCTCTCGGGCGGCCAGTGGCAGCGGGTGGCCTTCGCACGGAGCCTGATGAACCCGGCGCCCCTGCAGATACTGGATGAGCCTACGGCGGCCCTGGATCCCATCAGTGAAAGCAGATTGTACGAGGAACTGGGAAAAATCAGCGGAGGCAGGACCACGGTTTTCATCAGCCACCGTCTTGGCTCCACAAGGCTGGCGGACACCATCTTCGTCCTGAAGGACGGCGCAGTCTGCGAGACCGGCAGCCATGAGGCATTGATGGAAAAGGACGGCCTGTACGCCCAAATGTACGAAAGCCAGAAAAGCTGGTATGAACCCGCAGAGGGAGGTGCCCGGGCATGAAAAAGAATACAGGATATTTTACACTGATGGGAACCATCCTGCGGATAGCTGTGAAAAAGCTTCCCGCGGCGTTTCTGCTGATGACGGCCTGCCAGCTGGCGGCGGGCCTGCTCCAGGGAAGCGGCGTCTGGTTCAAGCAGCAACTGTTTGACCGGGCGGAGCAGATGACAAACGGCGGCGCATTTTCCGCGGTTCTGGCGGCCGCTTTGTTTTTATGCCTGTTCCTGATCGCGCAGCTGGGAATGAACGCGGTGAGCACCGTGCTGGGGAATAGCTTCTCCCTGAGGCTGGAGCAGGCGGCAGGGGACGCGCTGAACCAAAAGGCGGCGAAGATTGCCCCTGTCACTTATGAGGACAATCGATTTCTGGATCAGATCGAAAAGGCAGGACGGGGAACGGAAGCCGCAGTGCAGGTGTTTCAGCTTTCCCTTTCCCTGGTGCTGACCATGGTGTCATATTTTGGGTTCATGGGCAGGTATCTCTATACCATCCGCCCCATGCTGACGGGAATGCTCCTGCTCTCTTTTGTACCCTATTTCTTCGGGGCTGTGGTGCGCTATCAGGTGCATAAGACCATGGAAAACCACGCGGCGCCCTTCCGCAGGCGGGGAGACTATTATGGGAGCTGTCTCACGGACAGGGAGTACGCGAAGGAAACACGGATGCTGGGAGGCTATGGATATTTCTTCCAGAAAATGAAGGAAAACCTGGAAATGGTGCGAAACCTGGACTGGAAAACCACCCGGAAATCCGAACTGGTGGATATCCTGCTGCGTTTTCTTTCCATGGCCGGATATGTGGGAACCATTGTCCTGCTGTTCTATTACCTGATGACGGGAAAGGTGGGAATCGGCGTTTTCGCGGCGGTGGCCTCCTCCCTGGACGGCATGTCCGATACGCTGGAACGCCTGTTCAACTTCAAGGTGGGAGATATCACAAGGAGACTAGGACTTGCGGAAAATTACCTGGCTTTTCTGCATCTGCCGGAGTGTGAGGGAAGTAATCCCTTTCCCGAGGCAAAGACCGTGGAGCTTCGGAATGTCAGCTTTGCATATCCCAATGCGGCGAAGAATGCTGTCTCCGGATTGAGCCTTACCATCCGGGATGGGGAAACCGTGGCCGTGGTGGGGAGCAACGGGGCGGGGAAATCCACCTTCACCAGACTGGTCCTGGGAATCTACCGCCCCACGGAGGGCGCAGTGCTGCTCGACGGTGTTGACACCAGGGAGCTTCAGGCAGGAGCTTCCGCAGGAAAATGTTCCGCCGTGTTCCAGAAGTTCCAGAAATACAAAATGACCGTGTCCGACAACGTGATCCTGGGCAATCCGGCGGAGGAAGCGCAGGACGACAGGATACAGGAGACATTGGTGAAAGCCGACCTTAGGCTGGATGACAGATCCTTCCCACAGGGAGCGTACACCCTGCTTTCCAGGGAGTTCGGCGGAACAGACCTTTCGGGCGGCCAGTGGCAGCGTCTTGCCATCGCCCGGGGGCTGTACCGGCGCCATAACTTAATTGTGCTGGATGAGCCTACCTCCGCCATCGATCCCCTGGAGGAGACCCGGGTATATGAAAAGTTTGCGGAACTCTCCAGGGATAAGACGGCAGTCATTATCACCCACCGACTGGGCTCCGCGAAGATTGCAGACCGGATTTTAGTTCTGGATGAGGGAAGGCTGGTGGAAGAGGGAACCCACGATGAGCTGATGAAGATGCAGGGACACTATTACGAGATGTACCAGGCCCAGGCGAAATGGTATGCATAGGCAACAGTTCAGTACCCTACATGGACTGTTACATGCATTATTGTTAACAGTCAAGTTATATTAGACTTTACACTCTGATTATGGTACACTGACTATAATAGGACAACGGTTTTCACTTATAACATGGAGGTGAGGATATGCCCAGTAATGGTGAAATTGTGAAAGACGTAGTTGACCAGTTTCAAAAGGTACAGGCCCATATGAAAAATGCAAAAGAGGAAAATGCAACCAAAACATACGAGGGTCTAAAAAATGATTATCTGTCGTTAAAAGCGATTTTGACATCTTTAGGCGTTAACCTGACAGATATTGACAAGATCAAAGAATAAACTGACGGGAGCAGGCATCACCTATAGGTAAAACGAAAAGCAAAGGCCCCGGAAAGGCTCTGTCCAGAGTATTTTTTCCAGGGCTTATTCTTTGCTCGGCTTTTACTCCTGTATCCTGGATCCCAGGTTGACAACCCCAGCCTGGCATTTTCATGAGCCACATGACTTATAATGCTTTACCCCAAACCGCCATATACAATAACAGATAAGCAAGAAGACAATAATCCCAAGCGGGCAGAATGCCAGATACCAGCTGTCCGTTTTTCCCAAAAGGAACTGCAACGGATAATATTGAACCAGGGTATATGGAATCACATAGGTGCAGAACCGCAGGATTCCTTTCCCATAAATATCTATGGGATACTTGCCGTGGGATTTTGCGCCATAGGTCAGTACATTGATCAACGAAGTATCTTCAACGGAGAAGAAACAGAAGCTTGCTTCCAATATGAACAGCCCTATAAACAGAAGCATGCCTCCTGTCACCATGGCCACGATTGTCCAGACAGTCATGATGTTCCATGTGATCCGGCTGTGTCTGATGCCCAATACAAGCGTAATCAGCGCAGTCAATAAAGGGCCTGTCCTTCCCACTTCGAACCTGCTCCCTATCACCTGGAGGACCAGGCTGCATGGCCTGACCATCATCCGGTCAAATTCGCCTCCCTTCACTATTCTCGAAAATGTCTTGAAACCATTACCAAACAGTTCCGCTAATGTGAAGGACATTTGAATGATGGAAAAACACAGCAAAATGTCCCCGTAGGTATAGCCTTTTATCTGCGTCAGACCGGAGAACAGGAATTGAATTGCAATCAGTTCGCAGAATGCCAGGATGAACCGCGCAAGGATCATCAGCAAAAAGGAAAGAAGCGCCATCCACCGGCAGGGTCATCCGATAGGCTTTCGGCATCAGGAATGCACACCCCAATACCGGAATGCACCTCATGACCGCTTCCGCTATCCTTGCGCCGGTTGTCCTGGAAAACCACATGGAATAGATGGACACCGGACGGCACAGTTCATAGGCAATGTTTCCGTTTGCTATCATCGCAAAGAGGTCATTATCCGCCGCCCATGTGTTAAAAAGAACCAGCAAGGCTTCTTTCAGCCAAATGTATGTCACGATGGAAGAATAATTCATTGGCAGGCTGCCTCCGGAGGCTTCTGCAATGGCTTTGAATGCCAGACATTCCATCAGCCCCCAGATCAGCTGCGTGGTCAAGGCCGTGACAGAGGCCATGCGGTATTGGAGACCTGTGGCAAACCGAAGCTTAAAAAAGCAATAATATTTTTTCATGGCAGCCTCCTACATAATGTTCAGTTTTTCATAGAGCCTTGCTATGATGTGGTCAAGATCCGGTTTGGAGCCCTTATCCTTCAATGTCTCAGAGTTCTCGTCCTCCAATATTTCAGGATTCCCGTCCTCCGATATTTCAGGCTTCTCATCCTTCGACGTTTCAGGACTTTTGCACTCCGGTTCCGCAGCTTCCGCCTCCAGGCGCAGATCCTCCAACGTGCCGTCCAGCAGCTTCCGCCCCTTTCCGATCAGGATCACGCGATTGGTAATCGCCTCTATATCCTGCATGTCGTGTGTTGCCAGGATGACGGTGGTCTTATGCTCCGCATTCATCCTTTTTATGAAGTCACGGACGGCAATTTTGGACACCGCGTCCAATCCGATCGTCGGTTCATCCAGGAATAACAGCTTAGGCCCATGCAGAAGCGACGCCGCAATTTCACAGCGCATACGCTGACCCAGGGACAACTGCCTGGTGGGCGTTTTTAGTAACTCCTCCAGGTTCAAAAGCTGTGTCAGTTCGTCCAGGTTATTGCGGTATCTCGGCACGGGTATGGAATAGATCGCCTGTAAAAGTTCAAAGGAATCCATGACCGGGATATCCCACCATAACTGTGAGCGCTGACCGAAAACGACACCGATCTGCCTGACATATTCCTTCCTGTCCTTCCATGGCACCTGCCCGTTTACCAGGCATGTCCCGCCATCCAGCGTCAATATCCCGCTCAAAATTTTGATTGTGGTGCTCTTGCCTGCCCCGTTGGGACCAATATACCCCACCATCTCGCCATCATGGATGGAAAAACTGATATTACTTATGGCATTGATTGTTGTGTACTCCCTTTTGAAAAGCGTCTTGACCGCATTTCCGAACCCGGATCCGCGTCTGGCTACCTGGTAGGTTTTACAGATATTATTGAATTCTATCAAAATAAGTCCCTCCTTATCCCACTACAATGTATTTATCCGCTGATAAAAAAGTGCCGCGAGCGGCACTTCGAAGAATGCTTCGCATTCTTCCCCGGTCAGGACGGAATTTCCTATAAGATAAAATAATTTGTAACTATTCAGCCCCGATCGTGCCAGGTGGCCTGTAGGTGGGGACTTCTAGTTTAAGGGACGGCGGCGCCATGCTGTCCTGTCCTATGCGGACGGGGCAACGCGGATCTGAACTAACTGCCAACTACGACTACGGAACTGTGAAAAAAATCATTTTCACAGTTCCTATGGCGCGAATTGCGTCTTCGCGCCATAGTCTACGTAGGCAATGGATTTCATCTCCGCTAAGACCGCCCCCCAAAGTCCGCTTAGGGCAGGACAGCACGTCGCCGCCTGACTTTCCGCA
>CAOKWI010000085.1 GCA_948473115.1 uncultured Lachnospiraceae bacterium | reverse complement strand
ATTGTATTTCGCTGTTTGTGCGAACATGAATACCGGAAGCTTATTATTTGATGTATTATTTAGAACCATTTTAAGAATATTCCAACTATACAGGTGAAAGTATTATGAGTTTCAATGTATATTGATTCATACGATATTTGCCAGGAAGGATTAGCTTTTGCCCATGCAGGCACGATTACTCGGTTTTAAATCATTACAAATTGCAAAAAGTCAGGCGGCGACGTGCTGTCCTGCCCTAAGCGGACTTTGGGGGGCGTCCTTAGCGGAGATGAAATCCACTGCCTACGCAGACTATGGCGCGAAGACGCAATTCGCGCCATAGGGACGGTTGGTTTTTAACCGTCCCGTAGTCGTAGTTGGCAGTTAGTTCAGATCCGCGTTGCCCCGTCCGCATAGGACAGGACAGCATGGCGCCGCCGTCCCCTTAGCAAAAAGGTAAGCCGCCCGGTACAATAGGGGCTGAATAGTTACGAGTTGCTGAAAAAAATATAAAAAGCCCTTGACTTTTCCGGCTTTACCATGTAAAATAACCTATGTTGTGACGCAGGGATACACGTTGCAGGCCCAGATAGCTCAGTTGGTAGAGCAGAGGACTGAAAATCCTCGTGTCACTGGTTCGATTCCGGTTCTGGGCATTGCGCTGGGAATCGGCGCTGTGTTTCATATAGTACATGCGGGTGTAGTTCAATGGTAGAACACTAGCCTTCCAAGCTAGATACGTGGGTTCGATTCCCATCACCCGCTTACAGGATTCGATCCGCATGCGGGCGGGATTCTGATAATACAATTTTTATAGGATACAGGCAATGGCCTGTAAGGTATGCGCGAGTGGCTCAGCGGTGGAGCACCTCCTTGCCAAGGAGGGGGTCGCGGGTTCGATTCCCGTCTCGCGCTTTTTTCATGTTTATACTCCTGCCTGTGTTTCAGCACGCGCATTAATAAAGGTTTCACTGTAAGCAACAGAACAGGATATCAGGTTTACAGCGCTGCAGGGCAGCGGGGTCAATATCCGAAGTATTACATTCAAGTTTATCATATGGTTACTGTCAACAGTCATAGGAAAAGGAAAAGGGTATGTCGATCAGGATTCATAATTTTATGGGCCGGCTGGGCTGGGAATTACAGAAAAAGGTGCCGATGCTGTCCAGCAATGCTTATTTAAAGCTGCAGTTTTTAGGGAGAAGGAAATCACAGCAGGCATATATTAAATACTTCATGGAGGCGGAGGAGCCGCCTTACCCGCTGATTGTGAACCTGGAGACGATCAACCGCTGTAATTCGGACTGCGCGTTCTGTACGGCCAACAGGAATGCAGAAAAGCGGCCTTTCCAGCGTATGGAGAAGGAATTGTTCCATTCCATTATCGATCAGCTCCGGGACTGGGGCTATAAGGGGCATCTTACGCTGTATGGGAATAATGAGCCCTGGATGGATGTCAATATTGTGGAATATCATAAATATTGCAGGGAACAGCTGCCGGACTGCTATATCTTCATGTCTACTAACGGGCTTCTGCTGACCGTGGATAAGGTGAAGGAGATCAAGCCTTACATCGACCAGCTTATCATCAATAATTACTGCGACGACATGAAGCTGCATGACAATGTAAAAGAAATTTATGATTATATATGCGCCCATGAGGAGGAGTTTGCCGATGTGGAGGTTCTGATTCAGATCAGGTATAAGCAGGCAGTGCTTACCAACCGTGCGGGCAGCGCTCCCAACAAGCAGAATACGTCTAAAGTAATCAAGGAGACCTGCCTGATGCCGTACACAGATATGTTTATCTTTCCGGACGGCAGGATGGGGATCTGCTGCTGCGACAATCTTGAGGTCACCACGCTGGCGGATCTTAAGGTGACCCCCATTCGTGAGGCATGGAACAGCGAGCAGTACAGGGAGGTCCGCAAAAAGCTGCAAATCGGCCGTCAGGAATATCCTTTCTGCAAGTATTGTGATTTTATAGACGCCGGACTGCGTATGGATGCGGTAAATGACGCGTTGACAGGAGGGGAAATGCACGGCGCAAGACAGTCCCTTTTTAAGAAGGAAGGGTAATACAGCGAGTTTATCGGGGATTTCCCCGATTCCAGATCCTGGAAGGCTGAGCCTTGGGTGTGGGACTGCGAAACAGCAGTCTGCCCAGGGCTTTTCTGTTAAAAGGAAACAAAGGCCAGAAATAGCTGTAACCGCCGAAGGTGGGGGTGGTGGCTATGGACAGCAGAACCAGTGCAAGACTGATCAGAAATCCGGGCAGCCCAAAGAATCCTGTTGCGAAGATCAGCAGGATCCGGTAGAGCCGTATGCCATCGCTGAATTCCGTGCCGGAGACAGACAGGGATGCAAGAAGGGTGACTGCGGCGTAGAACAATACTTCTATGGATGCCCAGTTCAAACTGACAGCAATGTCACCTATGAGCAGTCCGCCGATGATGGAGAGGGAGCCGGAGAGTCTGCCGGAGTTAAGGGCGGCGGAATATTTCAGCAGATCCAGCAGAAATTCCACTGCCAGCACATAGAAGAACAGCCTTTGCGGAGTCATGCTGCCACTGTCTGAGAGAAGTCCCCACTGAGCGGAAAGCTCCGGGAAATAGCCGGTCAAAAGCAGAAACACAGGCATCAGCAGCAGACTGACGGGGATGCAGAAAAAACGTACCAGACGGAAATAAGTCCCCACAAGAGGGCTGTTGTAGTAGTCTTCTGAACTCTGGGTAAACTGGAAGACCGTGCAGGGGAAGATCAGGACTACGGGTGAATTGTCCACGATGACAAGAATGTGTCCCTCCAGAAGATAGCTGCAGGCCACGTCAGGCCGTTCCGTGGTCTGGATGGAAGGCAGCGGATTCCACCAGCGTTTGGGCAGCAGGAGTTCCTCAAGGCTTTTGGAGCCCATGGTCAGGGCAGAGACTTGCAGTGAGTCAATGCGCTCCGAAAGTTCCTTCAGCAATTCCCTGTTTACATTTTTTCCCAGATAAGCAATGCAGACATCGGTTTTGCTTTCCGTTCCCACGGTGTGCACGGAGAAGCAAAGGTCTGTGGAACGGACACGGCGGCGGACCAGGTTGGCGTTGAAAAGCATGGTCTCCACGAAGCCGTCCCGGGCGCCTCTGGTCACCCGTTCCACGTCAGGTTCCGATATCCCCCTTGCGGGATAGGTTCTCACATCGATCAAGATCCCCCGGGGGAAGCCGTCGATCAGAAGCAGGGAGGGACCGCTGAGGACATTCCTGAGAATATCCTCCCAGGAATCGCACAGGGATGCCTGGGCGTAGCCGATCTTGCTATTCATGTAACAGACAATATCCTCGATTTTTCCGTCCTTCACATACAGGGGATTTTGCAGATCCGAAAAGATCTGCTGTAGGATTTCGTTCTTGCAGAATCCGTTGACGCCCAGGAAATATGCCCTGGTCTCTCCCAGACGGAGATCCCTGGTCATGAGGTCGAAGCTTGTGCCTATGGGCAGCCGGGACTTTAAGTACTGGATGTTTTCTTCTATACGATCAGACAGCGGCATGGCGGTTCTTTCACTCCTTATGGGGATTTTGGGACTTATCAATAGTCCCCTGGCATTTCCTGACCGGATGGAGTGCCAGTGTTAATAGAATCCCCCTTGGGAGCAAAATTATACGAAAAGGTAGATCAGTGTGCCCACAACGCCGGAGCCCAGGATGATCTTGATGGCGCCCACCTTGAATTTCCGCAGCAGGAACAGGCAGACGGCAAACAACCCGATTTCCACCCATTTCAGGTTGGAAAGTGCAAAATTCACGGTGTTGTCCCGAAAGACAGCCAGTGTCAGAATGGAGAGACCGGCACAGGAAATCAGGGATACCACCGCAGGACGCAGGCAGCCCAGAACGGTCTGTACGCCGGAAAAGTTACGGTACTTATAATAGAAATACGCCAGGATCAGACAGATGGAAAAGGGCATCAGAATACAGCCGAAGGTGCACAGCAGGGCTCCGGGTATCCCCATCAGCCGCATTCCCACAAAGGTTGCGGAATTGATGGAGATGGGGCCGGGTGTCATCTCGGCAATGGTGATAAGATCTGCAAATTCCTCCATGGACATCAGATGCCAGACGTTGACGATCTGATTCTGGATCAGGGGTATGGCCGCATATCCGCCTCCCACGCTGAACAGGCCCACCTGTAAGAAACTGATAAAAAGCTTTGTCAGGGTATTCATGCCTCGGGTCTCCTTTCTTTCCGCCGCTCAAGGATCACACAGAGAATACCGGTGGCAAGGCAGCCCAGTATAATGTACATGGCGCTGACATCCAGGAAATAGCCCAGGATAAAGGTGACCACCATCAGGACGATGTAGAGAGGTCTTTTTGTCCCCAGCACATTTTTTGCCAGGTTGATGACAACATCGCAGATCACGGCAGCCACGCCCGCCCGCATGACCGTCAGGGCCGTATTCACAATGGCATTCTGCCGGAACCAGTCATAAAAGACCGCGATCAGGGACAGGAGGATCATGGGGGGAAGTATGGTGCCGCCCACAGCCACCAGGGAACCTACAATGCCCTGTAGTCTGTAACCCAATATGACAGAGGCATTGACAGGGATAGGCCCTGGGGAGGACTGCGCGATGGCTGTGATATCCAGCATCTCTTCCTCCTCCAGCCAGCCCCGTTCTTCCACCACTTTCTTTTTCATCAAAGACACAATGACAAAACCGCCTCCAAAGGTGCAGGCGCTGAGAGAGAACATAGTGGTAAAGAGTTGTCTTAAAAGAGTTTTGTTTAAGGGTTTCTTATTGTTTTTACACATGAGTCCATTTGCCTTTTAATAGATTTGTATATAGTATCTGCCATAGCCCGTTAAAATATAACAGCCACTGGGAGATGACCTGTAACCTATTATAAGTAATGCCTGTGGAAATGTAAATTCTTTTCGTGCTTTTCAGGTCAGAAATTCTTTCAAGAGGGCTTCCAGTTCTTCTTCTGTCACTGCCGCCGGATCCTGCAGCGGAGCATCTGAAACGGGAGGGTTTGCCGTGGAATGTACAGCTTCGTCCTCCATTTCAATGTTCCTGGCCTCATCCAGGGTAAGCTTGTCCACGGGCTGCCTGATCCCGATGGGCATCAGCTCCACCGTTCTCCTGCCCTGTCTGCCGCGGCTGCGTCCGCCCGCATTGGCTCTTGCGTTTACCACCCTGCCGTCTGTTCCTGTGTCCCCGTAGAGCATTTCAATATCCTGCCTGGTAATGTCAATACGCGGGGAAAGGTGATTTTCCAGGTAATCCACCAGATTGACCTTTAGAACTCGCTTTTTCTTCTTTACATCCACCACTGTAGAAATGGAAAAGTACAGATACAGGCCAAAAAAACTGACTATGTAAAAGGGCAGGATATCTCCCAGGGTTCTTCCTGCCATGATACTTCGGCAGATCCCGGTTCCTGCCGATACCACCGAAAGCAGCATGGCCTGTCCGGAGAGATGGTACAGCGTTTCGAAGGTAAAAGGCCCCCACTTTATCCGGTTCAGAAACTTGTCCACAAATACCGGAATGTTGGCCACACCGTTACTCATCTGATAACAATTGGCAAATTTTAATTTACATTGTTTTAGCATTTTATTCTCTGTCGAAGCCATATTATCCGACTCTTTTATCATATTCTGGTACAGGAGCCCTTGAAGGATCCTCAGAAATATGCTGACTGCCAAGAGAGTAAACATGCAGGCTGTAACAATTTTTTCCTCCTGAAATACACGAAACATGGCGCACCTCCTAAAAGCATAAAAGCCGACCCGCTGTCAGCGGAACCGGCTTTTGTATGCTTTTATTATAAAACAGATATACCTGTTTTCACAGATTTTTTCATCGTTTTATTCTGTAATTTTCGGACAAAATACGACATCATAATTCCTGCACGCGATACCTCGGGCGGGATATCCGCATGTCCCACAGATACTTCAATTCACTGCCAGATAGGTAAAGTCAGCTGTCTTCGCCAGACCTGTCATGTCGTGGCAGTAGATACCAAAGTATGCCCCTGTAAATCCCTTGCAGTGTTCGTCTGTCAGGATCCGGGTGGTCTGTTCCCCGCCGGCCTGCAGCCAGTCCGTACCATTCAGGCTGTAGCGGAATACAACGTTCATGCCGTCTTCTGTCACTTCTGCCCGCAGTCGGAGTTTTTCTGTCCGGGGTATGGGTACGGGTTCCATTTCATCTGAAATGACTCCCGTATCGCTTTTGGTCAGGGTCAATGCTGTCTGCCCGGTCTCGGTCACTGTTTTGCCCAGAATGTAGAAATTCATGGCATCGTACATGTAGACCAGGCCGGCCATCTGTTCCGGGTATTCAGGTACAAAGTCCATCTGTGTCTCCGCACGGCAGGAGATCCGGCGCTGCCGCACTCCCAGCAGTGATACCCTGTGCAGTGAGTTGAGGGATTCCCTGCCGGTAAGCCGGACACAGCCCGGGTTCACGGTACAGTCCGCAAAGGTGCTGTAGTCTATTCTGGGGGAATTGTACCGGAGGTGCAGCCTGGGTTCGTCAAAATCATCAAAAAATCCGTTTTCCTCTTCCTCCAGGCAACATTCATCGATTCCTGCGGGAGGTTCCGTCTCCTTGCCCGCAAAACGTCCGCCTGCTTTTAGCCGGAGCCATCCCTCCTGATCCCAGGCCATTTTCTGAATGGCTGTTTCCCTGCCCAGCGTACACCACTTTTCTCCGTTTAAGGGCCGGGAGCAGAGATGTACCATATACCATTCTCCGTTCTGCGTCTCCACAATATCCGCATGCCCGCACTTTTGCAGGGAGTCCATGTTTTCCCTGTCCGAGGTCAGTATGGGATTTCCCGGTGCTGTCTCAAAGGGACCCCAGATGCTTCTGGAGCGTGCCATGGTGACACAGTGATTGTAGCCGGTGCCTCCCTCCGCCACGATCAGGTAATACCAGTCCCCAATGTGGTACATATGGGGTCCTTCCGTGCATCCCAGTCCGGAGCCTGCGTAGACCTTTTTCCGGGGGCCGGTCAGATGATACCCGGAGTCCAGTTCCTGTACCAGGACACCTTTAAAACCGTTAACCATGTTTATCAGATATTTTTTCCCGTCTGTGTCATGGAACAGGGACGGATCAAAGCCGATACTGTTCAGATAGACCGGATCCGACCAGTCCCCATAAATGTCATCGGTATGAACCAGGTAATTGTGGGTGTTGTAGAACCTTCCTTTTTTGGTCTTCACGTCGGTATAGACCAGGAAGAACCGTTTCCCGTCATAGCTCAGGCAGGGTGCCCACACACCTCCTGAGGGGGGATCTCCCACCAGGTCCAGCTGACTTTCTCTCCGCAGGGGTGACGGGATCTGTTCCCAGTGCTGCAGATCCCTGGAGTGGAACAGCCTTACGCCGGGCCACCATTCAAAGGTGGACGTGGCAATGTAATAATCCTGGCCAGCCCTGATGATACTGGGATCGGGACAAAAGCCCCTTAAAATCGGATTCTGTATCATAAATGACCTCGTTTCCGCGCTGTGCTGCGCCTTTGATGTTTGTGGAGGGATTCTCCATCCTGTGTTTCTGATGCTCTTATGATATACTTATTTTCAGACAGATTCAAGTGTACAAACCTGAATCATGAATGTGTCCGGGGGATGGGAAATAAAATTTATTGTAATGTAACAGTTATAAGGGCATGACGGAAAGTGTGTAAAAGATTGCACATTTTGTAAAAATCTGCTAAAGTATACTAAGAAAAAAATGTTACACTATCAAATAGGAGATGATCATATGACATACAAGACTGAGGGAACCTGCTCACAGCTCATTGAGATTGAATTGAAGGACGGAGTGATCGATTCCGTCACATTTACAGGAGGCTGCAACGGTAATCTGAAGGGGATCGGCGCGCTGGTGAAGGGAATGAAGCCGGAGGATGTGATCGCCAGATGTAAGGGTATCCGCTGCGGTTTTAAAAATACCTCCTGTCCCGACCAGCTTGCGCGGGCGCTGGAGAGTATGCTTTAACAACGCGGGGCTGAAGGGTTGCTTCGGCATGGAGGTTAAAATGAAAAAGATTGTTTTAACAGGCGGCGGCACCGCGGGTCATGTTACGCCCAACATTGCCCTGCTGCCCGCTTTGCAGGAGGCCGGGTATGAAATCACATACATGGGTTCCTATGACGGAATTGAAAAAAAACTGATTTCCGATTTTGATATCCCGTATGTGGGTATTTCCACAGGAAAGTTCCGCCGATATCTGGATATCCAGAATTTTACAGATCCTTTTCGGGTCATTAAGGGATTTTCCGAAGCGAGAAAATTTCTGAAGACGTATCAGCCGGATGTGGTCTTTTCCAAGGGAGGCTTTGTCAGTGTCCCCGTGGTTCGTGCTGCAGCGTCCCTGGGTATTCCCTGTATCATCCATGAATCGGATATGACGCCGGGGCTTGCCAACAGGCTTTGCATTTCCGCAGCTGTAAAGATCTGCTGTAATTTTCCGGAGACGCTGAAGCTGCTGCCGCAGGGGAAAGCCGTGCTCACCGGTTCCCCGATCCGTGCGGAGCTGTCCCGGGGAAATAAGCTTGCAGGGCTGGATATGTGTGGTTTTACTGCAAATAAGCCTGTTATCATGGTAATCGGAGGAAGCCTGGGCGCCGCCAATGTGAATAAGGCGGTCCGCGATGCCCTGCCGAAGCTGCTGGAGGACTTTCAGGTCGTACATCTCTGCGGGAAAGACAAAATGGATAACCTGCTGCTGACTACGCCTGGTTATAAACAGTTTGAATATGTGAAATCTGAATTAAAGGATTTGTTCGCAATGGCTGATATAGTGATTTCCCGTGCAGGGGCCAATGCCATCTGTGAGCTTCTGGCCTTGAAGAAGCCTAATATCCTGATCCCCCTGCCTGCTTCCAGCAGCAGGGGGGATCAGATCCTGAACGCCCAGTCCTTTGAGGCCCAGGGGTTTTCCATTGTGATCAATGAGGATGACCTGCTGACCGACCTGCTGGTGGACAGGGTGCATGAGCTGTATTTTACCAGACAGACTTATCATGAGGCCATGGGTAAAAGCGGTCAGATAGACTCCGTCAAAACCATTATGGGATTGCTGGAGCAGGCCATTCAATCGAAATAGCATATTGGCGATGAGAAGCATATGGTGATTATAAGCTTATCACCGCTGTTCAGAGCAGGCCTTCGTCATATATGGCTCTGACGCCGCCGATGAATTTCGGCCTGGTGCGGGCACAGACCACACGGGCATCACCAATTTCCTTTGTGCGGATCCTGACCGGAACCGCCACATCCCGCAGATGCATCCCAATCAGGGTGTCGCCGATATCCATTCCCGCATGGGCTCTGATATGCTCCACCGCCACAGGACGCTCCAGCGATTGGTATGCAGCCGTGGCAAAGGAGCCCCCGGCCTTTGGCTGGGGCACTACATTAACCGTTTCATAATGGTACTTTTCCGCCGCGTCCTGCTCCATGATCAGAGCGCGGTTCAAATGTTCACAGCACTGTGCCGCCAGAAAGACACCCGCTTCCTGGGTGGCCTGGTAAATATTTCCGAAGACGGCTTCAGCCAGTTCGGGGCTGGAAAAGCTGCCAATGCTTGCCCCGCTGACTTCACTGGTGGAACAGCCCACCACAAAGAGGTCGCCTTCCGACAGTTGGGCTGTCTCCAGAATCTCCTTTGCCGCCCTGTAAGCCTCTTCTCCAATGATCGCCATATCCTCCGTCATACGAACCTCCATCATTCCGTCCTGCGGAATTTTAAATCACATTCCATTCGGTTACAACTTATAATATGTTCATAATTCGCCAATATATTTTGTCTCTCCGGGTGTTACCTCCAGGAGTTCCTTTTCTGTCTTCACCCACACGCTGACGGCGGTGGGATTATACATGGTCATGCCGTCGGCGGAAAATTCCTGCTGCCTGACAGCGTTGATATAGGTATATATTTCCATATTGGTTGCATACCAGATATCCTCTTTCCCCGCCATCTTGTCCGCAAAGGCTTCTATGACGCTCCAGTCGCCGGAATGTCCGAATTCGAAACTGTGTCCCCACACATACATCACTGGAAGTTCATAAAAGCCTGCCACATCCAGAAACCGGTCTCCCAGCTCCAGCAGCCGGTTGTTGTGATGGCAGGTGGGATGCCACTCCATGAAATCGGAGGGAGGGAAGAACCCACAGGTATCATTTACTGTCCGGGAGTATTTCATTCCAAGGGATTTCGCAATCCGGATGATCTCAGGGTTATAATTTCCGAAGGCGTAGGACATGCCCTGCACCAGGCTGCCCGTAATCTCCTCCAGGCGTCTGCGGTCCTCCTGGATCTCCAGCAGGGCCTGCTGTCTGGTGAGGGTGGGGAGATTGCGGTGCTGTACCCCGTGACAGGCCACCTCATGTCCCACATATACATCCTTGATTTCCTCTGCGCTGATGAATGTCTCGTTGTTCTTATGGAGTCCCAGCTTTCCCGAATTTAAATGAAAGGTTCCCTTCATGCCATGGCTGCGCAAAAGCTCTGCCAGCCGCCTGTCAAAATCCTGGCCGTCGTCATAGCTGAAAGTCAAAGCCTTTCTGACTCCCTGCGGATATACAAATCTCATATCGTACCTCCCTGTCTCTGTTTTCATGCCTTCCGTAACTGTACGGAACCGTGTGTTAAGCGGCAAGGCGCCCTCTGGAAAGAACGCTATTTTATAAACAAATGCATCAGTTTTTCATAAAACGGCGTATAGGGCTGGTATCGCATGGGCAGGTCGAAAAAAGTTTTCTTGTCCACGATACTCTTCTTATGGGTAAAGGTGTCAAAACCCTGTCTGCCGTGATATGCGCCCATGCCGCTCTCGCCTACGCCGCCAAAGCCCATCTCGCTGGTGGCGAGGTGAATGACTACGTCATTGATACAGCCGCCCCCGTATTGAATCCGCTCCTTCACAAAGCGTATGTGGTTCCTGTCCGAGGAAAACAGGTAGAGCGCCAGGGGGGAATCCATACTGTTGATTTTCCTTGCGGTCTCCTCCAGGCTCCGATAGGTCAGTACCGGCAGCACCGGCCCGAAAATTTCCTCGCCCATGACCGCGTCCTCCCAGGTGACGTGATCCATCACCGTGGGGGCGATCCGCAGGTGTTCGGGATCGGTCTGGCCTCCGTATACCACTTTATCCTGATCGATCAGTCCGTATACCCTGTCGAAATGCTTCCGGTTGATCAGCCTGCCATAAGCGGGATTTTGAAGGGGGTTGTCCCCGTACTGCCTTGCAATCTGTTTTTTTAGTTCCTTCATAAACGCATCTCTGATGCTTTCTGCGCAATAAATATAGTCCGGGGCAACACAGGTCTGGCCGCAGTTCACGAATTTGCCAAATACAATTCTTTTGGCGGCCAGCGGCAGGTTTGCGGTTTCATCCACAATACAGGGACTCTTTCCGCCCAGCTCCAGCGTCACGGGAATCAGATGCTCGGAAGCCTTGCGCATCACTTCTTTTCCGACAGCCTTGCTTCCGGTGAAAAAGATCGTATCAAATTTACAATCCAGCAGACAGGAATTTTCTGCCCGTCCGCCAGTGACTACCTTGACATGCTCCGGAGGAAAGCATTCCCCGATCATTTTTTCCAAAGCGCCGGAGGTGGCAGGCGCATAGGCACTGGGCTTTAAGACAACCGTATTTCCGGCGGCCAGTGCGTCCGCCAGGGGATCCAGCGCCAGCAGAACAGGATAATTCCAGGGACTCATGATCAGTACCGTGCCGTATGGAACGGGTTTCACAAAGCTTCGGGATATGTGCTGCACGAGGGGCGTGTGTACTCTGTGCTCCCTGACAAATCTGTCAATATGGTGTAGAAGGTAAGTGATCTCGCTTTTTGCCAGCCCGATTTCGCACATATAGCTTTCCTGCGGGCTTTTACCCAAGTCCTGTCCCAAAGCGTCAGTCAGGAGTTTTTCGTAGGTTTCCAGGGCATGCCGCAATTTTTTCAGAGCATCTTTTCTGGCGGCGACGGGAAGGGTGGCGCCGGTGGAAAAATAGTGCCGCTGTGCTCCCAGAACCGCTTCTATTTCGCTTCGCTCCATTTACTCGTTGCTCCTTGCCTTTCCAAAGTGTATTAATGACAGCATATCGGGTCCCGTGTGGGCGCCGATGATGGGGCTTAACATGGTGATCTTCACCGTGAGGTCCGGCTGGCGATCCAGAACCATCTGCTTAAGCTTTTCCGCGTTGTCCCTGCAGTCCGCACAGCAGATATAGACCGTGTCGCCGAAGCTTCTGTCAAAGTTTTCCCCAAATAGTTCAATCATATGCCTTAACGCAAGGCTGTCTCCCCGCTTTTTCGCAATGGTATCCAGTCTTCCATCCCCCTTGATGGTGAGAATGGGCTTGATATTTAAGGCTGTCCCGATGACTGCGGTGGCGGCGGAGATTCTTCCTCCCCGCTTTAAATACATCAGATCCTCCACCTTGAACCAGTAATTTACCCTGTTGGCGTTTTCCCGCAGCCATGCGGCGTTTTCCTGCAGGCTCATTCCCGCTTCACGGTTTTTGCAGGCAGCTTCCGCCAGAAGCCCCATTCCGCCTGTGGCGCCGAGGCTGTCCACCACCTCCACATGGATTTCCCCGTAGGACTCCTTCAGCATCTCTACCGCCATCTGCGCGGATTCGTAGGTGTTGCTCAATCCGCTGGAAAGGGACAGATACAGGAGGGATTTCTTTTCTTTTATATAGGGCTCGAAAACAGATACGTAATGAAAAGGAGCGATCTGGCTGGTTCGCGTGGGGATCGCCTGTCTGAGTTTATCGTAGTAATGGTGCATCATTTCATCGCTTTCAGGCCGTTCACAATGAAAGGTATCTTCCCCCAGCATGTATTCCATGGGGACGAACCGTATCTTGTCCTGCTCCACAAAAGCCTTGTCAATGTCCAGAGAAACATCTGAAAAAATTTCGTAATCCATCTTTGCCTCATTTCCGCGCGGCAATTTGCTGATTACAGGGTCTGTTGATCCCGCGCTGATCCTGACCTTATAAACATTATAGCGGTAAAATGGAGTGAATGCAATGAAAACACTTTTCTCTTTCCTGGAATATAATAAATAAAACGCTCACAGGAGATATCTATGCAGATTATTCCCTCTCTGCTGTTCGGGATTTCTGCCAGTCTGGACGCCCTGCTGATCGGCATCAGTTACGGGATCCGCAGCGTCCGTATCCATCTCTGGCAGAATCTTATCATCAGCGGTATCACCCTGGCAGGCACCTGTCTTTCCGTGGGCTTTGGAGGCTGGCTGGCTCCAAGGCTTCCCCATATGGTGAGCAGGTATGCAGGCAGTATGGTACTGATGCTGCTCGGTATCTGGTATGTGGTGAAATGGATGGTAAAAATGCTCGCGCATACGCGGGAAATGACGCAGGCGGCCGCGGCCGGTCCTGTGCTGTGTCTTTCTTTTCCCGAGGTTCTGGGACTGGGCGTAAGCTTATCCCTGAACAATATCGGTATCGGCCTCAGCGCCAGTATTGCCGGCCTTGCCTTGATTCCTGCCGCCATTGCCACACTGGTCTGCTCCCTTCTGTTTCTGTATGCAGGAAACCGTCTGGGAAGGAGCCGTCTGCTCCAGCTTTTCGGCGCTGCAGCAGACCCGGTATCCGGAACCCTTCTGATCCTGCTTGCCCTGTTACAGGCATTTGTCTTTTGACCACACTTCTATACTGATTCTTTCGCGAAATGGGTATTCCTGTTTCGCGTTACATATCAAACTCACAATAAGTGATTTTCCTTGTTTTTACCATAAGGTTTTGCTACACTGAAAACAGGCACATAAGAACCCTGCGGAAAGGCAGAGGATGTGAAACGAGAGGATGAGGGTGGGAATATGATTTGTGTGTTGGTCATTGCTGCGATGATATGGTGCATTGCGGGATTGCTGCTGGCAATTTTCCGGTGGGACTGGCTCAGTCAGCATCCCCTGTTATACCTGGATCGTCTTGGCAGGTGGAGCGGTGCGGAGTATGATCCTAATATCCGCAAAAGGACGATCATAAAGTTTTCCATCTGCTTGGCGCTGGGGTGTGTGGGTGCGGTACTCATGCTGAATAATTACAGGGACGTCCAGAAGCTGGCGGATTACACCCAGGTGAATGCGGGCGAAACGCTTCCCCTGGCGGGTGGGGAACTGTCATTCACATACCTGGTGGAGGACAACGAGATCGTGATCGTCCGGAATAATGCCGGAATGGGAGTGTTCGGGAATTACACTGTCAAGGCGGATACGCATGATTATGGGGAAGCATTGGTGGCGTTCACCGGCGTTTTCACAAACACAACGGATCAGACCCTTGTTGTTCCCAATGAGGATATCAAGGTGTTTGGTATTCCCACTGACACTGCACAGGGATATAAATTTAAAGGTTCCTGGATGGCAGACCACAAGACGGACGGGGATGGGAATATGGTGCTCGCGCCGGGTGAAAACGCGTTCCTTTATTTTTGGGCGGTGCTCAATAAGGACAGACAGACACAGTCTTACGCTTATGTGATCCAGGACGGCGAGCATTTTTACAGGCTGAACATGGATTCCCTGGAGCCCGCTGCAGCCGGGGAACTGACTGCCCAGAACACATATACGGCAGTATGGGAAACCATAGACGATGCAAAAGAACTGGCTTACGATGAAACATACCACGCGAACAATATTGGGGATGTGACCCTGGTTGACACCAATCTGATAGGCAGTGCCATGTCTGCCTGGAATGCCTCTCTGAAGGGGGAAGACGATAGCTCCAGTGAAGAGCCTCTGTATTTGGAACTTGTGATGGAGGTGGAATCCCCCAACAAACTCTGGGATTCCGCCCTGAAGCAATGGATGTCTATTCTGGTAATGACGGAGGACGACATCTGCTGGGAAGGGGCAGAATATAGGATAAAGGAGCGAAAGGATCCTGTCAATGAGGGAGAAAATTATAGCTGTGAAGTGCATTATACGGTTCTTGTGCCGGGAGATGCAGATAAATTGCAGATTGTCCTGTCCATGGGCGGCGATAGTTACACAGGCGTGCTGATACTTGAGTAATCAAAGACCCCGCCGCAAGCAACGGCACAAAGTCAACACAGTTGACCTGGCTCATTGCTCAGCGAGCAATGTTTGCTCGCGGGAATAAGCAATCTGCGGAATAGGAGAGATATCACAGTGAAGATCGTAATTTTGGAACGAAACAGTGTGGGAACCGATGTGTCGGTGGACAGCATCAGCGACTTTGGGGAGGTGACGGTCTACCGGAATACCGTGATGGTAGAAGAAGTGCGGGAGCGTGTCAGGGATGCGGACATTGTCATCGCCAATAAATCCCCCATGAATGAGGAAACGCTGCAGGATGCCCCCAATGTGAGGCTGATCTGTGAGTTTGCCACAGGCTATGACAATTGTGACCTGGCCTATTGTAAGTCCAGGGGGATCAAGGTCACAAACGTGGTGGATTATTCCACCGCCATGGTGGCGCAGCACACGTTTACCCTTGCCCTTGCCCTGAGCCAGAAGCTGATCCATTATGACAGCTATGTGAAGTCCGGCGCATACAGCGCCCAGGACCGCTTTTCCAACTTTGACCTTCCCTTTTATGAGCTGGAGGGAAAGACCTGGGGTATTGCAGGCATGGGAAATATCGGCAGGCGGGTGGCCAGGATCGCGGACGCCTTTGGGTGCAGGGTGATCTTCCACTCCATTACAGGGCGCAGTACCTGTACGGACTATCCGCAGGTGGATAAGGACACGCTCCTTAGGGAGAGCGATTATCTGTCCCTGCATTGTCCCCTCAGCGACCTGTCACGCAATTTTATCGATGCAGATGCCCTGCGGAAAATGAAGAAGACAGCGATCCTGATCAATGTGGCAAGGGGACAGGTGGTGAATAACCACGACCTTTACGAAGCACTGGAGGCAGGATGGATCCAGGCGGCAGGGCTGGATGTGGTGGAAAAGGAACCACTGGAACCGGCCAACCCCCTGAGCCGGCTGAAGGACAGCAGCCGACTGATCATCACGCCCCATCTGGCATGGGCCAGCGTGGAAGCCCGCACCAGATGTGTGGAGGGGGCTTATTTGAATATACAGGCGTTCCTTCGGGGAGAGAACCGGAATGTGGTGAACCCGTGAACCGCCTCAGTGCACTGGGAATTGCACAGCTATTTGCCTGCATATGCAGGCTTTTTGCTTTTAAGGAAGTATTTTCCTGATTGAATCAGTGCTTCCTTAGGGAAACGGTGATTAAAGTGTTTCCTTGGAAGGTGTTCCCGTGAAGTGTTTTCAAGTTTCCCTTGAGTCGATATATTCTTTCATTTCAAGCATTGCTTGATTGAAAATACAGCGGGAATCTGTTTATACTGTATCCATACCGGTATACAGAACTGCAACAACGAAACAGTCCCGGAACGAAAGGGAAGGGAAGGGACGGAATTGAATGATGAAATGGAGGATAAGTATATGTTTGATGTGAGAAGAGTGTCCCAGCAGATCCGTGACGCCAGGATCCGCAAGAATATGACACAGAGTAACCTGGCGGACGAACTGGGGGTAAGTTACCAGGCGGTTTCCAATTGGGAGAGGGGCAACTCCCTGCCTGATATCTCCAAATATGAAGATCTGTGCAGAATATTGGATCTGAAGCTGGAGGATCTGTTGGGCGGAGGATCAAGTGTCGATGCGGTAAGCAAATTCATTGATTATAGGAAGGGTGAAAATGAGGATCCCATGACAGTGGAGGAAATAGAATCGGTGGCGGACCTGCTTGCACCGGAGGACCTGAAAAAGACCGTACAGGGACATCTGGATCAATTGACCTTCGATCTGGATGCCGCAAAGCATTTGGCTCCGTATCTTGATACAGAAACACTGGATGAACTGGTAAAGAATGTGGCTCTGGAGGATTTCCAGGCAGTAGTAGGGTTAGCGCCCTTTCTGTCCCAGGAGGCTCTTGTCTCCATAGCGGAGAGAGTCAGCGCTGCCGGAAGGATGGAAATATCCTGGCTGAAAAAGCTTATGCCCTTTTTGAAAAAGGATTCGGCGGACAGGCTGGTGGAGTACCTGGAACCGGAGGAGATCAAGGATTTGGCCAAGATAGCGCCGTTCCTGCGTAAAAAAACCATAGTACATCTGTTGGAGAAGCTGGAGGATGAGGATCTCAGGTTTCGGACAATGGTGAAGGTAGCGCCTTTCCTGGGCCAGGAGCACCTTGAGGAGCTCCTGGAAAATATGGAGATAAAGGATATTGGCAAGATCGAGAAGATTGCCCCCTTTTTAGGGCGTGAGACCCTGAAAGTATGGATCCAGAGAGGATTGGAGAACTCCAAAAGACAGCAATATGGGGGAGAATCTGCTTCTGAAGATGAGTAACAGTTCAGCCCCTATTGTACCGGGCGGCTTACCTTTCTGCTAAGGGGACGGCGGCGCCATGCTGTCCTGTCCTATGCGGACGGGGCAACGCG
>CAOKWI010000084.1 GCA_948473115.1 uncultured Lachnospiraceae bacterium | reverse complement strand
GATGGAGTGTAAGACTAAATTCAGCCAATAGTGGAATTTACTTTTTCATTTAACCCTCATTAAAAAAGCTGGAGAAAACACAAAAAAGATGTTGACACTGTAGTAGATTCAATGATATACTACACTCGTATTCTAAATGAAAGTCATTGAACTCACATATTTTTGTTAGTCATTGCAACTTTGATGATGGTTTACAAAAGTGTGTGGTTTTTTTTGTCATATATTTTAGAATCAACACAAGAAAACGGGTGTAATGCCCTTTATAATGAAGGAGGTACCTACATGAATAACGGTACAGTTAAGTGGTTCAATGCACAGAAGGGTTATGGTTTCATCACCAACGATGCAACCGGCGAGGAAGTGTTTGTACATTTCTCCGCGATCAACGCTGATGGCTTTAAGTCTCTTGAGGAAGGCCAGAAGGTTACTTTCGATACAGAATGTGATCCTCAGAACAGCAGCAAGATCCGTGCGACCAATGTTTCTGTAGTAGCTTAACAGTTTATCGTTCACTCCGTGAACAGTAACGCTGAATGCTTACGATACAGAATCAAAAAAGCACATCGGATTTCCGATGTGCTTTTTTGTGTTTTCCTTTTACGGGGAAGACATATCAGTCTGCCAGCCGCCTCATCTCCGTATATGCAAGGAGCAGAGGACCCACACCCTTTGCGTCATTCTCGACAATGGGCTCTGACATATAATATTCGAAAGTTCCGTCTCTTCTGGTGTCATTTGCAGGTCCAAGCCCTCCCACCAGGCAGATCCCGCCAAGGTTCAGATCGCCGTCGGTCTCTTTCAGATAACGGTCACAAATACCGTTGAACGCTTTCAGCGCCGGTTTCCTGTAGCTCTCCGGCAAAAATCCCAGCCGCACTCCCTTCAGCAGGGAATAAGCCATGATCGCACTGCCGCTGGTCTCCAGATAGTTAGGTTCCCTGCCGCCCAGCGCGGGCAGCTGATACCACATGCCGCTTTCGTCCTGGAATTTCAGCATATCGTCCACCAGCCGGACAAACACCTTTTTCAGATTCTCGTACTCAGCCTGATATTCTTCGCCAGGTTCACACTTATCCAGGGTGTCCAATAATGCCATTACATACCAGCCGATGGCTCTCAGCCAGAAATTCTGGGACAGCCCCGTCTCCTTATCGCACCAGAATATTTCTTTGGAAGCGTCATAGCCGTGATAATAGAGCCCTGTCTCCTCATCCCGCATATATTTCACCACATTGGCAAACTGCGCGAAAATATCACCGTAATTCTTCTTATGGTTAAACTTCGTCTCATACTCCATATAGAAAGGCTGTCCCATGTACAGGCCATCCAGCCATACCTGGTTCGGATATATCTTCTTATGCCAGAAATTTCCCTCCGGGGTCCTGGGCTGATTCCGGACCTGGCCATAAATCAGTTCTATCGCCTTGCGGTACTTCTCCTTACCGTTCATCTCATACAATGCGAAAAGCGTCTTACCCGCATTGACATTGTCAATATTGTAATCCTCCGGCTTGTAGCCCTTGATCGTGCCGTCCTCATTTACCCTGTAATCAATAAACGCGTCAGCAAAATCATAATATTTCTGCTCACCGGTGGCCTGATAGATCTCCAGCATGGCAAGGATCATGCATCCGTCAATATAATTCCAGCCGGCGCCCTTTCCGCCTGCTTTCGCTTTCTCAATGTTCCATACCGGTACTTCCACGGTGCTCTTTTCGATCAACCCGTCTATGTATCTCTCAAATACAGGCATCTGCATATCCTCTTACCTCCGCATAAAAAATCATAATAAAATTGCATAAAAGTTCACATATTTAGATTCTACACGCTTTTCCAGATTTAGTCAATGCATTTTAAGCCTGTGCGCCAAATCGCAGTAACAGTTCAGTCCCGCCAATATATTCGCACTACGAAAAAAACTCCCAATAAACAGCACATCCATGCCATTTATTGGAAGTCCAAGAAATTTTTTGGCTCCTCAAATTCTATATCCTATATCTTTCCCATCTACATCTTCATCAGCTTCTCCAAGTAGGGATTCCTCGAACCCTTCCGATACCCGGCGACAGCCTGGCTTAACGCCGGATCATATTTATAGAACCGGCTTGCTGCATTTTCCTCTACGCCTTTATAGGGAACACCAATTGCCGGAGCACTTCTGTTAATTTCCATCATGGCTCTTTCCTGTTTTAATATCATATCATGTCCCCCATGAACTTCATTTTCTACGTTACTGTTCACCCTGACCAGTAACAAGCCTTCTTAAAAAGACTATATGCACAGAAACCATAAAACAGCGGTTTCGCGAACAGCTGTCTAAGCAATTATTCTAATCGCTTTGGTTTGATCACGCAAGAGATGCATAAAAACACACTGCAATGGCGCGGATGTGAATAGTAACTTTCTACAAAAAAAGCAATCCAGTAAAAGTACCTCGCTTGACTTTTATTGTAAAGTGTCCTATAATAAAAAACAACCTGAAAATATTTCAAACCCGAAAAATGTGTCAAATCGCATTAATAAAGCGAGGTATTTTACATGGATGGCAGCATATTGACCGAAAATATCCGCAGGCTTTGCAAAAAAAACAAAATTTCCATATCCAAGCTGGAGGCTGATCTGTTTTTGTCTTCCGGACTGATTTCACGCTGGAGCAAAAACATGCCTTCCCTGGACAAGATTGCTGACATTGCCGATTATTTTGGTGTATCCATTGATGAACTTGCCGGCAGGTCTGGCAGTTTCTCCAACGGGAATAACACAGGTCGTTTTCTCCATCTTTTATACCAGCAGAGCACATATGCGGAAACCATTTGGGAAGTCCTCAATCCACAGTCCCTGCCAAAGGAATTGTCAGATATTACACTTCCGAAAAATTTTACAGACAACCTTTATGGCTGCTATTATACCGGCTATCAGAACGGCTTTTTCATCCTGACAGCCAGCCATACATCCGACAGTGTCCTGAAGCTTGCATTATACGTTCTTCCGGATATCTATTCCTGTTTCGATTGTGTCTGCGCTGACACTGGCCGGCTGACACGGCTTTATGAATTTCTCGAGCCGCGTTTCCGTGTACAGCTGAACACCATGAAAACAAATAATATGATATCCTCTTATATACAGGAAAATATCTCTGCCGAACCGGCCCGGGAGGATAAAATTACCCCCATGCGCGGCGCTGGCGAAGCAAGTAATTACTGATTTTTATTAACATTATATGCAAATTTCTTTGATTTGATTCTCCCCGAAATTTGAAAAATTTTTCAAATTTCGGGGATCATATTTTTTTATGCTCTATTTCTGCTGAATTTTTTAATTCCATTAACTCCTGATTTACTTTCCCACTTAGAATATTGATCATGTCCATATTTCCCAGGATCCTGCGAAACTCCCCAAAAGAATCTTTCCTGCCAAGTTTTTCCCAGAGTAACCTTCCGCTTTCTCCCAGAATTTCCTTGAAAAGAATCAGATCTGTCTCCTGGATCCAGAATTTGTCATCGCAATCCTGTGCCCTTCCGGGCGCCTCTTTTCCATACGTCAGTCTCCCCCAGTCAGCACGCCCATCATCCCTCTCGATATTATGCTCATTGCGATAGTCCAGCCATTCTACCGCATAAGCAATGCCCTCGCAGTATATGACCGTTTCAGCCACAACATAACTCCGTATCTTCCTTAAAGCATCCTCCTCATACACATTGTTTTCACACTCCGCCTGGGATTCCTGAAATGCCCTTTCATAAATATCAGGCGAAATCCCGGATGTGAGGATACTGGCAATATCCGCATATGCCTCCCTGTATATCTGCATGTATGTCTGCGCATACTGCTCTACCTTATTATCCGCCAATATTTCTATCAGATTCCTCTGTATTTCCCATTCCGCCTGCATTAACGCTTTATAGGGATTTTCCTGTTCCTGGCAGTTTTTCTCTGCAAGCACCTGACAGAGATCCTCCCCCAGATTTGTAAAGATATTGCGCAGCGCATTTCTCCAGTTAGCACAGATCCTGGTTATTACATTCCTGCTGTAAAATTCCCTGTCACCATCCTCCAGGCTTCTCAGTTCTGCAATCCATTCCTCCGTCTTAAACCACCGTTGCATCAGTTCATTCTTGATATCCAAATCGACATTTCCACCAATAAAATCAAATGACACATTTCGAAAGAGCCTCTGGAAAATCCCATTATACATGTGGCTTTCCATTTTACATGCCCTTTCCTTTCTGCAGCGCTCCTCCCTAGTCAATACATGAAATGCTTCATGAAGAAGAAAGAACGGGATCTGGCGTACTCTCTCTATCTTATTTTCGGGGATATAGATCAGCACGACTTTCCCGGTGATCTGACGAATATCAAACAGGTTTACGGTCTCCACATTGCTCTTCAGGGAAGGATGTAAGAGGAAAGCATAATACTCCTGCTGGCTAAAAAGTGTTACCAGTGTTTCCAAAACCATGGAATAAGTGGCAAACAGCTTGGGCGATATGTCATAAATGCTGGTCTCCACTGCATGACTGGTAAACAATTGCCGGTCAGAGTTAGATGTGCTGTCAATTACGTTTTTATAAACATTAGATATTTTGCTGATTGCATCCTCCAGATCCTCAATGATTCCATTCTTTACCAAAACGTCTGTCTGCTGTTCTAAAGCTTTATCCACCTGTTCCTTATAGTAAATACAGAACAGTCTCATTGCTTTTCCAAGGATCTGGCTCTCATAGCTATAAGTTTTACTACCCTCCATCTGAGCCAGTCCATTCAGAATCCTGAGCAGATACAGTGAAAAGGCCTTTAAAATCGGTTCATTACCCTCCTTACACTTCTCGTACTTTTCCTTCAGTTCTATCCTCTGCCCTTCTATCCAATTATCTGCTCTCCTGCTCATCCCCTGCCAAATCCTCCTTTGCCAAAATCTCTGATTCTACGTTAAAAAAGGAATCTCTATAACTTTCATTGGTATGGGTCAACATTTCACCCATCTTGTAACATTCAAAGACACTGCTGATGGAAACATCATCGGCTTCCATCAGCCAGTCATATCCTCCGAACGTTTCATATTTTCGTATTATCACATTATGTCCATTCCTGGCACTCAACTGCTTTTCCAGTTTTTTCCTGAACGCCTCTGCTTTATCATAATCCCTCACCATGCAGTGCAGCCGACAGCAGACATTCTCCGGAGCCAATTTGCTATGTATATCATCATACGACTGCATGGCATCTTCTTTTACCGCAAACACTGTATAGGTCTTTACTGCATCACAGATCCTCCGAATCAGCCTTACATCCCTGATGCCTTCTCTGTATGTGTTTGTTTTGGTCACAACAATAATCTCACTGTGATCATAGGAAAGATAATGAATATGATTCTCCGAGCCCAGCAGTTCATGCTTCTCTAATTCCCGTCTCTTATCCTCCGCTGAGGCTGTCTTTTTTATCCTTACCATTGTGATAAAATACAGCACCTTGTCATCGCTATCCCAAAACATCTTGTCCTTCCTGCGCTGTTCCGTGACACATACCAGTGACCGACAGCTTAATGTGTTCTTCTGTTCAAGGGTCAGCCTTCCCAATTGTTCCCAGGTATTGAATTCTGTCACATCAGCCTGTTCCCCTGACAGATCCAGTGCATCAAAATAACCCAGTACACAATACTTTCCCAGTGCCTCTCCTTCCGTTTCCCCACTGTTCCAATAGAAGTTGTTCTTCAACTGTAATATCCTTATGGATACTTTCGTTTCTTCGATGTTTCCGTCCTTTTCCATCTTATGTATCTCCTTTGGCTTATCTCTCTCTTCCCATTGGCAAAAGCATTTCCAGCACTGCCGGCGACTCATTGCCGTATCCGGTTATTGTCTGCATAGCCGCCCTAAAATGCTTTACTTTACTCACTAATGGAATATGAAACATTTTGACCCATATATTCCAATAATATGCACAGACTGAAATATCTTCCTTTTCCCTTATGGGTTCCCACTCCGACAGTTTCCTGATCCTTAGATTTCTCTGTCCCGGCTTTTCCTCAAACATGCACATCACTTCCTGGAAGAGAACATATAAACGCAGCTGCAGAGGCTCCAGTTCACTTGGAATATGATCTGAAAAAACATAGTCACAGAACACAACAGTATCCTCAACCCCACTGTATACCATGCCGTTAATGATACCTGAAAGTACCATGTTGTAGACAGCTTTCCCTTTCCCGTTTGAACTGACAAGCCCGTATACTTCTTTCAAAAATCCTCCAATACACAAATACAGTTCATTTCTCTCGATCTGTTTTTCTTCTCCACCCAGATTCTGAAAAGCAGACGAAATATTTAAAAAATAAAAAAGGTATATCCTCTCCAATTCCTCTTTTCCCACAAACACTTCCTGCCGTAAATTATTATATGACAGTTCTCCCTTTTTCAGTTGAAATGGTATCCGCAGGAATTCCATCAGCAAATCCTTTTTATCCTGGATGAATTCCTCACTATGAATTGCCTGCTCCAAATGTCCCGCAGAATAGATCCATCTTATGCTGTCATTTTCGCTGGATTCTCTTTCTTTCCCATATTTTTTTCTTTCCATCCCGCAAATTACCCATTTCCCATATGCATGGGATGTGGATCTCAGGATTTCAATAATCACATAAGTCTGAAGCAGCAAAATATAGATCACACACACATACATAGTATGCTTCCACGGCATATGCTGGGCTACGGCCACGAACACTGTCAAAAGCAAAATTGCAACAAACAGAACAGGAATCGTCCAGGAGCCGGCATTGTACATGATAAGCCTCCTGTATGGGATACCCCATCGCTTATTTCCAGTCACGCTATAATAGAAGGTCACAACAGTTGCCAGCATTGCGCTGTATGCGATCACCACATTACAGACCATTTCTGACGCCTGCCATAATTTATGGCGCATTTCCGGCCACCATTCCCATCTTATGAACTGATTCCCTCTTTCCGGATGCAAATCTGCTTTCCAAGCCCAGCCTATTGCGATGATCCCTATAAACAGAACCGATATCCATATGCATCCTTTCTGTTCCCAAAAAAACTGTTTCAGCTTTGTATGCAGTTCTATATTTCGTTGATTCTTCGCCTGTTTTCCATTCGTTTGCATTTCTTCTTTCACTTGCTTTTCTCTCATGGCAGCTCTATCATTCTCGTTCATGGCAATCCATCATTCTCTCTTCTGTCATATCCATGCTTCAACATGCGGATAACTTGTTATTGCATTTTTATATATCATATCATATTTTTAAATATATTACAATATTTTAATATTTGCCCATATCGCGGATTTGCAGCCACTGTTCTGAATCGCATTATGCACAATCATCCTGCCTGCTTTATCCCACAAAAAAACAGCCCCCCACACTTTCATGCAGAGAACTGCTTCACGTCACTATGCTACTGTTTACGCCACAGGAACCCAGCCTTTCCCCAGCAGCATTGCCACAAGCCAGATCAGGAACAGATGCACCGGATAGAAGGCATAGAAGAAATATTTCATTTTCAGCCCCCTCTTTCCATTGTAGAATCCAATGGGAATAAATGCCAGGGGAGCTGTCACCTCCCAGAGGAAAGCGACACAGCCCGCCGCGATCTGCAGAGGCTTCTTTTTGCGAAAAACGTACAATACCATAATACAGAGCACCCCTGTGGCCGCGTAATCGGTCTTCAGGAAATGGGCCACTCCTGCGCCCACAGCCAGCGCGGCAAGGGAAAATATCACTTTGACCGTCTGGTTCAGACCTTTCCCCGCAGCCCACTCCTTCTTTGCGATCCAGTCAAAGGCGATCATTGTCAGGAGGCCCAGGAACAGGGTAAAAAATACATTCTGATAGCCAAATTCCAGCACCTTTCCGTTGAAGCACAAGTCAAAAGGTATTTCCGAAACCAATGCGAAAATCCCCAGCCGCATCGCATACTTTTTCACGTCGTGGGTTCTCTGGAATCCCTCCACCAGCAGGAAACAGAAAATAGGGAATCCCAGCCGCCCTATCATACGCATGGCACTGTATGTATAGAAAAGCACGCCGTTCTCCATCATCCACTGCATGACTGCGTTCAGATCGCCGGAAGACGCTATACTCAAATAGCCTGATGTCATGATATATCTCCCCAGAATGCCCGCCCCGATATGATCGATGAGCATTGAAACAATGGCAATGATCTTGATCGTGCTGCCTGTGATTCCCTTTTTCTCCTCGGATAAAGCCGCCTGATCGACCTGGCCGGCCACCTGTATACCGGCCGTTTGTTCACTGGCCGTTTCTACACTATTCACTTGTAAACTGTCCATTTTCATTTCCTCCGTTTCAGTTCTGTTTCAGTTCCGTTTCTGCACCATAGACCAGAACCGCTTTGCATATATGCCTTACTACATTAATACAATAATACTTTTCATCCCCTTTGTCAATCCCTACAGCAATCCAACTCTCCCAGACAGCCGGATGACCGGCACCGTAAGTTTTTATGACAGAAGCAGCCAAAGATCAGGCGGCATACCACCGCCGTCCCATCAGCCAGCATCATACACCCCCACCAGACACCAGGCTCCAGACACCGCACCCACAGACAAGGACAGGCTTTTACACCTGTCCCTGCAAAATACCGTTTAACCTACCTTATACCCGATCCCCCATACCACTTTCAGATACCTGGGTTCCTTGGGGTTGCGTTCAATCTTTTCCCTGATATGGCGGATATGTACGGCGATGGTGTTATCCGCGCCAATCGCCTGCATATGCCAGATATTTTCGTAGATCTGGCTGTTGGAAAACACTTTTCCCTGCTGCTGCACCAAAAAGCGCAGGATTTTATATTCAATCGGTGTGAGCCTGACGTTTCTGCCATCCACCGTAACCGTCCTCTGGATATCATTGATCTCCAGTCCCTCTACCTTATAGATTCTGTCCACTTCCCGGCACATATTTACCAGCTGGACATATCTGCGCAGCTGGGATTTGATCCTGGCCAGCAGTTCCAGCGGATTGCAGTCCGTAGTCACATAGTCGTCCGCACCTGCCTCCAGCGCCATGATCTTGGCCGTCTCCGCAGACTGTGAGGAGACGACAATGACAGGAACACTGCTCTTGCGGCGCAGGGCAACAATCATCTCGATCCCTTTGTCCCAGCCCTTGTCATTCAATTCCACATCCACCAGCATTAAATGGATATTCTCTGAGATCTTCTCATACAGCTCCTGCAGATCGGCTGCCACCAGGCACTCAAGGCCTTCCCCTATTAATAATGGCTCCATCTTTTCGGCAATCCCTGTCTGATTGTTATATATCAGTATCTTCTTATTCATATTCATATTTACCTCCATTCCCAGACATTTACCCCTTCTGCTCCATAAACAGTTCCTTAGGAACTATTAAGAAATAACTTTGCATTTGGCGCAGAATGAGTTTCCAGCTGCAAGGCGGAGGATGGAGTCGTAGTGGGCTACGACGACTGACGCCAACGCGGCAGATGGGATCTCAGGCCAGCAAAATGTGAAGATCTATTTCTGAACAGTTCCTTACTGTTATAGGCATTGTAAAACACACTTGTATCAAAGTTGCATAAAAAAATAAAAAATTTAAAAAAAATAAAACAGAGAGCATCTTCATGCCCTCTATCTTATAGATCGAATTTCATGCTGAAAAGTTTCATGTTTTTTCTACTTTTTAGAAAAATCTTTGTTTTCTTTAGTCAGGTTGTTTTCCTTATTCAAATTCTTTTCTTTATCTGGACTTTCTTCCATGATCCTGTGAACCAATTCTTCATTTCTGGCTGTCATTTCCTCCACGTCGGCCAGATCTTCCTTCTTCAGCCTTCTGAACCTGTTGATACCGGACACCAGAATCAACAGGCTGTTTTTCGTGGTGTCAAAGGTGCCCTCCTGATACATGGTGTACAGAAGAAGCCCCAGTGGAACCGCAATGATCATGCCCACGATCCCTCCGAACTTATATCCTATGTATAATAAAAATAGAGTGGGAAGCGGAGGCACCCCCATGGAGTCCCCCACGATCTTTGGCTGGATCAGCTGCCTTGCCAGCTGTCCCACGCCCCAGATGATCAGCAGCCAGACCGCCATCTTAAAGTCCCCTGTGAGAACCCTGATCACCGCCCAGGGAATCAGCACCGTGCCGGTTCCGAAGAATGGCAGGAAATCCAAAAAAGCGATCAACAGCGCGATCAGCGCGAAATAATCAACCTTGAGCAGCCCCAGGCCGATCAGCAGAAGCAGGTACATCCATACCTCGATCTTCAGCTGTGCCTTTAAATACCCTCCCACAGATTTCCTCAGGCTGCGGCGTACCGTGCGGAAACGGATCTGTACCACTGCGGGCGTATGCCTGTGGAACCAGTCGCTGATCAAATTCCTCTCCGCCACAAAAAAGTAAGCAGACAAAAGCGCCATGATCAGCCCGATAAACAGGGAGGGCAGCTGCTTTGCAAAGCTTCCCGCCGCAGCAATGGTGGGGGAACCGATCCGACCAAAGAAATCGCCCAGATAATCCCCTATGCTGTCTGCCGCATTCGCGATACCCGTTTTCACATCCTCTGGCAGCTTGTGAAACAGCATTTCAAATTTGTGGCCGATATCGTCCAGGTCCGACTCCATGCCGGACCACATATCCGGCAGCGCCCCCACCAGTCCTCCCACCTGTTTGACCAGCCATGCGGAGACAAAATAGAGGAACAGTACCACCAGTGCAATCACGGAGACAATGACAAATGCGCTGCCGATCTTTCGCTTCAATTTAATTTTGTCTTCAAAAAAACGCACCAGCGGCCCCGCGATCAGGGCGATCACCCACCCCACAACAAATGGCATGAAAAAAATGATCACCCTGGGCAGCAAAAAGAGAGCTGCCAGCAATATCACCAAGGCAATCGCAAGATTAGTCAAAGCCTTACTGTACTTTCTCATGGATATACCCCTTATCCGTTTTCCATTCTCCGATCCTGCCATCAGGAGACACAGGATCAGACACAGTCACCGAACCAAACCTTATCCGTTTCCACCTTCCGATCCTGCCATCAAGAACAGGCAAAACCCTGCCTTTTCAGGCAGCCCGGACCATCAGTCTGCGGAAAGCTGATCCAGCAATTCGTATATCTCCTCGCGCCCCTGCTTCGTCTCCGCCGAAAACGGGATCAGTATCGTCCCCGGCTCTGTCTCCAGCGAAGTCCGGATCTGTTTCAGCTGCTTCTGCACCTGGCTGCGCTTGATCTTATCCAGCTTTGTGGCGATGATGGCGGGATGATACCCGTTCCTGCAGATCCAGTCGTACATGATCCTGTCATTCTCTGAGGGCTCATGCCTGATATCAATGAGCAGGAACACGATCCGAAGCTGCTTTGAGCGGTGCAGGTAATTCTCCACCATTTTCCCCCACTGTGCCTTCACAGCCTCATTTGCCCTGGCATATCCATATCCCGGCAGATCCACAAAGTAAAGGGCGTTATTGATATTATAGTAATTGATCGTCTGGGTCTTGCCCGGCTGCGCACTGGTGCGCGCCAGGGATTTGCGGTTCATCAGCGCATTGATCAGGGAAGATTTCCCCACATTGCTCTTCCCTGCGAAAGCCACCTCCGGCAGTTGATTGTCAGGAAGCTTGCTGGTAACGCCGCAGACCGTCTCCAGACTGACGTTTTTAATGATCATAATCTCATCCCTATACCGCTTGCGTGCTCTGGCACGCAAACTACCATGCCGGCACAGCCGGCACAAAAAACAGAAGAAATTCTGTTGTCAAGAACAATTGGTGCAAGTCTGGAAGAATGCCCGTACGCTGGGCATTCTTCAGTGTGAGAAAGGCGCTGTTCCTGCGCCGTAGAAAATCTTCGCGAAGCGGCCTCTGCCGCAAGCGATTAGATTTTCTTCTCACACTTATATGGCAGGATCCAGGCGGGAAGCCCTCTGTTCTCCCTTGCGCAGCGTCAGCGGCTCGCTTTCGCCCTCCACTGCCTCCTTTGTAATGATACACTTCTCAATGGTGTCGTCGGAGGGAATCCTGTACATGGTATCCATCATCACGCTCTCCATAATGGAGCGGAGCCCCCTGGCTCCCGTCTTTCTTTCAAATGCCTTATCCGCGATGGCCCCGATCGCATCCTCCTCAAAGGCAAGCTGTACCTCGTCCATGTCAAACAGCTTCTGATACTGCTTGATCAGGGCATTCTTGGGCTCCTTGAGGATCCGCACCAGCGCATCCCTGTCCAGTCCCCGCAGGGAGACACAGATAGGCACACGTCCCACAAATTCCGGGATCAGGCCAAACTTTACCAGGTCCTGGGGCGTCACCTCCTGAAGCAGGTCACTCAGTTCCTTTGTGGTCTTCTGGGACACCTCGGTGTTAAATCCGATGGCCTTGCGGTCCAGCCTGGATTCCACAATCTTCTCCAACCCGTCAAAAGCCCCACCGCAGATAAACAGGATATTGGATGTATCAATGGTAAGAAGCTCCTGATGGGGATGCTTCCTGCCCCCCTGGGGCGGCACGCTTGCCACCGTGCCCTCCACAATCTTCAAAAGAGCCTGCTGTACGCCCTCACCGGAGACATCCCTGGTGATGGATACATTTTCGCCCTTCTTCGTGATCTTGTCGATCTCGTCAATATAGATGATCCCGTACTGGGCGCGTTCTATATCGTAGTCCGCCGCCTGGATCAGTTTTAACAGGATGTTCTCCACATCCTCGCCCACATACCCTGCCTCAGTCAATGTGGTGGCATCGGCGATGGCAAAGGGTACATTGATGATCTTTGCCAGGGTCTGCGCAATATAGGTCTTCCCACAGCCGGTGGGACCTACCATAATAATATTGCTCTTCTGCAATTCGACGTCATCCAGATCCCTTGGCGCCGTCACACGCTTGTAGTGATTATAGACAGAGACTGCAAGCACCTTCTTGGCCTCCTCCTGGCCTACCACGTACTCATCCAGGAAGTTCTTGATCTGGATGGGCTTGAGAAGGTTGATCTCGGGATGGACTGTCTCCTCCATCTCCTCATCTTCCAGTTCCTCCTCCAGGATGTCGGCACAGATATCAATACATTCATCACAGATATAAACGCCCGCAGGCCCCGCAATCAGTTTGCGGACCTGGGTCTGTCCCTTATTGCAGAAAGAACATCTTATGTCATTACCAGTGGTCATTTTTGTTGCCATTATTTTACTCCTAACCGTTATCCGCCTTATTTATCGTAACAGTTCAGCCTTCGGCCAAACCGTTACGATGATGCACACAAAATGAGTTTCCAACTCATTTTAGCGCCTGCAAGTCCCGCAAAATTGCACAGGAGTGTGTCCCCATGGGACACACTGCAATTGTTGACTTCGCGATGCCGTATTGCTGAACTGTTACTATTTATTGTCTTGAACGTCGTGGGAGGTGATCACCATGTCGATCAAACCGTATTCCAACGCCTCCTGCGCGCTCTTCCAGTTATCACGCTCCGTATCGGCGCAGACTGTCTCGTAATCTTTTCCAGTGTTCTCGGAAAGCATACGGTTTAATTTCTCCTTGGTGCGCAGAATATGCTTTGCCGCAATCTCGATCTCCGTTGCCTGTCCCTGTGTACCGCCAAGGGGCTGGTGAATCATGATCTCCGCATTGGGAAGTGCGTATCTTTTACCCTTTGCGCCTCCGGCCAGCAGAAACGCCCCCATGCTCGCCGCCATACCGATGCATACGGTGGACACATCACACTTAATATAATGCATGGTATCATAGATCGCCATACCCGCAGTGACAGAGCCTCCGGGACTGTTGATGTAGAGATGGATATCCTTCTCAGGATCTTCCGCCTCCAGGAACAGAAGCTGCGCTACCACGATACTTGCAGAAGTATCATTTACTTCTTCCCCTAAAAATATGATTCTATCCTTTAAAAGCCTGGAATAAATATCATAGGATCTTTCACCCTTGCTTGTCTGCTCAATGACATAAGGCACTAAACTCATTGTAAATCCTCCATTCATTCATATTGCAATCCTATTTGCTCTTATACATAATATCCCACTTAATATCCTTTTTCAACGAAAATGGGAATAATTTTATAAAGGTTTAAAGGTTGTACCCGCCAAAACAGGTACAACCTCCTTTGTGTCGCCGGTTCTATGCCTCCTCGGCGGTCTCCTCCTCCGCGTCCTTCACTTTCTTGCCGGACTTCTTCGCGGCAGTCTTGCCCTCCTTGGCATTCTCCACAACAAAGGCAACGGCCTTCTTAATACAGATGTCTTCCCTCACCTGCTTGCTGCCGTCTTCACCGAGAAGCTCCTTCACCTTATCCACTTCCATCTGATAAGCCTCGCTCATGGTCTTCATCTCTTCCTCGAACTCTTCCTCGGAGACTTCTATCTTTTCAGCTGCCACAACAGCCTCCATGACCAGACGGGACTGGATCCGCTTCAATGCCTGGGGCTTCGCCTGCTCCATCAGCATATTGGTGTTCGCACCGGTGAACTGCGCATACTGATCCATGGTGATACCCTGTGCCTGCATTCTCTGTGCAAATTCCTGCACCATCTGTCTCTGCTGTGTCTCTATCATGGCATCAGGAATATCCATCTGTGCATCATCAATGATGGCATCAATCACCGCATCTTCCTTGGCAGCCTTTGCCTCTTCCTCTTTCCTTCCGGTCAGCTTCTTCCTGATCTCTTCCTTATATTCCTCCACGGTGTCGCTCTCTTCGGAGGTATCCGCCACAAAGTCCTCATCCAGATCGGGAAGCTGCTTTTCCTGGATCTTTTTCACCGTACACTTGAACACAGCCGCCTTGCCTGCCAGTTCCGCCGCCTGGTAATTTTCAGGAAATGTCACATTCACATCCGTTTCCTGGTTCAGTTCCGCACCGATCAGTGCCTCCTCAAAGCCGGGAATGAACGCGCCGGAGCCGATGGTCAGAGGATAATCTTCCCCCTTGCCTCCCTCAAAGGCCTTGCCGTCCACAAATCCTTCAAAATCGAGTACGGTCACATCTCCGTCCTTCACCGCCCTGTCCGTGACATCGATGATTCTCGCGTTCTTTTCCCTCTCACGGTCAATTTCCGCGTTCACTTCCTCGTCGGAGACGTCCGTATCCATCTTTTCCACCTTGACACCCTTATATTTGCCCAGGGTTACCTCAGGCTTCAAAGCCACCTCTGCAGTAAATATGAAGGGTTTGCCCGCCTCAATCTGAGTGACATTGATCCTGGGATTGGAAACAATCTCCTCCTCACACTCTCCCACTGCCTTGTCATAGGCATCAGGAATCAGGTCGTTGGCGGCGTCCTCATAAAATATCTCTTTGCCATACATCTGCTCGATCATCTTGCGGGGTGCCTTACCCTTACGGAAACCGGGGATGTTGATCCTGTTCTTATTCTTCCGAAACGCTCCCTCCAGCGCCTTCTCCAGCTCCTCAGCAGAAACTTCAATGGTCAGCTTCGCCATATTGTGTTCCAATTTTTCTACCTGTAAACTCATTATTATATTTCCTCCTTCATATTACTGTGTCTCCTCTATATCAATCTGTTCCCGTAGGATGCAGGGCACAGTCACAGTCATTTTAGAATTATAACATGAATAGGCCAAAAACACAAATATTTTTTCTGAACAACCCTCCGATAGATATCTACTCAGTCTCGATTACCAGGCAGTTCGGGTTTGTGGAGGAAGGGACGGCAAGTTTATATTTACCTGCTGCTGTACACACATTTGCTGCTTACCCCCGGGATCATACCCAGCTTGCCGGACAGGGCGCTGACAATGCTCTGTGGGGCATCCAGCACCACGCTGATAATGTTCATCTGCCTGTCCCGGTAGGGAATGCCCATTCTTCCTATTACATATTCGCCGTACTCATGGAGCAGACCGTTGATGCGTGCCGCCGCTTCCCTGTCCTCCACTATGATCCCCACCAGCGCCACACGGTTATTACTATCCGTCATACTGTACCTCCATTCCGATTGGCTATTGATTTCAATCTCTGTCCCTTTGCGCATTAAAGTTTCCAGTTCACTGTAGAATTCCCGCAGAGCCAGGGACATGTGTTACCAGAACAATCATCCGTCCCTTCTGTTTCCTCCGTATGTATTCCTCCGCCTGTGCCCGGGTGTCCGCATCCATTCCTGTAAAAGGCTCGTCCAGCAGTACATACTCTGATTCCGCCTCCATGGCCCGGGCCAGCGCAACCCTGCGTTTCATGCCGCCGCTCAGTTCCCGGCAGGGCTTCTCCAGTGTCCCGGGATCCAGCAATTCTTCCAATGCCACCCTCGCCTGTACAGGATTTCCCGTGACCAGCTCCACGTTTTTGACCGCACTGTAATCCAGGCACAGCCTGTCCTCCTGAAAGACCATGCTGCACATTCCGCCGCCCTCCATCCCGCCGCTGTCAGGTTTCAGAATACCTGCCAGGATGTTCAGCAACGTGGTTTTACCGCTGCCGGAAGGACTGTCCAGGATATAGATCTGTCCGGCCTCATACACGGCGCTGAAATCGGACAAAACCTGCTGAGCCCCAAAGGACTTGCAGACATGGCTCACTTCCAGCCTGCCCGCAGGTTTTTCCGGCACTATCTCCCACGGTACCAGTCTTCCGCAGGCCGGCTGCCATTGGAAAAAGCAGTCTGTCAGCCATAGGACCAGCTTTTCAAACAAAACACTCAGCAAAATGATAACCGCCGTCCATGCAAGGACACCCGCTGTGTTAAGGTATATTTTGGACAGGTAAAGCCCTTCCCCGATAGAATAATCCGGCGTTCCTATGACCTCTGCCGCCACGCCTGACTTCCAGCACATGCCCAGGGAAACCTTCATACTGCTGTACAGAAAAGGCGCAATGGCAGGTCTGTATATATAGAAAAACTTATTTTTTACGGGCAAACGGAACACCTTAGCCATTTCAAGAAGCTGCCTGTCGGTATTTTTCAACCCTTCCAGGGTATTGATATAAATATTGGGCAGCACTACCACAAAGCAGATCGCCACTGCCAGAAAGGAAGATCCCCACCAGATCAGCAGCAATACCACAAATGATGCCACCGGCACGGCTTTCAGCAAAGTCATCAACGGAGAGAGTACCTCCTCCAGAAGCGTATGGCGGCTGCCCAGAGCCGCCAGGATCAACGCTACTGCAAATCCGGCCAGAAATCCGCCCCCGATCCGCAGCAGGGACAGACCCACTGTCTGATAAAACCGGGGATCGCCTGGCATGGAAAGCAGCTCCTTGAACACCTGCAGGGGTGTGACAAGCAGAATGCTGTTATCCACCGCCACAGCCACGATATGCCAGACAAGGATCCATGCCAATATGATGATCATCTTACGAAATTTCTTATCCTTCATACCCTTTTATAACTCTTTCATAATTTCCCGTCCTGTCGATTTTTACCGGTCCTATGATCAGGAACCGTGAAGATTCCTTTCTTCACAGTTCCTGAATATCCCGGTTTTCACGGGATATGGTAAAAATCATCTCCCGGCACCGCACCGCCTGTCAGTTCCGCGTTAAAATCATATAATACCTCCAGATAACCGGAGAGCGCCGCTTTCATTTTTTCCCCTGTCATACAGGTAATATTGCACTGGGGAATGGCTTTCTGGGCAATGGGCTCCTTCGCCACAATACCTGCTTTCACCGCCAGTACCGCACCGGCCGCCGGGTCTGTGTTGACAGCCTCGGCACTGGCCGCATGTTCCTCCAGGAAGGCGGACACAGCCTCCGGATGTTCCTCCAGAAACGCTTTGCGCACGACAGTAACACCCGTTACCATACCGCTGTTTTCTCCCGTTCCGCCCTGTGCGCGGATCCACTCCTCATTAATATCAAACGCAATCTTCAAATTTTCATTCTGTATACAGGCCGCCGTGACAAATGGCTGGGGAAGCAGGCCGACAGCATCGGGATTTTCCGCCAGCACAGCCGCCACCTCCGTGGCCTCCGATTTAAATTCCAGGACAACATCCTCCTCCGCCAGCCCGTTGGCCTCCAGGAGATACCGCAGGGAAGCCTCCGGCGTGGTTCCTTTTCCTGTAAGGTATACCGTCTTTCCTTTCAGGCCGGCAATGCTGGCCACATCCGCCGTTCCCGTCACCACATAGAGCACGCCCAGTGTATTAATGTCGATGACTGCCACGCCGCCGTCGGTTTTCTGGTAAAGCACCGCTGCCACATTGGCGGGAACAAGCGCAATGTCAAGATCTCCCTTGACCATAAGCGGCAGCAGTTCATCCGCTCCGACTGCCATTTGAAAATCGTAATTGTCAATGGTCTCTCCCATGGATGCCTTTTCCATCAGGCATAGCAGTCCCAGGGAAGTAGGTCCTTTTAGGGAACCCACACGGACTGTTACAGCTTCCCTGTCCGCAGACTGCACCGCGCTTTCCGACGCTGCACTGCCCTCTGACTGCACTGCGGTTCCTGCCGCTGCGCTGCCCTCTGACTGCACTGCGGTCCCTGCCGCTGCGCTGCCCT
>CAOKWI010000083.1 GCA_948473115.1 uncultured Lachnospiraceae bacterium | reverse complement strand
TAAAAGATGAGCCGCACAGCGGCGTCGGATGCGAAGCAGACGCTGAGGAGGGGGCCTGCCCACCTCCTTAGGAATGCGAGGGCTGAACTGTTACTGCAGGTGACAGTTCAGAATAATATTACCAGTAATCAAAAGATATTCCGATAGTTTGGGAAAAAGTCTTATGCTAGAATTTATATGAATAAAAGAAATGCAGGAAAAATCAGAGCAGAAGGAGGATCAGAATGCCAGAATATGTACTTGAACTGAAGAATATTACCAAAATTTTCCCCGGCGTAAAGGCCCTGAATCGTGTACAATTTCAGTTAAAGCCCGGCGAAGTGCACGCCCTTATGGGTGAGAACGGCGCAGGAAAGTCTACTTTTATCAAAGTGATCACTGGCGTGCACAAAGCGGAAGAAGGAGAAATGTACCTGTCCGGGGAAAAAGTGGATTTCAAGGGTCCCAGGGACGCGCAGGCAGCCGGGATCGCGGCCGTATATCAGCATCCTACCTCCTACCCCGACCTGAGCGTGACAGAGAACATCTTCATGAACCATGAGATCAAAAAGCACGGCATCCTGCAATGGAAGCAGATGAATCAGGAGGCACAGGGTTATCTTGACCAGCTGGATGCGGACTTCAAGTCCACCGCCGAGATGGGAGCCCTTTCCGTGGCACAGCAGCAAATGGTGGAGATCGCAAAGGCCATATCCACCCACGCAAAAATCATTATCCTGGATGAACCCACGGCGGCCCTGACCGCAAACGAGTCCCAAAAACTCTATAAGATCGTAGATAAACTGAAAGACAACGGTGTATCCATTATCTTCATCTCCCACAGATTTGAGGATATGTACCGCCTGGCCAGCCGGGTGACCGTCTTCCGGGATTCCCAGTACATAGGCACTTATGACGTAAACGGCATCACCAACGCGGAATTGATCAAACACATGGTAGGTCGGGAAATCAAGGATCTGTTCCCCAAATCAGAGATCCGGCCGGGAAAGGAAATGTTCCGCATAGAAGGCTTTTCCAGAACAGGCTATTTCAAGGATGTCAGCCTCCATGTGCGGGCCGGGGAGATCATCGGCCTTACCGGACTGGTCGGGGCGGGACGCACGGAGGTCATGGAAAGCGTATGCGGCATCACCAGACCCGATGCCGGAAGGATCTTTCTGGAAGGGCAGCAGATTACCGTGAAGGACCCCACTGATGCCATGCAAAACGGCATTATACTGCTGCCGGAGGACAGACAGAAGACCGGCCTCATCTTAAGCTGGGGACTGGGACGGAATGTAACCCTGCCTATTGTGGGCAAGCTTGCAAAGAAGGGCTTTGCCGATGAGACGGCGGAGCGTTCCCTTGCCAAACAGCTTCTGGAAGAAGTGGACACCAAGGCCGTGAGCATCTTTGATACCGCCGGTTCCCTGTCCGGCGGAAACCAGCAAAAAGTCGTGGTAGCCAAGGCCCTTGCCCAGGATTCCATGAAGGTTGTCATTATGGATGAGCCTACCAAGGGTGTGGATGTGGGCGCAAAGGCGGAGATTTACCAGATTATGAGCGATCTGGCCTCCAAAGGCTTTGCCATCATCATGATCTCTTCGGAAATGCCAGAGATCCTGGGCATGTGCGACAGGATTTATGTCATGTGCAACGGGCGCGTCACCGGGGAACTGGCCGGAGCGGATGCCACACAGGAAGCCATCTTAAGCTACGCCATGGAAAAAGGAACGGAACAGGAGGGACACAAGTAATGGAAAAGAAATCGATCTGGAAGAAAATTACCGGTTCCCGTGAAGCCAGCCTTGTCATTGTATTGGTATTATTGTGCATTCTGGTCACTATCAAGAATCCCGCATTCCTGACTGTCCAGAATTTCATGGAAATATTAAAGAATAACGCAGTCATCATGATTATGGCGCTGGGTATGCTGTGTGTGCTGCTGACCGGAGGAATCGACATCTCCATTACCTCTACCCTGGCCCTGGCCGGCATGACGGTGGGGATGCTGTACAAATACAATGTCATTGAGAGCACTCTTTTAGGCTTTGTCATTGCCATCGCCATCGGCACCCTCTGCGGGCTGATCATCGGGCTGATCATTGCCAAGGGCAAGGTCATACCCATCATTGCCACCATGGGCTTCATGTACATATACCGCGGCCTTGCCTATCTGGTAGCACAGGATCAATGGGCAGGTGCGGATGCCCTGGGAAGGTTTAAGGATTTTGCCCTGGAAAGCTATCTGGGCTTCGGCGTACTGAACAATGTGATTGTAATTACAATCCTCTGTTATATTGTATTTTTCATTCTCATGAAGTGGACCAAGTTCGGACGCAATATCTATGCAGTAGGCTCCAACGAGGAAGCGGCACAGATTTCCGGAATCAATGTGTCCAATGTGAAGATCGCCGTCTATACCATCATGGGGGCACTTGCCGGCCTGTGCGGCGCGCTTGCCACCTCCATATACGCATCGGCACAGCCCAACATGCAGACCTCCAAGGAAATGGATGTGATCGCCGCCTGCGTGATCGGCGGCGTCAGCATGAAGGGCGGACGGGGTTCCGTCATCTGTGCCCTGCTGGGTGCCCTGGTTCTGTCCGTCATCGGCAAGGCCCTTCCTCTGGTAGGTATCGATGCCATTGCCCAGAATACCATAAAGGGCGTCATCATCATCGTAGTCATCGTCCTGAATGTACTGACCCAACGCATGATGGATAAGGCAAATCTTGCAAAGAGAGAAATATAGGAGGAGTAAGTTATGGCAGGAAAATCAGGAAGAACCCTGGCTGCGGTTCCCGAAAGATCCCTAAAGAAAATGCTCGTCAGCTGGGAGGGCATGTTGTTTTTACTTTTTATCGCAGTCAATATCTTTTGCAAATGCATTTCCCCGGTTTACACCTTTACAAATGTACTCCGTGAAATGCCCAAATATCTGACGGAAATATTCCTGCTGTTTCCCATGGCATACATTCTGCTGATGGGCGAGATCGATATTTCCGTAGGTTCCATTGTCTGTCTGTCCGCCACCATGTCCTGTATTGTCAGCAATGCCGGGATGCCCTTTCCCATCGTGCTCCTGGCAGGTCTCATGACAGGTACCGTCTGTGGCATGGTAAACGGTCTGCTGACCGTGAAGTTCAGGGAACTGCCCACGATGATCATTACTCTGGGCACACAGATCATCTTCCGCGGCATTGCAGAAATTGTTCTGGGCAGCGGCGGTACCATCTCCCTGACCAACATGGACGGCTTCCGGAAAATTGCCGGCAAGATCGGACCTTTTCCCTACCTGTTCTTTCTTGTGATCCTCTGTGCGGTTATCTTTACGGTGATCGCAGATAAAAAGGTTTTCGGACGCAGGCTTTACGCCATCGGCAGTAATGAAAGAACGGCTTTCTATTCCGGTATCAAGGTAAACAGGATGCTCTTCACATCCTATACGGTGCTGGGACTTCTGGCCGGTCTGTCCGCCATCTTCCTGACCAGCGCCACCTATGGCGCCAACACCACTACCGGCAAGGGATTTGAGATGGACGCCATTGCCATGGCCGTATTTGGAGGCATCTCCACTGCTGGCGGCAAGGGAAAACTGCTGGGCGGCGTTATTTCCGCCTTTGTGATCATCTGTCTGCGGGTAGGACTGGGACAGATCAACATGAATCCCCAGGTGATCTTGATCATCCTCGGAGCGCTGCTGATCCTGGCTGTTCTGCTGCCCAACATAACGCAGCATATAAACCAGAAAAGGAAAAAGGCCTCCAAAGCATGACCTGCTCCGGCATAGCCATTCAGACAGTCCCACAGACGACAGACATCGAACTGTTCCACCCCATACGGTATCAGGTTCCCGGAGCCCCATACACACCATGGCATCCGCGGAGCTTAGATATAAAACATTCATCTTAGGGAGGTAAGAAAATGAAGAAAAAACTTTTAGGTCTTTTGCTGACAGCCGCAATGGCTGCAACGCTTCTGGCTGGCTGCGGCGGCGGGGATACTCCTGCGTCCGGCTCCAGCACAGGCGCAAAAACTTATGCCCTGGTAACCAAGTCCGCAGGCAATCCTTTCAACGAGAAGGAAGCGGAAGGCTTCAAGCAGGCAGTTGAAGCAATGGGCGGCACCCCCGTCATCCAGCATCCTGAAGCCGCAACTGCCGATGCGCAGATCACGGTCATTCAGTCCCTGATCTCCCAGAAGGTTGACAGCATCTGTATCGCGGCAAACGATGAGAACGCCCTGCAGGCGGCTCTGGAAGAGGCAAAGGCGGCCGGTATCAAAATCTGCTCCGTTGACTCCACCGTGAACACTGCCAGCCGCCAGGTACATGTAAACCAGGCCGGCGTTAACGAGATCGGACAGTGTCTGGTGGATGCCGTTTATGACCTGACCGGCGGCGAGGGTCAGTGGGCAATCGTGTCCGCTACTTCCCAGGCGGCAAATCAGAACGCATGGATCGAATCCATGAAGGAGATCATCGCATCTGATTCCAAGTATGCCAACCTGGAACTGGTAGAAGTGGCTTACGGCGATGACGAGCCTCAAAAGTCCACCGACGTAACACAGGCCCTGCTGACCAACTATCCTGACCTTAAAGTGATCTGTGCGCCTACCACCGTAGGTATCGCAGCAGCAGCCAAGGTTTTACAGGATCAGGGGTCTTCCGTAAAGCTGACCGGTCTCGGCCTGCCTTCTGAAATGGCTGAGTATATCGGGGATGACGATGCCCACTCCTGTCCTTACATGTTCCTCTGGAACCCCATTGACCTCGGCCGTCTCGGTGCTTACACCTCTATCGCCCTGGTAAATGGCGATGCTACCGGCGCTGCAGGTGAGAAATTCACCGCAGGCGACATGGGAGAATATGAGATCGTTACCGCAGGCGACGGCGGCACGGAGATCATCCTGGGCGCTCCTTTCAAGTTTGATCCTTCCAACATTGAGGAGTGGAAGTCCGTTTACTGATTTTTAAAAAAAGGGGAGCCACGGCTCCCCTTTTTACGTCCTGTTTATACAGTTCTGTACCCCTACTTCGTGCCAAATATCCTGTCTCCCGCATCCCCCAGTCCGGGACAGATATATGCGTGCTCATTCAGGCAGCGGTCAATATGCCCTATGTAGATCTGGATATCGGGATGATCCTTTCTCAGCCGCTCCACCCCTTCCGGCGCAGCTATAATACACATAAATTTAATGTTCCTGCCGCCGTGCTGCTTAATAAAGTTAACCGCCTCGGAACCGGAACCGCCTGTGGCAAGCATGGGATCCACCACCACAATGGTTCTCTCGCCGATAGGCTCCGGCAGCTTGCAATAATACTCATGGGGTTCATGGGTATCCGGATCCCTGTACAGTCCGATGTGTCCCACCTTCGCGCTGGGAACCAGCGCCAGGATCCCGTTCACCATGCCCAGTCCCGCCCTCAGGATGGGCACCACCGCCAGCTTCTTACCGGCAATCCTGGGGCTCATGCAGGTCTCAATAGGGGTCTGTACTTCCACATCCTCCAGCGGAAGATCCCTGAGCGCTTCATATCCCATCAGCATGGCAATTTCCTCAATACATTTCCGAAACTCATTGGTTCCTGTGTTCACATCCCTGATCTGCGAAATTTTGTGCTGAATCAACGGATGCTCCATGACAAATATGTTTTCCTGTTTCTCCATGCCCTGCTCCTCCTTCATTTTGATAAATGGGAAAAAACAATACACATATCAGACTTTTCCAAATTTATTATAACAGTTCAGCGTTCCGTTACCACCTGAAAAATGTAGAATTTCAAGTAATAGCTTTGGTCTGCCGCCCATAAGATCGGATGATCACAAGCCTGTGTGCGAAACTCCACCTGGCGCAGGCGCCTGTGGGCGCCGGATGCAGCTTCTCTGACGGTCTTGGCAAAGAGATCGGGTTCCATAAAATGAGAACAGGAACAGGTCACCAGAAATCCTCCGTCCCGCACCAGCTTCAATCCCCGCAGATTGATCTCCCGATAGCCTTTCACAGCGTTTTTCACGGAATTCCTGGACTTGGTAAAGGCAGGGGGATCCAGGATCACTACATCAAAATTCTCTCCCTTTGCCTCCAATTCGGGAAGCAGTTCAAACACATCAGCACACTGAAACCGTACCCTGTCCTCCAAATGGTTCAGTCTTGCATTTTCCACCGCCTGATCCACCGCAAGCTGGGAGGCATCTACCCCAAGCACGCTTGCCGCCCCCGCAATTCCCGCATTTAATGCAAAGGAACCGGTGTGGGTAAAGCAATCCAACACCTTTTTCCCTTTACAGAATTTGTGGATAGAAGCGCGGTTATTTTTCTGATCCAGAAAAAAGCCCGTCTTCTGACCGTCCTCCACATCCACAATGTACTTTACGCCATTTTCCACGATCTCTACCTTTGTGTCAAAGGGTTCCCCGATAAAGCCCTTACTGCGCTCCATCCCTTCCTGGAGACGGACTTTCGCGTCGCTTCTCTCATATACTCCGCGAATCGTGATCCCATCCTCCGCAAGGATCTTTATCAAAGCTTCCACTATGACCGGCTTCCATCTGTCGATTCCAAGAGCCAGGGATTCCACCACCAGAACATCAGAAAACTTGTCCACCACAATCCCCGGCAGGAAATCTGCCTCACCGAAGATCACGCGGCAGCTGGAGATATCTATGGTCTGTTTCCTGTACTCCCACGCATCCCGCACCCGCTGTTCCATGAAAGCGGTGTCGATGACCGCATCCCTTCTACGGGAAAGGAGGCGCAGGGTAATTTTAGAATTTGTGTTGATATAGCCGACACCCATGCAGTAACCGTCAAAATCATGAATCTCCACCACATCGCCATTCTCAAAACCTCCCAGAATGGAATCTATCTCATTGTCATACACCCACATGCCGCCTGCCTTGAGAGTACGTCCCTCTCCCTTTTTCAATGTCACGATCGTCTGATACATTGCGCTGCTCCTTTGTCTGCTTATTATACTATCATTCCTGCCTCAAGGTGTAAAGCCCATATTCAGACTGTCAAAGGATTCCATAAGCACGCTTATATTTCTCCATAAAATTTTCCATATTAGAGACATTAAATATCCTGTTCTTTAATTTAAGAAACACTGTCACTTTCCCGTTTTTCTGCGGAATCACCTGAAATTCAGGATATCCGGACTCTTCATAGAGAAAGGCCTCCCCGCAGTAATTCATGCCGTGTTCATAAAAAATAATATAGTCCCTGCTGCCAACCAAAGGGAACAGCCCCAGCAGCACTGCCGCCACATAAGCCAATATCACGGAACCCGCCAGATAGCCTTGGGCAGACTCAAAATAACAGACCAGCGAGGCCAGAATAAGCCCTACTGCCATAATAGAGGCAACGTGCTTTAAAATCACTTTCCTGTCCACAAAGATCTGTGTCAACATATTTCCCAGACGGGCCTCCTGTTCAGGACTAAGGTTCTTTTTGCTCTTTCCAAAAAATACTGCCAGCCTTTCCCTTTTCCTGACCAGCAACAGTACCAGCCCTGCCGCCAACACAATAGAGCAGCCTGCAAACAGGTTTCTCAGCTGCGTCATCACATCATCCTGTTTGATGATATAAGCCTCACCCATATCCGCAATTTCCTGATTGGATAAGCCCAGGGTTGCCAGATATTCCTCCAGCATGCGCTGTAAGCTTTCAGAATCATTTTTCACCACATAACCGTTGATCCGCGCATTGACCCGAGGTTCCGTACCGCCATTCAGGTATTCGAAAGTCTCCTCCGTCAGCGTTTCCATGGTATCATAGTACCGAAGCGGCACCTCCAGGATCATAACGCCGTCGGCGCTGGGAACCGCATAATAATAGCGGCTTTTCGTCTCACCTGTCTTTCTGCCGTATTCAGCATGGATGATGGAAGATTCCGCAAAGCACCCGTATGTATAGAGCACCCTTCCTTCCACATGGTCACCAGGACCAGCATATTTATCCATCAGGTCTCCAAAGTCCATGGCAGGCTTTACCGCTATTGCAAACCTGTCAATTGAGATCAGCATTCCCAGGATTCCAGCCACGATCAGAAGGATTGGCAGCATATTCAAAAAATCCTGGAGTTTTTCTTTTCCTGTCTCTTTGTCTGTCGGAGTGTACATCGGTTTCTGTTGAATCATTTGCTTTTTCCTCCTGCTTTCACGAATATGCAAAATCGTATATATTCTTTTGCATATCATATATTCCCGCCTACCTATATAGGCAGTAATCCTGCATTTCCCTTATAAATCCGCACTGACTGAAAATCTCCGCGGTTTCCGCCGGATATTCCTTCACCACAATGCGCTTTCTGCTCCCGAAGATCCTTCCCCGCTTATACTCCTCCACAAACTGCAGCAGAATTTCTTCCAGACCATCCTTTTCAAATATACGGAAGGTTCTGCCCTGCCGCTCAAACAATGCTGCCGGAATGCCGCCTGCAAGGGCTGCCACGGTTCCCGATACATTGACAAAAGCCTTTCCCTCATAATGGGGAAGCAGTTTCCCCCAGGGCTGCGCAGGATCGACGGCATTGAGCCAGACCACCTCACTGTTCGGGTGCAGAAGGAAATGGGTTACACTTTCAAAATCTTTCCGCCGGATAAACTGAGCTCCCGACAATCCTCTCACAAAATATCCTCTTCTCACCTGTCCCGTATATTCCCGGACGCGCAAAAGATTCAGAGCCTCCTGCCACGGAAGGTCACAGGCTGCCGCCGTCTCCCTGCACAGGATCAGATACCGGTCAAAGCACCTGTCCATCTGCTCCGAAGCTGCTGACACCCGCAGCGGGCGCACCAGGTCAAACCGCCCTGCCTGCAATGCTTTCACCCTCACATTCACGCGCTGCCTGGCGGGAGCTCTCCGTGTTTTTTCCTTATTCAGCCATTGCCGCACCGGCACAAAGCTGTCCGCGCACACAATCCCTTTTTCCAGCAGGGATTGCAGCGCATCGTAAAGGGAGTCTCCCTCCGGCAATATTCCTTTTAATGCCTGCATAAAGCTGGCTCCCCGCCTGGACAGCGCCTCCGCCAGCAGTTTCTCCGGCTCCGCAAGAGTTTCCCATGGAATCTCCGGTTTCCTGTCCCAGTCAATGTCCTGCGTGGGATCAAAGCGCAGTCTCCCGTCCGCCTCCATATGCCAGAAATATTCCCCTCCGGCAAGAAGTGCATCCAGAAGGCCTTCCCTGTAATTTCTTACCCTTGCAGGGAAAATCACTTCTTCCCAGGCAACCGCCGGAAAGGCAGTGCCTGTCAGAGAATCCACAGCTTCTTTCAAACATTCTTCCGGCGGCGCTTGGCGCCCCAGACGGGAGAGCAGCAGGGATACATAATTTTCAGGCGGACAGGTTGAGATCTCTTCCCTGCGGTTTTTCAAGGTCTGCACCCTGGCACGCCTGTATAGCCAGGCATGATAGTACACTGCCTCCGCTTCCCCCTGCCTGACAGCTTCGCCCTTCCCACAGAGCCCCTCCAGAATGCCGCGAGCCTTTTCCTCTTCCCATCCGTATCTGTTCGCCACATTGGACGCACTTGCCCCGCCCCGGTAACGGAGCATCCTACGGACGATATCTGCCGCCGGCAGAACGCATTCCGGTTTCACCTCCTGACACCCCAATGCCAGTCCATATTCCTCCTGCTGTTCCGCCGCAATCCAGAGACCCTGTTCCAGATAAACAGCCCGTCCCTCCTCTGCCAGCTTTTCCAGCCATTCCACAGGAACATCCAGTTCTCCCGCCGCCAGATCCCCCTCTGTCATCAAAAGGGCGTGCAACTGCTTTTCGTCCTCGGGAAGCTTATTCCTCTGTTGAACCTGAGCCAGTTCTTCCTCTCCCGGACGAACCAGTTCCTTTTCCTGTTTTAACGCCTCTTCCACCGCCGCGTGGATTCCTCTGGGCGTAGGGGAATAGTCGTACATGACTGCTGCCTCCTGTGCCCATTGCAGCGGCAGCGACATGGGGGAGGCCGTCTCTGTATAAATCTCCCTTACCCGGATTTCTCCGGCATGGATCTGCTCCAATATCTCCCTGACTCCTGCCACGTCCCAGAGCTGATTCATGCATTCCCGCCTGGTCTCACGGATCAGAGGATGTTCTCTTTCCCGTACCACCTGATCCAGCATCTCCGCACTTCGAAGCCGCTGCATCCACAAGGGCTGACGGCCGTTTCCGCGGACACCCATCATCAGCGCCCTGCCGCAGTTGTAGCGGAACGCCATATTAAAGAGAGACGTAGCAGGAAGCATAGCCGAAAGAATCTCTTCCGAAGTCTCCGCACTGATTCTCTGCAGCAGTCCTTCCGGCATCGCTTCATCCCCATAGGCGTAAAGCAGAAAACCGTCCTCCTCGTCCACGCTTCCCACATTGATTCCCAGGGTTTCCCTGGCCGTCTGGGCCGCAAGGAGAGCCAGCGGACTATTGACCTGCCGGCCAAAGACGGAATGGATCATCAACTGGCTGTTGCCCGAGCGGTCCCTGAAATGCTCTGCAATGATCGTCCTGTCATCGGGCAGGCCGCCTGTCGCCGTTATCTGCCGTGACAGATATCCCGCGGAGAGGTTTGCTGCCGCATCATCCAGCCCCAACACTCCCAGAGCCTGTGCAAGCCTCCCCTCCTGCTCCGCATCCCCCAGTCCCCGCAGAATCCTGCCAAACGACGCTCCCGTCTCCCTGTTCCTGCCTTTCAGTTCTCCTTTCCAGAAGGGAAGCCTCGCGCCCTCCACAGGAGCCTGTGTCACCGTTACGGTATCTCTGCCGATATTTGTCACTTTCCACGCAAAGGCGCCGAGAATAAAGCGATCACCTCTCTGTGTCTCATAGACAAATTCCTCATCCACTTCGCCGATCTTCACACCCTCTTCCGTCCGCACGGTGAAGAGTCCCTTGTCAGGGATCGTACCTCCTGCAGAGATCGCAAGCATGCGGCTGTATCCGTCCCCTTCCACCTTTTCATGAATCCTGTCATATAAGATGCGGGGACGCACGGGCACGTCTCTCCTGTGCTCATAATCCCCCGCCAGCATCTCCAGGACACTTTTCACATCCTCCTTTGTGACCTTCCGAAACGGCCACGCCCTGGGAAGGATCTGCATCACCTCGTCTAATTCATATCCCTTGAACGCCGCCATGGAAACCAGGTGCTGGGCCAATACATCCAGACATCCCTCCGGCGGGTTGATGCGCTCCACCCTTCCCTCTCTTGCAAGCTGTGCCGTCATACCGCAGAGGACACACTCGGCTGCTGTTCTCGGAAACAGATACATGACACTGGTTCTGGACGGATTATGCCCTGCCCGCCCCAGTCTCTGCATGGTGCCGGAAATGGTGCGGGGGCACCCCACCTGAAGCACCTGGTCGATCTCTCCCACATCGATCCCCAGCTCCATGGAGGAGGTGGCGCACAAAAGTCTCAGCCTGCCCTCCCGCAGGGATTCCTCCGCCTCCTGCCGCTGCTCTTTGGACAGACTGCCGTGATGAACCCTGGCAAAATTCTCCCCGCCCAGCAGATTCACATAGTATGCAAGCTTCTCCGCATAACGCCTGCCCTCAACAAAAGCAATCACACTCCGATTCCCCTGGCAGTACTGGTACACCAGCGCCGCAAGTTCCTGCCAGACAGGGTCTTTCCTCCTCTTTCCCACATCCGCATAAGGCCCCAATATCTGAAGCTGTACCTTCTTTTCCATGGAGGGTGCTGCCACCGTCACTGCTTCCGGAGCCAGATATTCCGCCGCCCTGTCCAGCGGGGCAATGGTAGCGGACAGACCGATGCGCTGGAGATTCCTTTTACAGAGCGTGTCCAGCCTAGCCAGGGAAAGCATCAGGTGGGCTCCCCTCTTGGTATCGATCAACGCATGAAGTTCGTCTATGATTATGGCTTTTGCTGTACACAGTACATTCTGTCCTGTCTTGGAAGTAAGCATCAGGTACAGGGACTCCGGCGTAATGATCAGGATATGGGGCGGCTTCCGCACCATCTGCTGCCGTTCCCGCTGGGTCGTGTCACCGGTGCGGACCGCCACAGAAATCATTTCCTCCCCGCCGATCCCCTCCAAGGGTTTCCTGAGATTTTCCCGTATATCGGCAGCCAATGATTTCAGGGGCGACACATAGATCAGCTGCAATTCCCCCTTCAGGCTCCCCTCTTTAGCCTGCTTTTTCAGACTGTCCAGGAAGACCAGGAACGCGGAAAGCGTCTTGCCTGTTCCGGTAGGCGCGGACACCAGCACATGTCCCCCCGCAGCAATGGCAGGCCATGATACTTCCTGTACAGGCGTAGGGGTTCCCAGCCTGTCCTGAAACCATGTCACCGTTTGCTTTTCGAATAATTGCAGGCAATTCTTCATCCTGATCTCCTCATGACAATCCTTGCATACCCTTGGTACACTTTTTATTCTATCTTATGCGTTTTTCCCTTGACAATCAATCTCTTTTTATATATTATTGTAACTGTTCACAGCGGCGCGTGGCTCAGCTTGGTAGAGCGCCACGTTCGGGACGTGGAAGTCGCAGGTTCAAATCCTGTCGCGCCGATGAAAAGGAAATCCTCCCACATTAGTGGGAGGATTTCCTTTTCATCGACCGTTAACTTGATAGCATGAATCTCCGATTCATGATGGATGGCCATTCGGCCACTGACTCTCACGAATAAGGTCATTGTATCATATATGTAATCTTTACTCCTAATTCTTTTCCACAGGCAAAGTACCGTCTTTCTTATACTTATTCCATGCGGAATGGTACTTGAAGGTATAGATGACTGCGTCAATACCGATCAGCACAATCCACACTCCCGCAGCCTTGCCTGTTGAGTACAGCATATAGATCACATTAAATATGCTGTAAGCCGCACAGAGAAGTGCACATACTCGACTTTTTCCCAGATGAATGCCCAGACCCAGCAGGATCAGAATAATTCCGTCTATGGGGACTGTCCCCAGGCCTACCGCCAGGGCAATATTGATTCCTCCAAAAACATAAAGCAGGATGCCACATACATTGATATTACTCTTGCAGGACTTCATCGCCGGAAGCTTTAAGAACTCTTTCTTCGCCAAAGGCTGTCCCCCTGCCTGTGCCTGAATACGCGCCTCATCAGGTACCGCCTGTCCGCAGGTCGGACATACCAGCGCATTGTTGTCCAACTCTGCTCCACACTTACTACAAACCATTTTTCTCCTCCTAACTTGCAGGGGCGTATGTATTTTTGTGTTCCCCCTCCTTCTAAATATACCATATCCCACGGGAACCGCGCTACCTCAAAACAGAAAATTTCAGGAATTATTTTTGCGAAAAGCCTCCCCCATCCCCAACATCAGGAAAATAGCCGCCGTGTTCATGGACTGCTGAAAGCTGAACATGTTGTTCACCGTGTAACCAAGCAGGCAGAACCCACAGGCACAGGAGATCAGGCTTCCGCCTTTCCTGCCGGTCAGGCGCACCATGGCGGAGACCATCATCCCCGCATAACTGACAAGCCCCAGAAGACCTGTATTGACAAGGACCGTCAGCCACTCGTTATGGGCATTGGTCAGCCTCATCCTGTCGAAAGTGCCCGTGACAATCTCCAAAAGGTGTGAACTGCCTCCGTTATATATGTACGCTTCCATGGCATCAGGCCCCACTCCCACCAGCTTGTGCAGAATGTCCTGCTCCCAGAAGCAGAGCGCCCCCGCCTTCCAGGTGGCTCCCCTGTTGCTGCCCCAGCTGTCGGAGAATGTAAAAGCGGGGCTCTCCGAAAGCACACCAAGACTGCCCGGGCGCAGTGTATTGAGAACCAGCGCCGCCGTATATCCCACTGTCAGCAGGACAGCCAGCATGATACAGAGCCTTTCCAGCGTCCGCCAGAGATCCTCCAGATGGCTTTTCCGCTTTCTGTTCACCGTGGCCAGCACAAGCATGGCAAGTGACACTATCGTCACAAACAGGGCTGCTTCTTTCGAAGTGAGGATGTCTGTGTAAAGCTCCTTATAATTAAGCTTTCTGTTGGCAATGCACGATATTCCAAAGGTCAGCAGGCACGCGCCGGCAAACAGCAGCATCTCCTGCCAGAACCGGCACATTTTATCACAGTCCGACACCGACAGACAGAACATCACCAGAAAAACTGCCGCCAGCGCAGCCATACCGCTGCTGCTGCCCTGGGTCACCAGGCTGGCGAAGCCCAGCATGACATAAGCCATCAGCAGCAGTCTCTGCCACATTTTATAGGAAATGCCCTGCCAGAGCAGAATCATACCCGCAAAGAATACGGATACCTGGTAGCCGCAGTACCAGTTGATATTCCCGATGGTGGAAATAAACTGCGGCCCGTAAGCCCCCATATCCAGCGGGAAAATATCAAAGCGGTTCAGATATTCCAGAAGAAATACCGCGGCCGATACGGGCAGGACTGTATAAAAGATCCATTTCTTTGGTTTCCAGCTTTTCGAGATATAAAAATAGACCCCTACCAGCATCATCTGCCGGTAAAAGCCCATATACCAGCCCGGAGAACCCCACAGGGCTTCGCTTTTATAGCGCGAAAAGGCATAGGACAGCAAAAGGACGACACCGTAAGCCACCGCAAACAGATCGGTGACAGACGCATTTGTCCTGATACATTCCCATAACCTGGAAGCGTTCCCTTTCTTCCTCCAGGAAGCCGCCGCCAGAAGGATCAGATGCAGTATCAGCAGCGGTACTGCGATCTTTCCCACGCTGATTGCCGCTTTAAAAAAGAAGACAGATTTATCCGTTCCGATATGGGTATAGCCTTCCTGGTGATAAAAAGGCATTGCCACAAGGATCAGCAAAATATATACACAGGCCACCACATCCAGCATAATACGCGTATACCTTTGAAAGGTGGCCGCTAAAGCTCTCGCTTCCTTTTTCCTGTCATTCCGATACATCCTGTTCCTCTCCCCCTCACTCTATCCCTATCATAGTCTACTCCGGAGGGTTCGTCAATTGATTTCTCCGCCGTTCCAGACTGAAATAAGACTGCTGTATCATGATAAAACCAAGAGGACCGCCAATAATCCCCCAGATGCCGAACAGCTTGATTCCCGCATAGATAGACAGCAGGATCGCGATGGCCGGAACACCCACCCGGCGGCCGATCAGCCTGGGCTCCAATATTTCCCTCAGGAAAATACTGGCGAGATAGAGCAGCAGACAGGCCACGGCTCTGCCATAATTTCCGTAAAAGATCTGCTGGATTCCCAACGGAACCAGTACGATTCCTGTACCGATAAAGGGCAGCGCGTCCAGGATTCCCGCCAGCAGTCCCCACAGCACTCCATGCCGGATACCACAGAGCCCCAGGACAGCCGCCGCCAGGATGCCTATTACACTCATGATAATGATCTGGGCTTTTACAAAGGTAGCGAGATAACGGACAATGCCGCAGATAATCTCCAGGATCACATGGCATTCCTCCCTGTCCAGCAGCTGGTTCATGATTTCATCATAATCCTTTGCCAGCAGGATTGCGGCGATCAGGAAGGTGACCAGGAAGCCCCCAACGGCCGCAACGCCTTTCACATATTCCAGGGACTGGGACAGCATACCCGGCAGAAATTCCAGCTGAAAATAGTCAATTCCTTCCCCCAGACGCATCAGGATCATCTGCTCCAGATATTCCCCGTCTATTCCCATAGTCTGTTCCACCAGACGACAGATCTCATGGAGAATGCCGGAAACCTCCTGCTCTATGGTATCAAGCCCGGAAATCCAGCCAGGCAGGCTGCCCACGATCCAGGAAAACAGCACCCACACCAGAATACCCAGAATACCACCCGCCAGAAGCAACAGCAGCAGGACACCGATCTGGCGGTGAAGGTGCAATCTGCTCTGCCACTTTTGCAGGAGTGGTCCAAAGATCGTGACAAAGAGCAGCGCCAGCAGCACCGGCGCCGTCAGCGGTGTAATGACCTTTAAGAAAAAAAAGACTGCTCCTGTCATGAGGAGCAGTGAAACCAGCCTGTTCTGTAATATTTTTCCCATCATACTTTTCTGCCCTGCCATATCTACGTTTTTCTCAGGAAATAGTATGGTGAAAAAAAGATAAAATATGTGTCGTTCGGATCCGGAAATGTATTACCAGAAACCGGAAAAAGCCTTACTCTCCGGCCTGATCTGAAAGCACATTTTCTCTTTTTGGGAAGGGTGCCAAAACGCAATGGAATAAGCGCAGAGCGCCACATGGGTGACCCCCAGCTCCCTTCCCCTTTTCTGTATGGCGTCATTTCCATACTTTGCGTCGCCCAGCAATGCCATGCCGGCGTGGGACATCTGGACGCGGATCTGGTGAAAACGCCCTGTAACAATATGGATCTCCATGAGCGACAGATCTGTTTTCTCCACATACTGCAGCAGACGGTACTGCAGAACCGCCTTCTTTGCATCAGGAAAGCGGAAACGCTCCTGTTCCTCCACTGCCACGGCACGTCCCGTATTCCGTGTATCCTTATCCAAGTAATCCACCAGTTCTCCCTGTTCACTCACAGGCTTCCCACAGATCACCGCATAGTATTGTTTATTCAGCGTCCCTTCCGCCAACTGTCCTGACAGGGCTGCCGCCGCACCCCTGGTCCTGGCAAATACGAGCAGCCCCTCCACCGGCTGATCCAGCCGATGCACAATGCCCAGATAAGGACTTCTGGAATAATTTTTCAATTCGCTGACCACATCCGCCTGCCCCACCCTTGCGGTCTGGGTCGCCAGACCGGCCGGTTTGCGCACCACCAGCAGTTCCCTGTCCTCGTAAATAATCTCTGTTTTCATGAATACCGCCTCAGTCCCTTCGGGTAATGGTTTTTCATGATCCCGCCTGCCAGCTTGCCCCAGCCCAGCCCGAAGCCGTCCACGCAGATCAGATACCAGCCTTTTTCACCCTCTGCGGGGAAGGTCTGACCGTACAGGTAGGCTGTCACCGCAGAGCCGGAAGCGTCCAGATTCCAGGTCCTTCTTACTTCCCCCGGTGAGAGGGCAAGCGCCAGCGCGTGGGAAGGTTCGAAGCGGTTCTTTTTCAAAGTACCCACATGAAGCCCCGGACGCAGTACTTTTAAGCCCTTCACCGATGGCATCATGGGGGAAGCCAGATAAATATGATCTCCGAATTTCATGTAAACCCGCTGTTGACCCTGTCTGACAGGCAATTCCCTCCTCCCGGATATTTCCTGGCAGAACTGATAATATTCTCCCAGATCCCTGTCTGACACGCCTGTCACAAAACCGTTTCCGGAAGGGCTATGATATTTTTCAGGTAATTCCCCCGCCTTTTGAAGCAATGCGGCAAAATGTCCTTCCCCTCTTATTTTGTGAGGCCAGAGCCGCAGCGTATACTCCAAAGGATCTGCAGCATGCACAGGATAATCCAGGCAGTCGGCGCTGCCGTCGCATCCCGCCAGCCCCAGCTTCTCCTTTGCGATGGGAAGAATGTGAAATTCCCCGTGCCTCTCCAGAAAGCGGCTGACACTGCCCTCATTCTCCTCCGGCGCAAAGGTGCAGGTGGAATAGACCAGTTTTCCGCCGGGCCGCAGCATCCCGGCGGCGCAGTCCAATATCTCATCCTGCCTGTGGGCGCACATGCTCACATTCTCCGGGCTCCATTCCTCACAGGCCGCCTCGTTCTTGCGAAACATCCCCTCGCCGGAGCAGGGTGCATCCACCAGTATTTTATCAAAATATCCCGGAAAGATCTCCGCCAGGCGGGCAGGCGTTTCGTTGGTCACATAAGCATTCACGATCCCCATACGCTCCACATTTTCGGAAAGGGTCTTCGCCCGCGCGGCATTTATCTCATTGCAGAGCAGGAAACCTTCCCCGCCCATCTTCGCCGCGATCTGAGTGCTTTTTCCCCCGGGAGCAGCACAGAGATCCAGCACACGCTCCCCGGGTGCCACCTCCAGAAGCTCCGCAGGCGCCATGGCGCTGGGCTCCTGGATATAGTACACTCCCGCCGCATGGTACGGGTGCTTGCCGGGCTGTTCCGACGCGTCATAATAATAGCCGTTCCCCGCCCAGGGAACTCCGGATAAATGCGGGACAGTCCCTGCATTCACCCCGGTTTTCAGGGCGTTCAGCCGCAAAGCCTGGTATCTTTCCCGGCCAAACGCGCTTACAAAAGCTTCATATTCATCACCCAGCATTCGCTGCATTCTGTCTAAAAATTTCTGGGGAAGCATATTATCCTTTCAGCCCCCTGGCCTGCCTGTCCATATCCTCCACCACAATATCATAGATCTCCCCAAGGGAAGCGCAGTATTCCAGCACCTCCCAGGGCTTGTTGGTGTGGAAGTGGATTTTGATCAGTTCCTCATCTCCCACCGCCAAAAGGCAGTCCCCCTCAAAATTTTCCGTAATATGATCCGTGATCGCATCCTCGTCCAGATCCTCCCCCTCGATCAGAAGCTGTGTATCATACCTGAATTCCAACATGCAGCAGTCCTCCTTTTCCTCTCATCCGCAGTCAGCAGCGCGCAGACACAAATCGCCATGTGAAAGATTCATTCTTCACACTATAGATTTTCTATATTTTATATTATATTCAGGCTTTTGACAAGATAATTGACGGAATAATGAAATAAAGTGCGGCATCAAAAATCTTTCTGTAACTACTCAGCCCCTATTGTACCGGGCGGCTTACCTTTTTGCTAAGGGGACGGCGGCGCCATGCTGTCCTGTCCTATGCGGACGGGGCAACGCGGATCTGAACTAACTGCCAACTACGACTACGGGACGGTTAAAAACCAACCGTCCCTATGGCGCGAATTGCGTCTTCGCGCCATAGTCTGCGTAGGCAGTGGATTTCATCTCCGCTAAGGACGCCCCCCAAAGTCCGCCTAGGGCAGGACAGCACGTCGCCGCCTGACTTTTCGCAATTTGTAATGATTTAAAACCGAGTAATCGTGCCTGCATGGACAAAAGCCAATTCTTTCTGGCAAAAATCGTATGAATCAAGTTTCTGATACTTTCATTTCCTTCAAAGCCTGATATATCAATACTTTCAGAGACACTTTGGATTCA